>NZ_JAOCCV010000002.1:0-313173 GCF_029840585.1 Pseudomonas sp. GD03875 | reverse complement strand
CGTCGAGAACAAGCTCGACGGCAAGGACACCGCGGCCAAGATGGAAGCTCTGCGCACGCTCGGCGTGCCATACACCGACGAGGACATCGCCGGCGCTCGCGAAGCCGTCAAGGGCAAGACCGAGATGGACGCCCTGGTCGCCTTCCTGCAAGGCCTGGGCACCTCTATCAAGAACAAACGGTAACGCGCCATGGATATCGGGATGATTCGCGGTATAGGCACCGCAGTGGTCTTCATCGCCTTCATCGGCGTGGTGCTCTGGGCCTACAGCAAGAAGCGCAAGAGCAGCTTCGACGAGGCAGCCAACCTGCCCTTCGCCGACGACGTCCCAGCCAAGAAGCGTGACGAGCAAGATTCTGGGAGCAATAAAGAATGACTTCGTTCTGGAGTATCTACATCAGCGTACTGAGCCTCGGCACCATTGTCGCGCTCACCTGGCTGATCTTCGGGGTGCGCAAGGGTCAGCGCGCCGACACCACCGAGGACACCGTCGGCCACTCCTTCGATGGCATCGAGGAGTTCGACAACCCGCTGCCCAAGTGGTGGTTCATGCTGTTCGTCGGCACCATCATCTTCGCCCTCGGCTACCTGGTCCTCTACCCGGGCCTGGGTAACTGGAAAGGCCTGCTGCCCGGCTACAACGAGGCCGGCGACGGCAAGCCGTTCAGCAGCGGCGAGCGCGGCTGGACCGGCGTGCACGAGTGGGAGCGCGAGATGGTTCGCGCCGACAAGCAGTACGCGCCGATCTACGCCAAGTACGCCGGCATGCCGATCGAGGAAGTGGCCAAGGACGAGCAGGCCCTGAAGATGGGCGGTCGTCTGTTCGCCTCCAACTGCTCGGTCTGCCACGGCTCCGACGCCAAGGGCGCCTACGGCTTCCCCAACCTGACCGACAACGAGTGGCGCTGGGGCGGCACGCCGGAAGACATCAAGCAGACCATCACCGCCGGCCGTCACGGCATGATGCCTGCCCAGGCGCCGACCATCGGCGAGGAAGGCGTACGCAACGTGGCCGCCTACGTGCTGACCGAACTGGCCGGCCGCAAGCTGCCCGAAGGCGTCACCGCCGACGTCACCGCCGGCAAGCAGGTGTTCGAGAGCGTCTGCTTCGCCTGCCACACCAAGGAAGGCACCGGCACCCCGAGCATGGGCGCGCCGAACCTGACCAACCCGAGCGCCTTCATCTACGGCAGCAGCTACGCTCAACTGCAGCAGACCATTCGCTACGGCCGCAACGGCAGCATGCCGGCGCAGCTGCAGTACGTGGGCAGCGAAGACAAGGTGCACCTGCTGGCGGCGTACGTGTACAGCCTGTCGCACGGCAAGCAAGCAGAGAAGTAAGGTTACAAATGCCTGGCGCGACCGCTGGTCGCACCCGGCCACCGCTCGATCAGGCGTACCATAGTGACGTGAAATTCTGACTCCCTCGGCAAGTATCGGGGGAGCGCCCACACAAGCCGTGGTACGTCCCTGATGAGCGAACAGATTCCCGTCCGAAACATCACCCCTCCCCCGGCCAAGGGCGGCGAAACCGTCGACCTCTACGCCAGCCGCGAAAAGATCTACACCCGCGCCTTCACCGGTCTGTTCCGCAACCTTCGCCTCAGCGGCGGCGCCTTCCTGTTCCTGCTCTACTTCGGCACCGTCTGGCTCAACTGGGATGGCCATCAGGCCGTCTGGTGGAACCTGCCGGAACGCAAGTTCTTCATCTTCGGCGCCACCTTCTGGCCGCAGGACTTCGCCCTGCTGTCCTGGCTGCTGATCATCTGCGCCTTCGGCCTGTTCTTCATCACCGTGTTCGCCGGCCGCGTCTGGTGCGGCTATACCTGCCCGCAGAGCGTGTGGACCTGGGTCTTCATGTGGTGCGAGAAGGTCACCGAGGGCGACCGCAACCAGCGCATGAAGCTGGACAAGGCGCCGATGAGCGCCAACAAGTTCGCCCGCAAGGCCGCCAAGCACGGCCTGTGGATTCTCATCGGCCTGGTCACCGGCCTGACCTTCGTCGGCTACTTCTCACCGATCCGCGACCTGATCCCCAGCCTGCTCAACGGCGAGGCCGACGGCTGGGCCTACTTCTGGGTCGGCTTCTTCACCCTGGCCACCTACGGCAACGCCGGCTGGCTGCGCGAACAGGTGTGCATCTACATGTGCCCCTACGCGCGCTTCCAGAGCGTGATGTTCGACAAGGACACCCTGATCGTCTCCTACGACCCGCGCCGCGGCGAGAAACGCGGCCCGCGCAAGAAGACCCTCGACTACAAGGCCCAGGGGCTGGGCGACTGCATCGACTGCACCATGTGCGTCCAGGTCTGCCCCACCGGCATCGACATCCGCGACGGCCTGCAGATCGAGTGCATCGGCTGCGCCGCCTGCATCGACGCCTGCGACAGCATCATGGACAAGATGGGCTACCCGCGAGGCCTGATCAGCTACACAACCGAACACAATCTTTCCGGGCAGAAGACGCACCTGGTGCGCCCGCGCCTGATAGGCTACGCCACCGCGCTGGTGGCGATGATCGGCCTGTTCGGTTGGGCCGTCGCCAGCCGCTCGCTGGTGGAAATCGACGTGCTCAAGGACCGCGTGCTGTTCCGCGAGAACGAAGAAGGCCACATCGAGAACGTCTACACCGTGAAGCTGATGAACAAGGCCCAGCGCGACCTGACCTACGTGATCTCCGTCGAAGGCATCGAGGGTATCGAGTACGAAGGCAGGAACGAGGTCAAGGCGGCGGCCGGCGAGGTGCTGTCGATTCCGGTGGAGCTGTCCATCCCGCCGGAGAAGCTGCCTTCCAGCGCCAATGAAGTCGTGTTCAAGGTCCAGGCCTTGGAAGATCCGTCCATCGAGAACGACGCCGACAGCCGCTTCATCGGCCCGAGCGTACGTTGAACACAGGTTCCTACATGTCGCAGCAACAACCTCCGGTCGTCCCCTGGTACAAAGTCACCTGGGTCTGGCTCATCCTCGGTCTCCTCGGCATGTCCGTGGTGCTCGGCACCAGCATGCTGGTGATCGCCACCAAGAACCCGCCGGGACTGCTGTCGGACAATTACTACGACGTCGGCAAGGGCATCAACACCTCGCTGGAGCGCGAGGAACTGGCGACCCGCCTGAAACTGCGCGCCGAGCTGGTGCTGGACAACGAGAAGGGCACCGCCGCCCTGCAGCTGGAGGGCTACAGCAACCCGCCGCAGCTGGTGCTCAACCTGATCTCGCCGACCCAGCCGGAGCGCGACCGCCGGGTGGTGATGCAGGCCCAGAACGACGGCAGCTACGCCGGCAACCTGCTGGACGCCGTCGAGGGCCGCCGCTTCGTCGAACTGATCGGCCAGGAAGGTGGCAAGGACTGGCGCCTGTTCGAAGAAGAAAACCTGGCCAGCGGCCAGCGCATCCAGCTTGGCGAGTAATGCCCCGCCGAGCATGAGTATACCCCTCTCCTGCTATCACTGCGGGTTGCCGGTTCCCGCCGGCAGCCGCTTCGAGGCCCGCGTCCTGGATCAGCCGCGGGCCTTCTGCTGCCCGGGCTGCCAGGCGGTGGCCGAGGCGATCGTCGCCGGCGGGCTGGAGAACTACTACCGCCACCGCAGCGACAGCGCGGTCAACCCGCAGACCCTGCCCAAGGCCCTGCCGGACGAACTGGCGCTGTACGACCGCGACGAGGTGCAACGCGGCTTCGTCCAGCACGAGGGCGAACTCAGCGAAACCAGCCTGATGATCGAAGGCATCAGCTGCGCCGCCTGCGGCTGGCTGATCGAGAAGCACCTGCGCACCCTGCCCGGGGTCGCCGAGGCCCGGCTCAACCTGTCCAACCAGCGCCTGCAGGTGCGCTGGGCCGACAGCCAGATACCGCTCAGCCAGCTGATCGCCGAACTGCGCCGCATCGGCTACGCCGGCCACCCCTGGCAGGCGGACGAGGCGAGCGAGCGGCTGGCCGCGGAGAACCGCAAGTCGCTGCGCCAGATCGGCATCGCCGGCCTGCTGTGGATGCAGGTGATGATGGCGACCATGGCCACCTGGCCGGAATTCAACGTCGACCTCTCGCCGGAGCTGGACAAGATCCTGCGCTGGACCAGCCTGTTCCTCACCACGCCCATCGTCTTCTACTGCTGCGGCCAGTTCTTCCGCGGCGCCCTGCGCGACCTGCGCACCCGCCACCTGACCATGGACGTGTCGGTGTCCCTGGCCATCGGCGGCGCCTACGCGGCCGGCATCTGGTCCACCGTCACCGGGGTGGGCGAACTGTATTTCGACGCGGTGGGCATGTTCGCCCTGTTCCTGCTGGCCGGCCGCTACCTGGAGCGGCGCGCCCGCGAACGCACGGCGGCGGCCACCACCCAGCTGGTCAGCCTGCTGCCGCCCTCCTGCCTGCGCCTGGGCGACCAGGGCAAGGCCGAGCGCATCCTGCTGCGCGAACTGGCGGTCGGCGACCGCGTGCTGGTCCAGCCGGGCGCCATGCTGCCGGCGGACGGCCGCATCGTCGCCGGCCAGTCCAGCGTCGACGAATCCCTGCTCACCGGCGAGTACCTGCCGCTGGCCCGTGGCGAGGGCGACGCGGTCACCGCCGGCACCCTCAACGTCGAGGGCCCGCTGACCGTGGAGGTGCAGGCCCTGGGCAACGACACCCGGCTGTCCTCCATCGTCCGCCTGCTCGAACGCGCCCAGGCCGACAAGCCGCCCATGGCCGAGATGGCGGACCGGGTGGCCCAGTGGTTCCTGCTGATCGTGCTCGGCCTGGCCGCGGTGGTCGGCCTGGTCTGGTGGCAGATCGACAGCGAGCGGGCGTTCTGGATCGTCCTGTCGCTGCTGGTCGCCACCTGTCCCTGCGCCCTGTCGCTGGCCACGCCCACCGCCCTCACCACCGCCACCGGCAGCCTGCACAGGCTCGGCCTCCTGCTGACCCGCGGCCACGTGCTGGAAGGCCTGAAGCAGATCGACACGGTGATCTTCGACAAGACCGGCACCCTCAGCGAAGGCCGCCTGACCCTGGAGCGCATCGAACCGCTGGGCGCACTGGACGCCGACGCCTGCCTGACGCTCGCCGCCGCCCTGGAGCAGGGTTCCGAACACCCCATCGCCCGCGCCTTCGGCCATAGCCCACGGGCGGCCGAGCAACTGGTCAGCGAACCCGGCCAGGGCCTGGAGGGCGTGCTCGACGGCCGCCGCCTACGCATCGGCCAGCCGGCCTACGTTGCCGCCCTCGCCGATCAGGCGACCCCAGCCATTCCCGGCGAACACGGCCAGTGGCTGCTGCTGGGCGACGAGCGCGGCCCGCTGGCCTGGTTCGTCCTCGGCGACCGCCTGCGCGAGGACGCGCCGGAACTGCTCGCCGCCTGCCGCGCCCAGGGCTGGGACATCATCCTGCTGTCCGGGGACAGCTCGCCGATGGTCGGAGAGGTGGCCCGTCAGCTCAGCATCGCCGACGCCCGCGGCGGCCTGACCCCGGACGCCAAGCTGGCCGTGCTCAAGGATCTGCACGAACGGGGCCGGCGCGTGCTGATGCTCGGCGACGGGGTCAACGACGTGCCGGTGCTGGCCGGCGCCGACATCAGCGTGGCCATGGGCAGCGCCACCGACCTGGCCAAGACCAGCGCCGACGCTGTGCTGCTGTCCAACCGCCTTGGCAGCCTGGTGCAGGCCTTCGCCCTGGCCCGCCGCACGCGCCGTATCATCGTCGAGAACCTGGCCTGGGCCACCCTGTACAATGGCCTGGTGCTGCCGTTCGCGGCGCTCGGCTGGGTCACCCCGCTGTGGGCCGCGCTCGGCATGTCGGTCAGTTCGCTGCTGGTGGTGTTGAACGCCCTGCGCCTGGCTCGCGTCCCAAGACAATAAGCCCCCTATCGTGGTGCTCGACGAGGTCTTATGCAGAACAACACGGCAAAAGTCGCCTGGTGGGTCCGTCTACTGGCCATCGCGCTGCTCTGCGTGCAGCTCTTCATCGCCGGCCATGTCGCAATCTCGCTGATCGACCAGCGGACCTCGCTCGGCAGCCTGCTGGCCGAGCCGCTGGATACCCTGCTGCTGGTGTTGATCAACGCCCTGTTTGCCTTCGTCGCCCTGACCGGGCGCAGCCCCGCCAAACTGTTCCCGGCTGCCAACCTCGATCTGCGGCCATTCTTCCGCCGGAGCCACTGAGTCATGTCCGCCATCTACATCCTGATCCCGATTGCCGTGGTTCTGGTCGGCTTCGCCATCTGGCTGTTCGTCTGGGCCGTGGACAACGGCCAGTACGACGACCTGGACAGCCCGGCCCACAGCATCCTGTTCGACGACGAGGACCCGCAGCACAAGGCCGGCGTCGCCGAGGCCGACAAGAACGGCGACAAGGACGAGCCGCGTGCCTGAACTGGGCGTTCCGGCACTGGCGCCCCTGCTGGCTTCCGCGCTGATCCTCGGCCTGCTCGGCGGCGGCCACTGCCTGGGCATGTGCGGCGGCCTGATGGGCGCGCTGACCCTGGCCATCCCGCCCGAGCAGCGCGCCCGCCGCTTGCGCCTGCTGCTGGCCTACAACCTCGGCCGCATCCTCAGCTACGCCACCGCCGGCCTGCTCATCGGCCTGGCCGGCTGGGCCGTGGCCAGCAGCCCGGCGGCGATGGCGCTGCGCGTGGCCGCTGGCCTGCTGCTGATCGCCATGGGCCTGTACCTGGCGGGCTGGTGGAGCGGGCTGACCCGCATCGAAGCCGTCGGCCGCCACCTCTGGCGCCACCTGCAGCCGCTGGCGAGCCGGCTGATGCCGGTCAGCAGCCTGCCCCGCGCCCTGCTGCTCGGCGCCGTCTGGGGCTGGCTGCCCTGCGGCCTGGTCTACAGCACCCTGCTGTGGGCTTCCAGCCAGGGCTCGCCGACGGACAGCGCGCTGCTGATGCTGGCCTTCGGCCTGGGCACCTGGCCGGTGCTGCTGGCCACCGGTATGGCCGCCGAGCGGCTGACCGCCCTGCTGCGCAGGCGCGGCGTGCGCGTGGCCGGCGGCCTGCTGGTGATCCTGTTCGGCCTGTGGACGCTGCCCGGCCCACACCAGCACTGGCTGATGGGCCACTGACTCTCCTGGCAGCCCGCGCACCCTACAGAACATGCGACGGCCTGACTCAGATCAAGGAGCCGACCCTGCACGCCCCCTAGACTGGCAACACTGTCACTCCAGGGATACTCCAAATGCTCGATGCCATCCGCTGGGACGCCGACCTGATCCGCCGCCATGACCGGCCAGGCCCGCGCTATACCTCCTACCCCACCGCCGTGCAGTTCCATGGCGACGTCGGCTCCTTCGACCTGCTGCACGCTCTGCGCGACAGCCGCAAGGCCCAGCGGCCGCTGTCGCTCTACGTGCACGTGCCGTTCTGCGCCAACATCTGCTACTACTGCGCCTGCAACAAGGTGATCACCAAGGATCGCGGCCGCGCCCTGCCGTACCTGGAGCAACTGGAGCAGGAGATCGCCCTGATCGCCTGCCACCTCGACCGCAACCAGGTGGTCGAGCAGCTGCACTTCGGCGGCGGCACCCCGACCTTCCTCAGCCACGACGAGCTGCGCCGCCTGATGGGCTCCCTGCGCCAGCACTTCACCCTGCTGGACGACGACAGCGGCGACTACGGCATCGAGATCGACCCGCGCGAGGCCGACTGGTCGACCATGGGCCTGCTCCGCGAGCTGGGCTTCAACCGCGTCAGCCTCGGCGTGCAGGACCTCGACCCGGAGGTGCAGCGCGCCGTCAACCGCCTGCAGACCCTGGAGCAGACCCGCGCCATCGTCGACGCGGCCCACGCCCTGCAGTACCGCTCGCTGAACATCGACCTGATCTACGGTCTGCCCCGCCAGACCCCGGAAAGCTTCGCCCGCACCGTGGACGAAGTGATCGCGATGCAGCCGGACCGGCTGTCGGTGTTCAACTACGCCCACCTGCCGGAGCGCTTCATGCCGCAGCGGCGGATCAATACCAACGAGCTGCCCGCCCCGGTGGACAAGCTGGCCATGCTGCAGGGCAGCATCGAGCAGCTCACCGCCGCCGGCTACCGCTACATTGGCATGGACCACTTCGCGCTGCCCGACGACGAACTGGCGATGGCCCAGGAAGACGGCACCCTGCAACGCAACTTCCAGGGCTACACCACCCACGGCCACTGCGACCTGATCGGCCTGGGCGTATCGGCCATCAGCCAGGTCGGCGACCTCTACAGCCAGAACAGCAGCGACCTCGCCAACTACCAGCAGAGCCTGGGCAACGGCCAGCTGGCGACCCAGCGCGGCCTGCTATGCAACGACGATGATCGCATCCGCCGCGCCGTGATCCAGGCGCTGATCTGCCAGTTCCAGCTGAGTTTCCGTGATATCGAGGAGCGTTTCGCCATCGACTTCCGCAACTACTTCTCGGCGATCTGGCCACAGCTGCAGCAACTGGCCCGCGACGGCCTGATCGACCTCACCGAGCAGGGCATCGACGTGCGCCCGGCCGGCCGCCTGCTGGTGCGCTCGCTGTGCATGCTGTTCGACCACTACCTGGAACAGCAGAACCAGCAGCGTTTCTCGCGGGTGATCTGAAAGGTGGGCTTCGTGGTCCCGGATTGCATCCGGGCTACGGTATTCCCCGGCGCGTAGCCCGGATGCAATCCGGGGAAACGACCTCGCCGGTCAGGACATGGCCAGCTTGAGCGCCTGCATGCGCTGATCGTCGGTGAGGCGCTTGTCCTTGAGCGCATCGGCCAGCTCGAACTGGGCCGAGGTCAGGGCGCTCTGCAGGGTGGCCAGTTCGCTGCGCAGGGCCTCCGCCTTGACCTGCCTCAGCTCCGGGTCCATGTCACCGTCGGCCGCCAGCGCCTGCAGTTCGGCCTGCTTCTCGGCGATCTGCTGGCGCAGCGCGCGAATCAGCTTGACGATTTCCTTGATGTTGTCCGGCAGCTCGGCCTCGTCCACATCCTCGTTCTTCGCGCTGGCCCGCGTGCGCGACAATTCCGACAGGGACACCCGCAGGCTCTCGTGCACCTCCTGCTCGCTGGGCTCCTGGCCCGCGACGCGTGCCTCCTGGCGCTGGATACCCTGGGCCAGCCGCTGGGTCAGGCCGCTCACATCCACCTTCAACATGGAATTTCCCTCGACGCATGCTTAGCTGAACTATCGGGCGGCGCCGGGAAAACTTGAATCTGCGGTCAATCATTTGCCTGATCGGCCATGCTCGCGCTGGCCCGGGTGCGGGGCTATGGGTTAACCTTTGTGTTCGTGTGTGATCTCCAAGTCAGGGATATCCGATGTCAGAAACCATCAAGGTGCACAGCCCCCACCAGGCCCACTGCAAGGACTGCAGCCTGGCGCCTCTCTGCCTGCCGCTGTCCCTGAACCTGGAGGACATGGATGCCCTGGACCGCATCGTCAAACGCGGCCGCCCGCTGAAGAAGGGCGAGTTCCTGTTCCGCCAGGGCGATGCCTTCGACTCGGTGTTCGCGGTCCGCGCCGGCGCGCTGAAGACCTTCACCCTGAGCGACTCGGGCGAGGAACAGATCACCGGCTTCCACCTGCCCAGCGAAATGGTCGGCCTGTCCGGCGTCGATACCGAGGTCTACCCGGTGTCGTCCCAGGCCCTGGAGACCACCTCGGTCTGCGAGATTCCGTTCGATCGCCTGGACGAGCTTTCCGTGCAACTGCCGCAGCTGCGCCGCCAGCTGATGCGGGTGATGAGCCGCGAAATCCGCGACGACCAGCAGATGATGCTGCTGCTCTCCAAGAAGACCGCCGACGAGCGCATCGCCACCTTCCTGGTCAACCTCTCCGCGCGCTTCCGCGCCCGCGGCTTCTCGGCCAACCAGTTCCGCCTGGCCATGTCGCGCAACGAGGTGGGCAACTACCTGGGCCTGGCGGTGGAGACCGTGTCGCGGGTATTCACCCGCTTCCAGCAGAACGGCCTGATCAACGCCGAAGGCAAGGAAGTGCAGATCCTCGACCCGATCGAGCTGTGCGCCCTGGCCGGCGGCAACATGCCGGACTGAGGGCGACCGGATGATCTTCGACGAGTTCGCCGTCAAGTCCCTGATCCGCCCGGTGCCGGATTTCCCCAAGCCCGGCGTCGTGTTCCGCGACATCACCCCGCTGTTCCAGTCGCCGCGCGCCCTGCGCATGGTGGTGGACAGCTTCATCCAGCGCTACGTCGAGAACGATTTCAGCCACATCGCGGCGATGGACGCGCGCGGCTTCCTGTTCGGCTCGATCATGGCCTACGAGCTGAATAAGCCGCTGATCCTGTTCCGCAAGCAGGGCAAGCTGCCGGCCGAGGTGCTCGCCGAGAGCTACCAGACCGAATACGGCGAGGCGCTGCTGGAAGTGCACGCCGACAGCCTGTGCGAAGGCGACCGGGTGCTGATCTTCGATGACCTGATCGCCACCGGCGGTACCCTGCTCGCCGCGGCCCGCCTGGTGCGCCGCCTGGGCGCAACCGTGTACGAGGCCGCCGCGATCATCGACCTGCCCGAACTGGGCGGCTCGCGGAGGCTGCAGGACATGGGCATCCCCACCTTCACCCTGACCGCGTTCGAACTCGGCGAAGGCTGAGTCCCGACCCGACGGTGCGCGGAGCCCTTCGCAGGGTACGCCGCGCATACCGGGCGGCCCCACCTCACTGCACGGTGAAACGCCGCTCCGCCAGCTTGCGGTCACCCTGGAACACCATCAGGTGCCATTCACCCGGCACGGCCTCGTAGTGCTCGGTGAACTCGAACGCCATCACGTCCTGCGGGGCATCCACCACCAGCTTCTGCTGCAGTTCGATCTTGTCCTGGCGCTTGCCGTCCGGGCCGACCAGGCCGGGGGTGAGGTACAGCAGGGTCAGCGGCTGCTCGCTCTCGGTCTTGCCGAGCAGCCGGTAGCGGATGCCGAACTTGGTACCCAGGCGCGCCGGCACCACGTCGGTCTGCTCGATCGGCTGGTTGGCGCGGGTCAACACGCGCTCGCCCGGCTGCGGGTCCTTGATCGGGGCGCTGGTGAACACGCCGTACTCGATCGGACCCTCCACGCGCACATCGGCGAAGGCCAGGTTGGAAGCCAGGCCAAGGGCCAGGGCCGGCAGACAGAACAGTTTCATCTCGCGCTCCTCGTTGACGGAATGGCGCGAGGCTATGACGCGGCGGTTACAGGCTGATGACAATCAGTCGCTCAGCTCGGCCTGGCGCTGGCGCGGCAGCACGGCGAGAAAGTTGTCCCGCGCCACCTTGTGCGCCACGTCCTCCGGCAGTGCATCGAGGAAAGGTCGGAACTCGGCCAGTTTCTCCCCCACCCCGTCGAAGCGCCCGACCACGTCGGAGCCGAGCATGAAGCGCTCCGGGTAGCGGCCGACCAGCTTCACCCAGCGCGGGTCGGGACGACCCTCGTCGGACAGCAAGTAGGGCTGCAGTACGCTCCAGGACAGGTCGATGTACAGGTTCGGGTACTCGCCGAGCATCCGCTCCAGGGTGGACAGGAGGAAATCCAGCTTCTCCTGATGGCGGTGGATCTCCAGGCTGGTGCCGGCGTGGGCCCAGATGAAGCGGACATGGGGATGGTTGCGCAGCGGCTCCTCGATCTCCTCCAGGTAGAGCGGGTTGCGCTCGCGCTTGGAGGTGATATTGCTGTGCACCATCACCGGCAGGTCGTATTCCGCGGCCAGGTGGTAGACCCTGGTCATCGCCTCGTTGTTGGCGCGCGGGGTATCGCCGTAGGTCAGCGCGGTGAGGTCGTCGTGGCGGGTGAACACCTCGCCCAAGCCCTGCCACAGCCCGGGATAGAGCTCGAGCATGCGGCGGATGTGGGCGTCGGCGTTCTTGTCCACCGGGTTGAAGCCGGAGAGGAACGGGTGGAAGCGCTTGCGCTGCTCCTCCGGCAAACGCCGCACCGCCTCTGCGACGAACACGTCGGTGGCGCTGTACCAGTAGGCGCCAGCGTCGTCGCCGGCGTAGTAGCGCGGGCGCTTGGGCTCGTCCTCGTGCCATTTCTTGGCGACCGGGATGCCGCTGATCATCACATGGTCGATCTGGCCGGCGTCCATCGCCTTGAGCAGCGGCGCCATGCCCTCGCTCTCCTGGAAAAAGTCCACGTAGTGCAGGTGGGCGTCGCTGTATCGGTAATCCCTGGCGGCCGCCTGCAGGGCGAACAGGCTGCAGACGGCGGCGATGAACAGGCGGTTGGCGAGCAAAGGCATGACTCCGGCAGGTTTCGAGCAAGAGTAGACTGCCGTCGCGCTGCAGCCGTTCACTGGCGATGATGCCGGCGAGGGGCCATCATGCTTCATCCCCGGTCGCGAAATAACGCCATGCCCATCGCCCGCCTCGTCGTGCTGTTCACCCTCCTCTTCCCGGCCCTCGCGCCGGCGGAGACCCTGACCTATCCCCTGCACTCCAACGGCACCGACCCCGAGGCCTACGTGGTCGAGCTGCTGCGCCAGGCCCTGGCCAGGAGCGGCGGAGACTACCGGCTGCGGCCCTCGCCACGGCCCATGCCGCAGAGCCGGGCGGAGCAGTCGCTGGAGCAGAACGACGGCAGTGTGCAGCTGATGTGGACCATGACCACCCGCGACCGCGAGGAAGCCCTGCTGCCGATACGCATCCCCATCTACAAGGGCCTGATCGGCTGGCGCATCCCCCTGGTGCGGCGCGAGGACAAGGACTGGCTGGCCCGGGTGCACAGCCTGGAAGACCTCAAGCCCATGCGCTTCGGCCAGCGCGCCGACTGGCCGGACACCCGCGTGCTGCGCGACAACGGCCTGCAGGTGATCACCAGCCAGAGTTACGACAGCCTGTTCCGCATGCTCGACGCCGGCCGCTTCGACGTCTTCCCCCGTGAGCTGGTGGTGGTCTGGGACGAGCAGGCGCGGGCCAGCCAGGAAGGATTGGAGCTTGAAGTGGACGAGCACGTCGTCCTCCATTACCCCTCCGCCTTCTACTTCTTCACCTCGCGCACCCGCGCCGACCTGGCCGCCGCCATCGAGCGCGGGCTGGAGGCGATGATCGCGGACGGCAGCTACGAGCGCCTGTTCCAGCAGTACCACGGCGCTGCCCTGAAGCGCGCCGGACTGGAGCGACGCCGGGTCATCGAGCTGGAAAACCCCGACCTGCCGCCCCAGACGCCGGTCCAGCGCGATGCGCTCTGGTACCGGCCCGGCGCACCGCAATAGGCCCCGGCGCCCCAGCGTGGGGCGCAATCGGCGGCATTTTGCCGGCGCCAGCCCCACGACATGGCGCGCGCCGATGATGGCACCCTGCTTGCACCGCTCCGGACAGAACACTTCGGAGATGCACCATGCTGCAGCTGCTGCGCAGACCCTCGCGACGCGAACTGGACGAAGAGGCCTTCGCCGCCCTCTTCACCCGTCACGACCTCACCACCCGGCTGCCCGAGCACCAGGCCTGGATGGGACGCCTCAACCGTTTCAGCGACGGCCTGCACCAGCGCATCCGCACCAGCCTGGGCGCCGCCGTCGGCATCGCCGCCCACGCGCCGCAGCTGGCCAGCATCGCCAGCGCCAACCAGGTCAGCGGGCAGAGCCTGGCCCAGTCCTCCGAGCTGATCGCCAGCGCCAGCGAACAGGTCACCACCACCCTGGACGCCGAGCTGGTGCCCGGCACCGCCGAAGTCGCACGGCTGTCCGCAGAAGTCTCCGAGACCCTGCGCCAGTGCCAGCGCAGCGGCCAGTCCGTGCTCGGCCAGGTCGAGGCCATCGGTCACTGCGAGACTCAGCTCGGCGAGGTGATCGGCAAACTCACCGGGCAACTGGAGGAAGTCAGCAAGGTGATCGGCGTGATCGCCAGCATCTCCCAGCAGACCAACCTGCTGGCGCTCAACGCGGCCATCGAGGCGGCCCGCGCGGGCGAGCACGGCCGCGGCTTCGCCGTGGTCGCCGAGGAAGTGCGGCGCCTGGCCGGCCATACCACCGAGGCGACCGGCCAGGTGGGCCAGATCATCGAACGCTTCCGCGACGGCATGGGCCAGCTCGGCGCGGCCGGCGAACGCATGCACCAGGCGGTGGAGGATGGCCGCGAAGGCATGCTGCAGGTCGGCAACGGCCTGGACAGCACGCGCCAGGCCATGGACCGGCTGGACGAGCGGGTCGGCCACATCGCCATCGGCACCGAGCAGATCGGCCAGGCGGTGCGCTCGATCAACGGCGACGTGCAGCAGATCGCCCAGGTGGCCGGCGACCTGCTCGGCAAGGCCGGCCAGGTACTGCGCCACAGCCAGGCCGTGCGCGAGGACGGCGACCGCCTGCTGCAGGGCCTGGGCGACTTCCGCCTGGAACTGCATCGCTCGGTGCAGGGCAGCGTCGAGCAACTGGCGGCGGACCCGCGCCTGGCCGGCGACGTCGACACGGCGGAACGCCTGCTGGCGGAAACCCTGCGGCGCGACGCGCGCTTCGAGCTGTTCTACCTGGTCGATGCCGGCGGCGTGCAGCTCTCGGAAAACGTCTTCGCCGCCGACGTGCCGCACCAGGACAGCGGCAGCTGCCGCGGCCGCGACTGGAGCCGGCGCCCCTGGTTCCGCAGCGTCGCGGACGACCTGCGCAGCCACATCACGCCGGTCTATCGCTCGTCGGCCACCGACGACTTCTGCTTCACCGTCTCGGTGCCCATCCTCGGTGCGGACGGCCGCCTGCTGCGCGTGCTGGGCGCCGACGTGCGCCTCTCCGTGCTGGTCTGAGCGCACGGCCCAGGCCGGTTGAAGGGCCCTTCCCGTCATTCCCGCGCAGGCGGGAATCCAAACGACGGCATGGTTTTTGGGTCCCCGCCTGCGCGGGGATGACGGGGTTGGGAGCGGGTGGCACCCTGGAAAACACTTGGCTACCTATTGGATGCGTGTCGTAACGCTAGACTGGAAGTCCATCCAACCCGTCCGGGAGCCATCATGATCCGCATCAGCACCGAATCCGGCCTGCGCCACAGCATCGAGATCGGCGAGCACCAGCTGCACACCGACGTACCGGTCGCCCACGGCGGCGGCGCCTCGGCTCCCGAGCCGCACGACCTGTTCGACGCCGCCCTCGGCGCCTGCAAAGCCCTGACCCTGATGCTCTACGCCAGGCAGCGCGGCCTGCCGCTGGACAGCCTGGACGTGCGCGTGAACCGCGACGACAGCCAGGAGCGCCAGGGTACCTACCGCCTGGCCGTCGAACTGGAACTGCACGGCGCGCTGGACGAGGAACAGCGCCAGCAACTGCTGCGCATCGCCGACAAATGCCCGGTGCACAAGCTGATGACCGGCGTCGACGTGCAGATCGAGACCCGCCTGGGCGACGGCGCATGAGCGCGCCGCTGCTGATCCGTCCCCGGACCGAGGACATCGCCGGCCAGCCCATCCTGCGCCCGCTGCCCTCGGCCAGGTGCCGCAGCGTCGGGCCGTTCGTGTTCTTCGACCACATCCTGGAGAAGGACTACCCCGCCGGCAGCGGCATGAACATCGACCAGCACCCGCACATCGGCCTGTCCACCCTCACCTACCTGTTCGAGGGCGAGCTGCAGCACAAGGACAGCCTGGGCTCGGACCAGCTGGTGAAGCCGGGCGACGTCAGCTGGATGACCGCCGGGCGCGCCGTGGCCCACGTCGAGCGCACGCCGGCGCACCTGTGGCGCAGCGGCTCGCGCCTGCACGGCCTGCAGGTGTGGCTGGCCCTGCCCCGCGAACTGGAGCAGGGCGAGCCGGCCTACAGCCACCACCCGGCCGCCAGCCTGCCGCGCAGCGAGGCCATGGGCGTGGAGATCACCCTGATCGCCGGCAGCGGCTTCTGCCTGGAGTCGCCGGTCCCCGTGCACTCATCGACCCTCTATGCCGAGCTGAAACTGCAGGCCGGCGCCCACCTGTCGATACCCGCCGAGCACCACGAGCGCGCCCTGTACCTGATCGAGGGCGAAGCCCGGCTGGAAGACGACGACCTGCCACTGCGCGGCCTGGCGGTGCTGCCGGAGGGCGAGGACATGCTGCTCAGCGCCTGCGGCGAGTGCCGCCTGGCGCTGATCGGCGGCGAACCGCTGGGGCCGAGGCGGATGTACTGGAACTTCGTCGCCAGCGACGCCGGACGACTGGAAAAGGCCAAGCGCGACTGGGCCGAGTGGAACTGGCCACGGGTGCCCGGGGAAAGCGCGAGGCTCGAGCTGCCGAAGCAAGCCTAAGCCGGGTTGGCCGCCTACCCCGGATTGCATCCGGGCTACCGTAGGGTGCGCCGTGCGCACCGAGGTGCCCGGTACGTGCGTCAGTCGGCGATGGTGCGGCCGAGGCCGGCCGGTACGCCGCTGCTGTCGGTGGGCTGCCAGGGGCCGCTGGGGCTGCTGGCCCAGTTCCAGCCGCGGTTCCAGCGGTAGTAGACCCGCTCGCGGTAGTACAGCCTGGTGCTGCCCTGGATCACGTACACGCCCAGCGCCGGGTCCCAGTAGGCGTTGCCGCCGGGAGGTGGCGCGTAGCGCGGGTGGCTCTGCTGCGCGTTCGCGGGTTTGTCGTCCCTGGGCGCGACGCCGGGCTGCAGGGCGCAGCCGCCCAGGGCGAGCAGCATGGCCAGGGCCGCCAGCGCACGGGTCACTGCGCCTGCTCCGCGCTGTCGATCAGCAGTTGCTGGGGCTCCTGGGTGGCGCTGGCGATGGGCGGGTTGCTGCCGATCCACTCGCCCTTGGTCGCCACGCCGCTGCGCGAAATCCGCGCCACCAGCTGCACCTGCGGGAAGCTGGAGAGCTTGAGTTGCTCCATCATCGCGTCCTTGTCGCTCAGCTCGACCTCGGCGGGCAGGTCGGCCACGGTCAGGCGCTTGACCGCCAGCGGCATGGGCGGACCGGACGCCGCGCGGGCGAAGACGAACACGCTGTCGCCCGGCTGCACCTCGGCCTTGACCTCGGGCGCGAGGTCGACCTTGACCCGGATCGCCGCCACGGACGCGCTCGTCGCCTCGTCCGGCACCGGCTGGCCGGCGGCCTGCAGCTGCTCGCGGGCACGGTCGATGCCGACCTGGATCGAGGCACGGGCCGGGTCCTGCGCCGGCATCTGCGCCGCCAGCCGCTGCCAGTAGTCGATGGCGTCTGCGAAGCGCTCGTCCTCGAACGCGGCGATGCCCAGCAGGCCGAGGCTGGTGGCCTCGTTGGGATCGGCCTTGAGCGCCTCGTCGGTGAGCGCCTGCATCTGCGCGCTCCACTGCTTGTCGGCGGCGAAGTACAGGGCCTGGGCCCACAGGCCCAGCAGCTCGGGCGCGCGACCGGCGGCGCGCACCGCGTGTTCGTAGGCCATGGCGGACTTGCCGGCCTCGCCGTTGCCCATGTAGATGCGGCCGAGGTAGTACCAGGCCTCGGCGGAATCCGGGTTGTCCTTGACCGCCTGCTCCAGGCGCGCGGTCATCTGGGCGATGCTCGGCTGGTCCTGCACGGCCGCCAGCTCCTGGCTGGCGCCCCAGTGCCAGTACAGGCCGAAGGCCAGGCCCGGAACGGCCAGGGCGATCAGCAGCGGCAGCGCGCGGCCCAGGCGATGGCCACGGCCGTTGCCGGCGCCTTCGGTATCGGCCAGCAGCTCGCGGGCGGCCTCGGCCTGGCCGGCGTCGAACTGCTCGGCTGTGAGCGTGCCGGCATCGCGCTGGGCCTGCAGTTCGGCCAGGCGCTCCTGGTACAGGGCGACGTTGAGCGCGGTGCGGTCTTCCTCGGCCTGGGCGCGGCGGCCGCGCAGCAGCGGAATAAGCAGAAAAGCCGTGCCGACCAGCAGCAACAGGCCGACGGCGAGCCAGAATTCGATCATCAGTCTTGGGTATCCCGGGTGGCTTTCAGCAGAGCGTCCAGGCGCTCACGTTCGGCGGCGCTCAGGGCCGCCCGTTCGGGGGCCTTCTCCACCTTGCGGCGGCGCAGCACCAGCACGGCGAGGGCGATGGCGCCCAGGCCCAGCAGGCCGAAGGGGCCGTACCAGAGCAGCCAGGTGCGGCTGTCCAGGGGCGGCTTGTACATCACGAAGTCGCCATAGCGCATGACCAGGAAATCGACGATCTCCTTGTCGCTCCTGCCCTCTTCGAGCATGCGGAAGATCTCGCGGCGCAGGTCGGTGGCGATCGGTGCGTTGGAGTCGGCGATGTTCTGGTTCTGGCACTTGGGGCAGCGCAGCTCCTCGGTGAGGCTGCGGAAGCGCTCGCGCTCCACCTCATCCTTGAACTGGTAGGTGTCGATGGCGGCGCGGGCCACGCCGACCAGGCTCAGCCCCAGCAGGCAGGCGATCAGCAGGCGCTTCACGGCTTAGCCTCCAGCAGGGCCTGGTAGCGCGGCGCCAGTTCCTCGCGCCAGACGCGCTCGTCGATGGCACCGACGTACTTGTGGCGGATGATGCCCCGGGCGTCGATCAGGAAGGTCTCCGGCGCGCCGTAAACACCCAGGTTGATGCCGAGCGAGCCCTGGGGATCGGCGACGTTGACCTGGTACGGGTCGAGGTAGTCCTGCAGCCACTTGCGCGCGGCCTCGCCGTCGTCCTTGTAGTTGACCCCGTGGATCACCACGCCGGCCTCGGCCAGGCGGTTGAGCATCTGGTGCTCGGCCTTGCAGGTCGGGCACCAGGTAGCCCAGACGTTGACCAGCGCCGGGCCCTTGAGGTCCTTCTCGGTGACCAGGCGCTGCTCGTCCTTCAGGTCCGGCAGGCTGAACGCCGGCAGCGGCTTGTCGATCAGCGCCGAGGGCAGCTCCTGCGGGTTGAGGAATAAACCGCGGTAGAGGAACACCGCCATGGCCAGGAACAGCGCCAGCGGCAGCAGCAGGATCAGGCGCTTCATGCGGTGGCCTCCTTCATGCCCAGCACGTCGCGCACGCGGGTGCGGACCTTGACCCGGTAGCGCGGATCGAAGGCGGCGAGCAGGCCGCCGAGGCCCATCATCAGGCCGCCGAGCCAGATCCAGCGCACGTAGGGCTTGATGTGCACGCGCACGGCCCAGGCGCCGTTCTCCAGCGGCTCGCCGAGGGCGACGTAGAGGTCGCGGGTGAAGCCGGCGTCGATGCCCGCCTCGGTCATCGGCATCTGCTGCACGGTGTACAGGCGCTTCTCGGGGTGCAGCACGGCGACTTCCTCGCCGTCCTCCAGCACGCGCACGGTGCCCTTGTCCGAGGTGAAATTGGGGCCCTCGAAGTGCTTGGCGCCCTCGAAGACGAACAGGTAGCCGCCCAGCTCCAGGGACTCGCCGGGCGCCAGGCGCAGGTCACGCTCGGCGCTGCCGTGGCTGACCAGCACCACGCCGATCGCGCAGGCGGCGATGCCGAGGTGCGCCAGCTGCATGCCCCAGTAGCTGCTGGAGAGGCTGCGCATGCCCTTGAACAGGCCCTTGTGACGGCACTTGTCGAGCAGATCACGGACGCCGGCCAGCAGCACCCAGAAGCCGAGCAGGAACACCGCCAGCACGCTCCAGTGGAAGTCGCCGAACAGCCAGCTGGCGAGGAAGCCCAGCACCACGCTGCCGACCAGCACAGGGGTGAGCATGCCGGCCAGCCATTTCACCGGGGTGTCCTTCCAGCGCACCAGCACGCCCACCGCCATCACCACCATCAGTAGTGCCATCAGCGGCACGAACAGGGCGTTGAAGTACGGCGGGCCGACCGACAGCTTGGCCCCGGAGAGCGCGTCCAGCACCAGCGGATACAGGGTGCCGAGCAGGATCATCGCGGCCGCCACCACCAGCACCAGGTTGTTGGCCAGCAGGAAGGTCTCGCGCGACCACAGGGCGAAGCCGACCTGGCTCTTGACCACCGGCGCGCGCACGGCGAACAGCGCCAGCGAGCTGCCGACCACGATCAGCAGGAAGATCAGGATGAACACCCCGCGCGCCGGGTCGTTGGCGAAGGCGTGCACCGAGGTGAGCACCCCGGAACGGACCAGGAAGGTGCCGAGCAGGCTGAGGGAGAAGGCGGCGATGGCCAGCAGCACGGTCCAGCTCTTGAACACGCCGCGCTTCTCGGTCACAGCCAGCGAATGGATCAGCGCGGTGCCCACCAGCCAGGGCATGAAGGAGGCGTTCTCCACCGGGTCCCAAAACCACCAGCCGCCCCAGCCCAGCTCGTAGTAGGCCCACCAGGAGCCCAGCGCGATACCGACGCCGAGGAAGGCCCAGGCGACGATGGTCCAGGGCCGCGACCAGCGAGCCCAGGCGGCATCCAACTTGCCGCCGAGCAGCGCGGCGATGGCGAAGGCGAAGGCCACCGAGAAGCCGACGTAGCCCATGTACAGCATCGGCGGGTGGACGATCAGGCCGAAGTCCTGCAGCAGCGGGTTGAGGTCGCGGCCGTCCGTCGGCGTGTTCACCAGCAGCCGCTCGAAGGGGTTGGAGGTGATGATCAGGAACAGCAGGAAGCCGACGCTGATCATGCCCATCACGGCCAGCACGCGGGCCAGCATCACCTCCGGCAGCTGGCGCGAGAAGATCGCCACGGCGAAGGTCCAGCCGCCGAGGATCAGCGCCCACAGCAGCAGCGAGCCCTCGTGGGCGCCCCACACGGCGCTGAACTTGTAGTACCAGGGCAAGGCGCTGTTGGAGTTGCTGGCCACGTAGGCTACGGAGAAATCGTCTGCCATGAAGGCCCAGGTCAGGCAGGCGAAGGCGAACGCCAGCATGGCGAACTGGCCCCAGGCCGCCGGCTGGGCCAGGCCCATCCACTGGCGGTCGCCGAGCCAGGCACCGACCAACGGCAGGGTCGCCTGGACCACGGCCAGGCACAGGGCGAGGATCAGGGCCACGTGGCCCAGTTCGGGAATCATCAGCGCGGCGTTCATTGCTTGGCCTCGTCCCCGGCGGGCAACCGGCCGCTGTCCTTCAGCGCCTTGGTGACTTCCGGCGGCATGTAGTTCTCGTCATGCTTGGCCAGCACCTCGTCGGCGACCAGCACGCCCTCGTCGTTGAGCTTGCCGAGGGCGACGATGCCCTGCTTCTCGCGGAACAGGTCCGGCAGGATGCCCTGGTAGCGGATGGTCACGCTCTTGACGAAGTCGGTGACCACAAACTCCACCTGCAGCGAATCGACGGAACGCTTCACCGAACCCTCGGCGACCATGCCGCCGGCGCGGATGCGGGTGTCCTTCGGCGCCTCGCCGTTGGCGATCTGGGTCGGGGTGTAGAACAGGTTGATGTTCTCCTGCAGTGCGCTGAGGGCCAGGGCCACCGCGGCGGAGACGCCGACCAGGATGGCCAGGACGATGTACAGGCGTTTCTTGCGGACTGCATTCACTGTTGCTTCTCCCGGCGCAGACGGCGCGCCTCGTCTTGCAGGTAACGCCGGCGGGCCAGGATCGGCAGCGCGACGTTCAGGGCCAGCACCGCCAGGCTGATGCCGTAGGCCGACCACACGTAGGGGCCGTGGTGGCCCATGGCGAGGAATTCGCCGAAGGATTCGAAGCTCATGCCCTGCCCTCCACCAGCCGCGCGATCTCGGCCTTCACCCAGCTGCTGCGGGCCTCGCGCTTGAGCACCTCGGTGCGCATGCGGTAGAGCAGCACGGCGCCGAGGAAGCAGTAGAAGCCGAGCACGCAGAGCAGCAGCGGCAGCCACATCTCGACGTTCATGCTGGCCTTGCCGGTGACCTTGAAGGTGGCCGGCTGGTGCAGGGTGTTCCACCACTCCACCGACTTCTGGATGATCGGGATATTCACCGCGCCGACCAGCGCCAGCACGGCGCAGGCCTTGGCCGCGCTGTCGCGGTTGCTGATCGCGTTGCCCAGGGCGATGACGCCGAAGTAGAGGAACAGCAGGATCAGCATCGAGGTCAGGCGCGCGTCCCAGATCCAGTAGGTGCCCCAGGTCGGCTTGCCCCAGATGGCCCCGGTGATCAGCGCGATGAAGCACAGCCAGGCGCCGATCGGCGCGGCCTGCTGCAGGGCCACGTCGGCCAGCTTCATCTTCCACACCAGGCCGACCACGCCGGCCACCGCCATCAGCAGGTAACAGGACTGGGCGAGGAAGGCCGCCGGCACGTGGATGTAGATGATCCGGTAGCTGTTGCCCTGGTACTTCTCCGGCGGCGCGAAGGCCAGCCCCCAGACGATGCCGACGGCGAGCAGCAGCACGGCGGCCGCGGCCAGCCAGGGCAGCCAGCGGCCGCTGCGCTCATAGAACCACTTGGGCGAACCCCACTGGTGAAACCAGGTCCAGTTCATAACTCGTCTCATCATTCAAACGTAGCCCGGATTGCGTCCGGGCCACGTATCACGGTTCTTTCTTATTCGCCGACGCTGATTCGCAGTCCGGCGCCGATCGCAAAGGGTGTCAGGGTGACCGCCAGGGCGGTCAGGCTGGCCAGCCACAACAGGTGGCCGGCCGCCGGCAATCCTTGCAAGGCCGCCTGCATCGCCCCGGTGCCGAGAATCAGCACCGGGATGTACAGCGGCAGAATCAACAGCGCCAGCAGCAGCCCGCCGCGCTTGAGGCCGACGGTCAGCGCCGCGCCCACCGCGCCGAGCAGGCTCAGCACCGGGGTGCCGAGCAGCAGCGAGCCCAGCAGCACCGGCAGGCAGCGCCCGGGCAGGCCGAGCATCAGCGCCAGCAGCGGCGCCAGCAGCACCAGGGCCAGCCCCGAGAACAGCCAGTGTGCCAGCACCTTGGCCAGGACCAGAAGAGGCAGCGGGTGCGACGAAAGGACCCACTGCTCCAGCGATCCATCCTCGAAATCACTGCGGAAAAGCCCGTCCAGAGAGAGCAGCACGGCCAATAACGCCGCCACCCAGATCAGGCCCGGTGACAAGGTCTGCAACAGATTCGTTTCCGGACCGACGGCCAGGGGGAACAGCGCGATGACGATGGCGAAGAACACCAGCGGGTTGGCCAGCTCGGCCGGACGGCGGAACAGCAGGCGCGCTTCGCGGGACAACAGCAGGAAGAAGACGTTGTTCATGCGGCGCGGCGCCCCAGGTCCAGCACCTGATAGCCGGTGGGCTGCTCGCCCAAGGTGTGGTGGGTGGTCATCACCACCAGCCCGCCCCGCTCGCAATGCCGTGCCAGGTGGCTTTCCAGCTGCGCCACGCCCTGCTTGTCCAGCGCGGTGAAGGGCTCGTCGAGAATCCACAGCGGCGGCGCGTCCAGGTACAGGCGGGCCAGACCCACGCGGCGCTGCTGGCCGGCGGACAGGGTGTGGCAGGGCACGTCCTCGAAGCCGCGCAGGCCGACCGCCTCCAGCGCCTGCCAGATGGCCTCGCGCCCGGCCGGCTGGTGCAGGGCGCAGAGCCAGGCGAGGTTCTCCTCGGCGGTGAGCAGGCCCTTGATCCCGGCGGCGTGGCCGATCCACAACAGGCTGCTGCCCAGCTCGCCGTGCTGGCGGGCCAGCGGCCTGCCGTTCAGCAGCACCTCGCCCGCGGTCGGCTGCATCAGCCCGGCGAGCAGGCGCAGCAGGCTGGTCTTGCCGCTGCCGTTGGGCCCGGCCACCTGCAACAGGGTGCCGGCGCCGAGGTCCAACTCCAGGCCCTCGAACAGCAGACGCCAGTCCCGCTCACAGGTGAGTGCAACGGCTTGGAGTCGAGGGCTGATCACTGCATGGCTTCCCGGAGGGGGTTCAAGTCGGAGGGGGGCCGGCCGCTATACTGTGGCAAGTTGACCATAGAGCCAGCCCGAACGGGGCGGCATTATACATGTCGGGCTTCACCCTCCGAAGCCGGCTTTTTGACAGGGTGTGACCCGGCCATGGCAGAAATCAGCAGTCCTCGCCCGCTTCCCGCGACGCCACCGGCCATTCGCCCCTCCGCCCCCAACGCCGCCGACCTGGCGGTGAAGCTGCTGCAGCCGCTGGAAGGCATGCTGGCCGCCGGCGAGACCGCCAAGGCCGAGGTGCTGGCGGCGAAGGAAGTGGCGCAGAGCTTCCAGCTCCTGCTCAAGCTGACCCTGAACGGCGGCAAGCAGACTACCCTCGAGGCCAGCAGCCCGCGCCCCCTGGCCCAGGGCACCACGGTGGCCGTCACCGCGATCTCCGAAACCCGCCTGGCCCTGGCACTGCAAGGCGGCGACACCAAGCTGCTGAGCAGCCTGGACTTGGAGCAGCTGCCGGCCGGCACCGTGCTGCAGGGCAAGGTCGAGTCCCGCGAGCAGATCGTCCAGCTCAAGGCCCAGCAAACCCTGTACCGGGTGGTGGTCAACCTGCTCAACACCTCCCTGGCCGGCAGCAAGCTGAACGTCGAGACGCCGCTGCCGCTGCCCATCGGCAGCCTGCTCACCGCCCAGGTACAGGGCAGCCAGAACCTCGCTTTCCTGCCGCTCAGCGGGCGCCTGGATCAGCTGGTGCTGGGCGAGCAGCTGGCCGCCCAGCAGGGGCGCCAGGGCTCGCTCGAAGGCCTGTTCAAGGGCCTGCAGGGCATGGCCCGGCAGGACGGCCTGCCGGCGGAGCTGCGCGCCACCGTCGACAAACTGCTCGGGCTGATGCCCGACGGCAAGCAGCTGGGCAGCGCCGACGGCCTGGCCAAGGCCCTGGAGCAGAGCGGCGTGTTCCTCGAAGCCAAACTGCTCAGCGGGCACACCCAGAACCTGCCGCAGGACCTGAAGGCCAACCTGCTGAAACTGGTGGCGCAGCTGCTGCCCAGCCTGCCAGGCGGCGCGCCCCTGCCCGCCGCCAGCGCCAGCAGTGCCCTGGCCCAGGCCCTGCCCGCCTTCGTCCGCAACGCGCTCGGCGCGCTCGGCCAGATCAGCCTGCGCCAGCAGGCCATGAGCTTCCCCCTGCCCTCGCGCCTGCTGCAGTCGATGGATCAGGAAGCCGATCTGGAAACCCTGCTGAAGCTGGCCGCCGCCGCCGTGTCGCGGTTGCAGACCCACCAGCTGTCGAGCCTGGCGCAGACCCAGGTGACGCCGGAAGGCAACCTGCTGACTACCTGGCAGCTGGAGCTGCCGATGCGCAATCAGCATGACGTGGTGCCGCTGCAGGTCAAACTGCAGCGGGAGGAACAGGGCGCGGAGAGCCGCAAGGAGCAGAAGGAGACGCTATGGCGCGTCGAACTGGCCTTCGACCTCGACCCGCTGGGCCCGCTGCAGGTGCAGGCCCAGCTGCTGCGCGGCAGCCTGTCCAGCCAGCTGTGGGCCGAGCGCGCCGCCACCGTCGAGCTGATCACCGGAGAGCTGGACAACCTGCGCCAGCGCCTGCTCGGCGCCGGCCTCGAGGTCGGCGAGCTGAGCTGCCGCCAGGGCATGCCGCCGCAGGGGCCGAAGACCCACTTGGAACAGCGCTGGGTGGACGAAACCGCATGAAGAAGCAGGACAAGCGCCCGCGCCAGGCCATCGCCCTCTCCTACGACGGCAGCAACGCGCCCAGCCTCACCGCCAAGGGCGACGACGAACTGGCGGAGGCGATCCTGGCCATCGCCCGCGAGTACGAAGTGCCGATCTACGAGAACGCCGAACTGGTGCGCCTGCTGGCGCGGCTGGAACTGGGTGACGCGATTCCCGAGCCGCTCTATCGCACCATCGCGGAAATCATCGCCTTCGCCTGGTACCTCAAGGGCAAGCGCCCGGCGGGCTTCGTCAAGGAGCCGGCGGAGCGCGACGTCACTCCACCATCGGGCCCGCCGCGGTTGGCGGCACCCCGAGGATGAAGGCGTACAGCTCGCCCTCGTGGCCCTTGCCCAGCGGGAAGTCGAGCAGCTGCCAGGCGAAGTAGCCCGAGCGGAAGTAGTACACCTGCTGGAAGCCCCAGCCCACGGCACGCCGTACGGCCTCGGCGCTGTGCGGGCAGACCTCGCTGTCGCAGTACAGCACGAGGGGCATTTCCCGCGGCCAGTCATCTCCCTTGAGTTCCGCGAAGCGCCCATCCAGCGCCAGGTGCAGTGCGCCATGCACATGCCCCCAGCTCCACTCGCGCGCCGGGCGCACATCGATGAACAGCACCCCGTACTCGTAGAGCTGGCGCGCCTGCATGGCATTCACCGTGGTCGCTCCCCTGACTTCCAGCGGCGCTTCGCTGGCTCCCACGCTCGGCACGATCAGGCACAACAGCAACAGCAATGCGGCACGCATGGCGGACCTCCTCGGAAGCCGGACCCCATGCGTTCAGGTTAGACGGAGGGAGGATGGCGCCTTGGAACCATTGGCGCCGCGAGACGGAAGACTCAGAACCGGGAGGAGTAAGGAAGCGCTCAGGAACGCTGCTTCTGGGCCTGGTGCAGACGGCTGACCAGTTCCGCTTCGGCCTGGGACAGGCCGCAGGAATGGGTCAGGTCGTCGACGCTGGCACCCATGCCCACCAGGCGTGCGGCCTGGGTGAAGGACAGGCTGGTGGGATCGCGCTGCTCCATCTGGCTCAGCTTGTCCGGCAGCGGCGCCACCACCCGGCGCAGCTCATGCAGCTCCTCGCCCATGCGGATGCTGCCGGTGAGGTAGGCATCCAGGCGCCGGGAAATCTCCTTGAGGCGTTGATCGCGGAGTGCATCGCGCTCCTTCTGCAGCTCCGCCTGCTGGCGCAGCTTCAGCGACAGCTGATAGCAGAAGCCGGCGAGCAGCACACAGAACAGGCCGAGCACGGCCACCGCGATCTCCAGCATGGATCAGATGCTCTCCAGCTCGGACCACTCTTCCTCGCTCATCATCTTGTCCAGCTCGACCAGGATGAGCAGCTCGCCGTTCTTGTTGCACACGCCCTGGATGAACTTGGCCGACTCGTCGTTGCCGACATTCGGCGCGGTCTCGACCTCGGACTGGCGCAGGTAGACCACCTCGGCGACGCTGTCGACCAGGATGCCGACCACCTGCTTGTCGGCCTCGATGATGACGATACGGGTGTTGTCGGTCACCGGCGCCGAGGACAGGCCGAAGCGCTGGCGGGTATCGATCACGGTCACCACGTTGCCGCGCAGGTTGATGATGCCCAGCACGTAGGCCGGGGCCCCCGGCACCGGAGCGATCTCGGTGTAGCGCAACACCTCCTGCACCTGCATCACATTGATGCCGTAGGTCTCGTTATCCAGGCGGAAGGTCACCCATTGCAGAATCGGATCTTCGGAACCTTGCGCTGACGATTTCTTCATGTCCCTAGCCTCAAGTTCGCGGGTGAGCCCGCTTGTCGTTAACTATAGAGCCCCGTACGGACGAGGGCGTTGCATTCAATGCGCGCGGGCCTGGCCCTTGCGCGTCGCGCCGCTGGCGATCAGCTCGGCCAGGGCCGAGACGTCCAGCAGCGCGCACATGTGTTCGATCACGGTACCGGCCAGCCAGGGGCGCTGCGAGCGCTGGCTGCGCCATTTGATCTCGCTCGGGTCCAGGCGGATCGAGCGGCTGACCTGATGCACGGCCAGGCCCCATTCGTAGCCCTGCACGGAGATCACGTACTGCAGCCCTTCGCGGAAGTCTTCGCGGTAACGCTCGGGCATCACCCAGCGGGCGGTGTCCAGCACCTTCAGGTTGCCGGCCTGGCCCGGCAGGATACCGAGAAACCAGTCCGGCTGGCCAAACAGTGGCGTCAGCTCGGTTCCCGCCAGGGGGTGGATGGTGCCCAGGCAGACCAGCGGCACCGCCAGGGTCAGGCCGGCCACATCGAACAACAGGCACTCGAAGGGTTCCTCGCTCCAGCTCGGCCGGCCGTCGAAGCTCGGCGCGGCGGCGGGCGCCACTTCGGGCACCGGTTGCACCTCGATCTCCGGCTCGGCGATCTCGATCCTGATCTCGGCCGGGGCCTCCACCAGCGGCTCGGCGATCACCTCGGGCATGCGCAATTCGATGGTCGGCAGCACCTGCGGCCCGGGTTCCGCCAGGGCCAGCGGGCGGGCCAGCACCGGCCGGGCTTCTTCCCGACGGGCATCGCGCACCTGCTCCTCGAGCACGGCGGCCTCGAATTCGTCGAGGCTGACGCTCTGCTCCAGTTCGACAGCCGCCTCCTGCAGCAGTGCATCCAGGTAGGACTGCAAGGCCTGCTGAGGACGGGTGGCGGTGCTGGCGGTACGGCTCATAGGATGGTCCACGAAAGTGTCTGTACAGCCTATCGGCAGGGGTGGCCGGAGACTTGAACCCGGCTGGTCGGCCCGCGCGTTTGCATCAGGCTACCTGAGAGGCCGGCTGCCCCGCCAGCAGGTGTTTGAGCAGGGCGCGGTAGGCGATCACGCCACGGCTGTTGCCGTCGAACTGGGAAGGCGTCAGCCCCGCCCGGCTGGCATCGCGCAGGCGGGTGTCCACCGGCACGTAGGCCTGCCACAGGTGTTCGGGATAGGTGTTGCGCAACACCCGCAGGGTGCTCAGGGAGGCCTGGGTGCGGCGGTCGAACAGCGTCGGCACGATGGTGTAGGGCAACGGCTGCTTGCGCGAACGGTTGACCATGTTGAGGGTGCTGACCATGCGTTCGAGCCCCTTCACCGCCAGGAACTCGGTCTGCACCGGGATCACCAGCTGCTGGCTGGCGGCCAGGGCATTGACCATCAGCACGCCGAGCAGCGGCGGGCTGTCGATGACGGCGTGATCGAATGTGTCCCAGAGCTGCGCCAGGCTTTTGGCGATCACCAGGCCCAGGCCGTTCTGGCCCGGAGACTGGCGCTCCAGGGTGGCCAGGGCGGTACTCGACGGCAGCAGCGCGATGCGCTCGTGGCTGGTCGGCAGCAGCAGGCTGGCCGGCAGGCCCTGGGGCACGTTGCCCTGGTGCAGGAACAGGTCGAAGTTGCTGTGTTCAAGGGTATCCGGATCGTGGCCGAAATAGCTGGTCATCGACCCGTGCGGATCGAGGTCGACCACCACCACGCGCTTGCCGGCCTCGGCCAGCAGGCCTGCCAGGGCGATGGATGTGGTGGTCTTGCCGACCCCACCTTTCTGATTGGCTACTGCCCAGACTTTCATGCTCGTCGTCCTCCCGGCATTGTCGGGACCTTGCCGAGAACTGGCCGGTGCCTCACGGCGCCGGCGTCGAAAAATTGGCGGGACCGCTCTGTGGCGCCACCTCTGGAGCCGGTGGTGCAGATTGTGTGCCAGCCCGCCTCAGTGCGTCGTCCGGCTTGGCGTTGCCGCTGCCCACGCCACTGACGCTACGACGCACATCGAGGTTGCGCGAAACCACCAGTACCACCCGGCGGTTGCGCGAGCGCCCCTCGGCGGTGGCGTTGTCGGCCACCGGCTGGAACTCGCCATACCCCACCGCCGCCAGGCGCCCGGGATTGACGCCGTCCATGGACAGCATCCGCACTATGCTGGCCGCCCGCGCCGCGGAAAGTTCCCAGTTGCTGGGATACTGGGCCGTGGCGATCGGCAGGTTGTCGGTGAAGCCCTCGACGTGAATCGGGTTTTCATACGGCGCCAGGATCCTCGCGACCTTCTCGATCAGCTCGAAGGCCGTATCGTTGGGCACCGCATCGCCGCTGGGAAACAGCAGGCTGGAATTCAGTTCGATCTCCACCCACAGCTCGTTGCCGCGCACGGTCAGCTGCTCGGAGGCGATCAGGTCGCCGAAGGCCTCGCGCATGCTGCTGGCGATCTGGGTCAGCGGATCGATGGCGGAATCGTCGCTGGAGGTGGTGCTGTTCGGATTGTCCTCGATCACCGAGCGATCAGGCTCGGTGGTGCGGGGCTTCTCCTCGCCGATGGGAATCGGCTTGATCGCCCTCTCCGGCTCGCTGAACACGCCGACCAGGCTTTCCGACAGGACCTTGTACTTGCCCTCGTTGATCGAGGAGATCGAATACATCACCACGAAGAAGGCGAACAGCAGGGTGATGAAGTCCGCGTAGGACACCAGCCAGCGTTCGTGATTCTCATGCTCTTCGTGATTGCGCCGCCGGGCCATGGCTCAGTCCATGAAGCCCTGCAGCTTCAATTCGATGGAACGCGGGTTCTCGCCTTCGGCGATGGACAGGATGCCTTCCAGCAGCATCTCCCGGTAGCACGACTGGCGAGCGGCGACGGCCTTGAGCTTGTTGCCCACCGGCAGCAGCAGCAGGTTGGCGAAGGCCACGCCATAGATGGTGGCGACGAAGGCCACGGCGATGCCGCTGCCCAGCTTGCTGGGGTCGGCGAGGTTGCCCATCACATGGATGAGGCCCATCACCGCGCCGATGATGCCGATGGTCGGCGCATAGCCGCCCATGCTCTCGAATACCTTGGCCGCCTGGATGTCGCGAGCCTCCTGGGTATACAGATCGACTTCGAGGATACTGCGGATGGCTTCCGGCTCGACGCCATCGACCAGCAGCTGCAGGCCCTTGCGCGCGTAGGGGTCCGGCTCGCTGTCGGCCACCGGTTCGAGGCCGAGCAGGCCTTCCTTGCGCGCGGTCATGCTCCAGCTGACGACGCGGGTGATGCCGCCGGCCAGATCGATGCGGGGAGGAAAGGCGATCCACCTCAGGGTGCTCAGGGCCCGCTTGAACACGCTCATCGGTGTCTGGATGAAGGCCGCGCCCAGCGTACCGCCGATCACGATCAGCGCCGCCGGCCCGTTGAGCAGCGCGCCAATGTGGCCACCCTCGAGGTAGTTGCCGCCGATGATGGCGACGAAGGCCAGGATGACGCCGACGAGGGTGAGTACATCCATCAGATGCAGGCCTCGGCCAGGTGCCGGCCGATCTCGTCCAGGCCATACACGGCGTCAGCCAGGTTGGCCTTCACCACCGCCATGGGCATGCCATAGATCACGCAGCTCGCCTCGTCCTGCGCCCACACCTGGCTGCCGCTCTGCTTGAGCAGCCGTGCGCCCTCGCGGCCGTCAGCGCCCATGCCGGTGAGCACCACCGCCAGGACCTTGTCGTTGAACGACTTGGCCGCCGAGCCGAAGGTGATGTCGACGCAAGGCTTGTAGTTGAGGCGCTCATCGCCGGGCAGGATCTTCACCGCACCGCGCGAGTCGACCATCATCTGCTTGCCGCCGGGCGCCAGCAGCGCCAGTCCGGGGCGCAGCAGGTCGCCGTCCTCGGCCTCCTTGACGGTGATCCGGCACAGCTTGTCCAGGCGATCGGCGAAGGCCTTGGTGAAGGCCGCCGGCATGTGCTGGATCAGTACGATCGGCGCCGGAAAACCGGCGGGGAGCTGGGTGAGTACCCGCTGCAGGGCCACCGGGCCGCCGGTGGAGGTGCCGATGGCGACCAGCTTGTACGACTTGCGCTTCGGTGCCGCTGCGCTTGCACTCGGCGCCTGGGGTGCCGGCGCGGCCGAGGGTCGGCTGGCCAGCGGCGTGGTCGCCGCCGGGCGCGCGCCGGTCGGGCTCGGCGCATGGCTCGCCGAAGGGCTGGAAGTCGATGGGCTGAAGGTGCTGTAGCGGCGGTTGCTGCGGGCGATGGTGTGAACCTTCTCGCACAGCATGGTCTTGACCTTGTCCGGGTTGCGCGAGATGTCCTCGAAGTTCTTCGGCAGGTAGTCGACCGCGCCGGCGTCCAGCGCGTCGAGGGTGACCCGGGCGCCTTCGTGGGTCAGCGAGGAGAACATCAGGACCGGCGTCGGGCAGCGCTGCATGATGTTACGCACCGCGGTGATGCCGTCCATCATCGGCATCTCGTAGTCCATGGTGATCACGTCCGGCTTCAGCGCCAGGGCCTGATCGATGGCCTCGCGACCGTTGGTGGCGGTTCCGACCACCTGGATATCGGGGTCGGCGGAAAGAATCTCCGAGACCCTGCGGCGGAAGAAGCCGGAATCGTCCACCACCAGGACCTTGACTGCCATAAACACTCCAGAGCGACTGGTCCCGCCAGCCGCATGCGATCAGATGCGACGCGCGTAGCGCTTGAGCATGCTAGGTACGTCGAGGATCAGGGCGATGCGCCCGTCACCGGTAATGGTAGCGCCGGACATGCCCGGCGTGCCCTGCAGCATCTTGCCGAGCGGCTTGATCACCACCTCTTCCTGGCCCACCAACTGGTCGACCACGAAGCCGATCCGCTGACTGCCCACGGTGAGGATCACCACATGGCCCTCGCGCTGCTCGTCGCCGGACGCGCCGCGAACCAGCCAGCGCTTGAGGTAGAACAGCGGCAGGGCCTTGTCGCGGACGATCACCACTTCCTGGCCGTCCACCACGTTGGTGCGCGACAGGTCGAGGTGGAAGATCTCGTTGACGTTGACCAGCGGGAAGGCGAAGGCCTGGTTGCCCAGCATCACCATCAGGGTCGGCATGATCGCCAGGGTCAGCGGCACCTTGATGACGATCTTCGAGCCCTGGCCCTTCTGCGAGAACACGTTGACCGTGCCGTTGAGCTGGGAAATCTTGGTCTTCACCACGTCCATGCCGACGCCGCGGCCGGACACGTCGGAAATCTCGGTCTTGGTCGAGAAGCCCGGGGCGAAGATCAGGTTGTAGCACTCCAGGTCGGTGAGCCGGTCGGCGGCGTCCTTGTCCAGCAGGCCCTTCTCCACCGCCTTGGCGCGCAGGACGTTGGCGTCCATGCCCTTGCCGTCGTCGGTGATCATCAGCAGGATGTGGTCGCCCTCCTGCTCCGCGGAGAGCACCACGCGCCCGGTGCGCGGCTTGCCGGCGGCCTCGCGCTCCTCGGGCGTCTCGACACCGTGGTCGACGGCGTTGCGCACCAGGTGGACCAGCGGGTCGGCCAGCGCCTCGACCAGGTTCTTGTCGAGGTCGGTTTCTTCGCCGACCAGCTCCAGGTTGATTTCCTTCTTCAGGTTGCGCGCCAGATCGCGGACCAGACGCGGGAAGCGGCCGAAGACCTTCTTGATCGGCTGCATGCGGGTCTTCATGACCGAGGTCTGCAGGTCCGCGGTGACCACGTCCAGGTTGGACACGGCCTTGGCCATGGCCTCGTCGCCGCTGTTCAGGCCCAGGCGCACCAGGCGGTTACGCACCAGCACGAGTTCGCCGACCATGTTCATGATCTCGTCCAGGCGCGCGGTATCGACCCGCACCGTGGTTTCCGTCTCGCTGGCACCCGCGGCGGCGGCCGGCGCGGCAGCAGGAGCCGCGGCCTTGGCCGGCTCGGGCTTGGCGGCGGCAGGCTTGGGAGCAGCAGGTTTGGCGGGCTCGGGCTTCTTCGGCTCGGGCTGCTTGGGCGGAGGAGCCGCTTGCACGGGCTTGGCCACAGGCGCCGCGGGCGCAGGCTGCTCGGCAGCGGAGAACTTGCCCTTGCCATGCAGCTGATCCAGCAGCGCCTCGAATTCGTCGTCGGTGATATCGTCGCCACCGCCCGCCGGCGCGGGAGCGGCTGCAGCAGGCTGCGGCGCAGCGACAGGCTCTTCGGCCGGGCCGGAAAACTTGCCCTTGCCGTGCAGTTGGTCCAGCAGCGCCTCGAACTCGTCGTCGGTGATCTCATCGCCGCCCGCGGCCGGCGCGGGAGCGGCCACGGGCGCCGCGACCGGCTGCTCGGCAGCGCTGGCGAACTTGCCCTTGCCATGCAGCTGGTCCAGCAGTGCCTCGAATTCGTCGTCGGTGATCTCGTCACCACCCGCGGCCGGTGCCGGGGCTTCGGCGATGACCGGCTGGGGCTGGTCGCCGATGGATTGCAGCAGCTGCTCGAACTCGCTGTCGGTGATATCGCCGGTGGCGGCAGCGGTTTCCGGCTCCGCTTCGGGCTCCGGCTCCGGCTCGACGGCGGCGCTCTGCTCCTCGGCCCTCTCCGGCTCGGCCAGACGAGCCAGCGCCGCCAGCAGTTCGGGAGAGGCCGGGGTAGGCTCGGCACGCTCGCGCACCTGGCCGAACATTTCGTTGACCGCATCCAGCGCCTGCAGCACCACGTCCATCAGCTCCGCGCTGACACGGCGCTCACCCTTGCGCAGGATGTCGAACACGTTCTCCGCGATATGGCAGCACTCGACCAGTTCGTTGAGCTGGAGAAAGCCGGCTCCCCCCTTGACGGTGTGGAAGCCACGGAAAATGGCATTGAGCAGGTCCATGTCATCCGGTCGGCTTTCCAGCTCGACCAGTTGCTCGGACAGTTGTTCAAGAATCTCGCCGGCCTCTACCAGAAAGTCCTGGAGGATTTCTTCATCGGCGTCGAAGCTCATCGGTGCGCTCCAAAGGCTCTGTTAGAGCTCTTAAAATCCAAGGCTGGATAGCAGGTCGTCGACATCATCCTGGCTGGCAGCGATGTCATCACGCTTATCGGCATGAATCTGCGGACCTTCACCCTTGGAAGGCTCTTTTTGTTTTTCCTGCTCGGCGCGCAGCTCGTCCATGTCGTGCTGGATGCCGGCGAAGCGGTCCACGTGGCTGGCCATCAGCACCAGCTTCAGCAGGTTGCCTTCCACCTCGGTGACCAGTTGGGTCACGCGCTTGATCACCTGGCCGGTGAGATCCTGGTAGTCCTGCGCCAGCAGGATGTCGTTGAGCTGGCCGGACAGTTTCTGGCTGTCGCGCTCGCTGCGGGCGAGGAACAGCTCGATGCGCTTGGCCAGGTCGCGGAAGGCGTCGGCGCTCATTTCCCGACGCATGAACTTGCTCCAGTCACCGGACAGGGCCTTGGCCTCGTCGCCCAGGTCGTTGACCAGCGGGGCGCTCTGCTCCACCAGGTCCATGGTGCGGTTGGCCGCCTTCTCGGTCATCTGCACGACGTAGGACAGCCGCTCGGTGGCGTCCGATATCTGCGAGATTTCCTGGGCATGCGGATTGCACGGGTCGAGCTGGAAATTGACGATCGCGTTGTGCAGCTCACGGGTGAGCTTGCCGACTTCCTGATACAGGCCGCGATCGCGTGCCTGGCTCAGTTCGTGGATCAGATGCACAGCTTCGCCGAAGCGGCCTTTCTCAAGGCTTTCGACCAGCTGGGTAGCATGTGCCTTCAGGGTCGACTCGAGTTCGCCCAGGGAGGATTCATCGTTTGCCATAGTGCCCCCGCGGCGGACATCAGCCGTTAACGCGTTCGAAGATCTTCTCGATCTTCTCCTTCAGCACCTGGGCGGTGAACGGCTTGACCACATAGCCGTTAACACCGGCCTGGGCGGCCTCGATGATCTGCTCGCGCTTGGCTTCGGCAGTCACCATCAGCACCGGCAGGGTCTTCAGTCGCTCGTCGGCGCGCACCGCGCGCAGCAGGTCGATGCCGGTCATGCCGGGCATGTTCCAGTCGGTCACCAGGAAGTCGAAGCTGCCGCTCTGCAGCATCGGCAGCGCCGTGTTGCCATCGTCGGCTTCGGCCGTGTTGGTGAACCCCAGATCGCGCAGGAGGTTCTTGATGATCCGTCGCATCGTCGAAAAATCGTCAACGATGAGGATTTTCATGTTCTTGTCCAAGTCGACCTCCGTACAGTCCTAAACGCCCCGGCGGCCCGGTTGCGTCGCAAATCATGAAACCGGCCGGCCGTCAGCTCGCCCGCCACTCGCTCAGCCTGGCGCGCAGACGCGCGGCGCACTGGCTGTGCAACTGGCTGACCCGGGATTCGCTGACCCCCAGGACCTCACCGATTTCCTTCAAATTCAGTTCTTCGTCGTAGTAGAGCGACAACACCAGGCGCTCGCGCTCCGGCAGGTTGGCGATGGCATCGGCCAGGGCCGCCTGGAAGCGCTCGTCTTCCAGGCCATGCAGCGGACCGCCATGGCTGCCGGAGACGTCTTCGTGCAACCCGCCCTGCTCGCCGTCCTGCACCAGGTCGTCGAAGCTGAACAGACGGCTGCCCAGAGTGTCGCCAAGAATGCCGTAGTAATCTTCGAGACTCAATTGGAGTTCGGCCGCAACCTCTTGATCTTTAGCGTCTCTTCCGGTGCGGGCCTCGATGGTGCGGATGGCGTCGCTGACCATCCGCGTGTTGCGGTGGACGGAACGCGGCGCCCAGTCGCCCTTGCGCACCTCGTCGAGCATGGCGCCGCGGATGCGGATGCCGGCATAGGTCTCGAAGCTGGCGCCCTTGCTGCCGTCGTATTTCTTCGACGCTTCGAGCAGGCCGATCATGCCGGCCTGCATCAGGTCGTCCACCTGCACGCTGGCGGGAAGACGCGCCAGCAGATGGTAGGCGATACGCTTGACCAATGGCGCGTAGCGCTCGATCAGTTGATGCTGGGAGTCCTGCGCCTGCGCCTTGTTGTACATTCGAAGTCCACTGGCTGCTGTCATACGGCCGTACCCGCGATCGGTTGCTGCACCAGACGCTCGACGAAGAACTCCAGATGGCCGCGCGGGTTGGCCGGGAGCGGCCACGTGTCGACTTTCTGGGCGATCGCCTTGAACGCCAGTGCGCATTTCGAGCGCGGGAAGGCTTCGTATACCGCGCGCTGCTTCTGCACAGCCTTGCGTACGGACTCGTCGTAGGGGACGGCGCCGACGTACTGCAAGGCCACATCAAGAAAACGGTCGGTTACCTTGGTCAGCTTAGCAAACAGATTGCGACCTTCCTGCGGGCTGTGGGCCATGTTGGCCAGCACGCGGAAGCGGCTCATGCCGTAGTCGCGGTTGAGCAGCTTGATCAGCGCGTAGGCGTCGGTGATCGAGGTCGGCTCGTCGCAGACCACCACGATCACTTCCTGGGCCGCGCGAACGAAGCTGACTACGCCGTCGCCGATGCCGGCAGCGGTGTCGATCACCAGCACATCGAGGTTATCGCTGATGTCGCTGAAGGCCTGGATCAGGCCGGCGTGCTGCACCGGCGACAGCTGCACCATGCTCTGGGTGCCGGAGGCGGCCGGCACGATGCGAACGCCGCCGGGGCCCTGGATCAGCACGTCCTTCAGATCGCACTCGCCGGCGATCACGTCGGCCAGCGTGCGCTTGGGGGTCAGGCCCAGCAGCACGTCGACGTTGGCCAGGCCCAGGTCGGCGTCCATCAGCATCACCCGGCGGCCGAGGTCGGCCAGCGCCAGCGACAGATTCACCGACACGTTGGTCTTGCCGACGCCGCCCTTGCCGCCTGTGACTGCGATCACCTGTACGGGATGCATACTACCCATGTTCTTCTCTTACCTTCTTGCCTGGACTGGGCTGGTCGGGCAACTACACCGACCCTTTCCTACACCTTAGAACGCCTTGTACACCGCCGCCTGCTAGCCCGCGCGACGCGCGGGATGCTGATACAGGCCGGCGAACATGTCGGCCATGGCTTCCTCGCTCGGGTCCTCCGCAGTCTGCATGCTCACGGCACGGCTCACCAGCTGGTGGCTGCGCGGCACCTGCAGATCATCCGGAATCTTCGGCCCATCTGCCAGATAGGCTACCGGTAGATGCTGGCTGATAGCCAGCCCCAGAACCTCACCCAGGCTGGCCGCCTCGTCCACCTTGCTCAGGATGCACCCGGCCAGGCCGCACTGCTTGTAGCTATGGTACGCGGCCTTGAGCACCTGGGCCTGGCTGGTGGCGGCCAGCACCAGATAGTTCTTCGATTTGACCCCGCGGGCAGCCAGACTCTCCAGTTGCAGACGCAGGGCCGGGTCGTTGCCCGGCAGGCCGGCGGTGTCGATCAGGATCACCTTCTTGCGCGCCAGCGGCGCCAGGGCCTGCACCAGGGACTGGCCGGGGTCGACCTGGGTCACCGGCACGTTGAGGATGCGGCCGAGGGTCTTGATCTGCTCCTGGGCACCGATGCGGAAGCAGTCCATGCTGACCAAGGCGATGCTCTGCGGACCGTATTTCAGCACGTAGCGCGCGGCCATCTTGGCCAGCGTGGTGGTCTTGCCCATGCCGGCCGGGCCGACCAGGGCGATCACCCCGCCCTCCTCCAGCGGCTCGACTTCGGGCGTCTTGATCGCGTGGGCCAGGTGGGCCAGCAGCATGCGCCAGGCCTGGCGCGGGTCGGCGACCTTGGCCACGCGCTCCAGCAGCGCCCTGGACAGCTCGGCGGACAGGCCCATGCGCTGCAGGCGGCGCCACAGGTTGGCCTGCTGCGGCTTGCGGTTCTGCAACTGGCCCCAGGCGATGGAGCCCAGCTGCACTTCGATCAGTTCGCGCAGGCCGTGCAGCTCGAAGCGCATGGCGTCGAGGGCGCGCTGGTCGACCGCGGCGGCGGACGGCCTGGGTTCGGGCTGCTCGCCGGCAATCGGACGCTGCATCTTGACCGCGGTGGCCGGCAGTTCGGGCGCGACCAGCGATTCGTTGGCGAACAACTGGCGGTCCTTGCGCTCGTCGGCCACGGCACGGACGGCCAGTTCGGCCTGGGCGTTGGCGATCTTCGCCTGGGTCTTGCGCAGCTCGGCCTCCAGCGCCGGATTGGGCTGGCGGGACGGCGCGGCCGGCTGGTAGTCCAGCGCCGCGGTCAGCTCCACGCCGCCGGCCACGCGGCGATTGCCGATGATCGAGGCATCGGCGCCCAGTTCGTCGCGTACCAGTTTCATGGCGGTACGCATGTCGGCGGCGAAGAAGCGTTTGACTTGCATGGCTTAGAACCCTCAGTTCTGGCCGACCGTGGCGACGATCGTGACCTGCTTGTTGTCCGGTATTTCCTGGTAGGCCAGTACGTGCATGTTCGGTACGGCGAGCCGCGCGAATCGCGACAGCATCGCCCGGACCGGACCGGCCACCAGCAGGATCACCGGCTTGCCGAGCATCTCCTGGCGCTGCGCCGCTTCCACCAGGGAGCGTTGCAGCTTCTCCGCCATGCCGGGCTCGAGGAGGATGCCATCCTCGGAGCCCTGACCGGCCTTCTGCAGGCTATTCAGCAATAACTGTTCCAACCTGGGTTCCAGAGTGATCACGGGCAGCTCCGGCTCTAGTCCCACAATGCTTTGCACGATTGCACGGGAAAGTGCGACGCGCACCGCCGCCACCATCGCGGCGGGATCTTGACTCTTGCCGGCGACGTTGGAGATGGCCTCGGCGATGCTGCGGATGTCGCGTACCGGCACCTGTTCCTGCAGCAGGATCTGCAGCACCTTGAGCAGGGTCGACAGCGAGACCATGCCCGGCACCAGTTCCTCCGCCAGCTTGGGCGAGCTCTTGGCCAGCAGCTGCAGCAGTTGCTGGACTTCCTCGTGGCCGAGCAGCTCGTGGGCGTGCTTGTGCAGGACCTGGTTCAGGTGGGTAGCGACCACCGTGCTGGCGTCCACCACGGTGTAGCCGAGCGACTGGGCCTGGTCGCGCTGGGCGGGGTCGATCCACACGGCTTCCAGGCCGAACGCCGGATCCTTGGCGGCGATGCCGTTGAGGGTGCCGAACACCTGGCCCGGGTTGATCGCCAGTTCGCGCTCCGGGTAGACCTCCGCCTCGGCCACGCTGACGCCCATCAGGGTCAGGCGATAGGCGTTGGGCAGCAGGTCGAGGTTGTCGCGGATATGTACCGACGGCATCAGGAAGCCCATCTCCTGGGACAGCTTCTTGCGCACGCCCTTGATCCGCGCCAGCAGCTGGCCACCCTGGTTGCGGTCGACCAGCGGGATCAGGCGGTAGCCCACTTCCAGGCCGACCATGTCCACCGGGGTGACGTCGTCCCAGCCCAGTTCCTTGACCTCCTGGGCCTTCTGCGCCGGCAGCAGCTCCTGCTGGCGCTTGACCGCCTCGGCCTCGGCCTTGACCTTCTGCTGCTTGCTGCGCCAGATCAGGAAGGCGCCGCCGGCCGCCAGCAGCGCCAAGCCGAGGAACGGCACGTGCGGCATGCCGGGCACCAGCCCCATCACCGCAATGATGAGGGCAGCCACGGCCAGCGCCTTGGGCGAGGCGAACATCTGCCGGTTGACCTGCTGGCCCATGTCCTCGGAGGAAGACACGCGGGTCACCATGATCGCCGCGGCGGTAGACAGCAGCAGCGACGGGATCTGCGCCACCAGACCGTCACCGATCACCAGCAACGCGTAGATCTTGCTCGCCTCGTTGAACGACAGGCCGTGCTGCAGCATGCCGATGCCCATGCCGCCGAGCAGGGTGACGAACATGATCAGCAGGCCGGCGACCGCGTCGCCGCGCACGAACTTGCTGGCACCGTCCATCGAGCCGTAGAAGTCGGCCTCCTGGGCCACCTCGCTGCGCCGCAGCTTGGCGGTGTCCTGGTCGATCAGGCCGGAGTTGAGGTCGGCGTCGATGGCCATCTGCTTGCCGGGCATGGCGTCCAGGGTGAAGCGCGCGCTGACCTCGGAGATACGGCCGGCACCCTTGGTGACCACCACGAAGTTGATGATCATGAGGATGGCGAACACCACCACACCGACCACGTAGTTGCCGCCGATCACCACCTCGCCGAAGGCCTGGATCACCTTGCCGGCGGCGTCGTGGCCTTCCTGGCCGTGCAGCAGCACCACCCGGGTCGAGGCGATGTTCAGCGCCAGGCGCAGCAGCGTGGCGACCAGCAGAATGGTCGGGAACACGGCGAAGTCCAGCGGCCGCAGCGCGTACACGCTGACCAGCAGGACCACGATCGACAGGGCGATGTTGAAGGTGAAGAACACGTCCAGCAGGAACGCCGGCATGGGCAGCGTCATCATCGCCAGCAGCACCAGTACCAGCACCGGCACGCCGAGGTTGCCATGCCCCAGCCCTGCGAGATTGCTGCGCATGTTGCCGATCAGTTGAGCGCGATCCACTGCCACTTGCTTACCCCAGCCAATTCAATCTTTTGACGCGATATGTGTCGTGCTGGAGTCAGAGCAAGAAGTCGGCCAGCTTTGCCAACTCGCTGAAACAGTTCCCATTCGCAGGAAACCACCGAAGCGGGCTACAGTCACAGGTCGACCAAGACCCCGTTCATCACCCAAGGAGAAACACAATGAAGAAGATGGTCATCGCCGCCGCCCTGCTCGGCCTCTATGGCACCGCCCAGGCCGCGCCGCTGAGCGTGCAGCTCGACGCGGTGGACGCCAATGGCGTCGGCAAGGAGGTCGGCAAGGAGGTCGGCACGGTCAGCGTCGAACAGACCCCCTACGGCCTGGTGTTCACCCCTGCCCTGTCAGGCCTCACGCCCGGCCTGCATGGCTTCCATGTGCACATGAACGCCAGTTGCGAGGCAGGCCTCAAGGACGGCAAGCCCTCTCCCGCGGAAGCCGCCGGCGGCCACTGGGACCCGGACGGCACCAGCCGCCACGGCGCGCCCTGGGAGGACAACGCCCACCGTGGCGACCTGCCGCCGCTCTACGTCGATGCCCATGGCAAGGCCGAGCAGCCGGTGCTGGCGCCGCGCCTGAAGAGCCTGGACGATCTCAAGGGCCGCGCACTGATGGTCCACGCCGGCGGCGACAACCATGCCGACCACCCCATGCCGCTGGGCGGCGGCGGCGTTCGCGTGGCCTGTGGCGTGATCCGCTGAGGCCAGCGCCTCGCCGGCCTGCCGTCCCTCGGGCGGCGGGTCGGCGACACTATTCGTCGCGGCGCAGGTCCGGCGGAATCGGCAGGTCCGGCAGCGGACCGGGGCGCTTGCCCTTGCCGGAGCGGAATTGCCTGAGCTGATACACGTAGGCCAGCACCTGGGCCACGGCCAGGTACAGGCCGGCGGGAATCTCCTGATCCACTTCGGTGGAGTAGTACACGGCCCGCGCCAGGGCGGGCGACTCCAGCAGCGTGATGCTGTTCTCCTGGGCGATCTCGCGAATCTTCAGCGCCAGGAAATCGCCGCCCTTGGCCAGCAGCATCGGCGCGGTGCCCTTGGCCGGGTCGTATTTCAGCGCCACGGCGAAGTGGGTCGGGTTGGTGATGACCACGTCGGCCTCGGGCACCTGCTGCATCATCCGCCGCTCGGCCATCTGCCGCTGCAACTGGCGAATCTTCGACTTGACCTCGGGCTTGCCCTCACTGTCCTTGTACTCGTCCTTGACCTCCTGCTTGGTCATCTTCAGCTTCTGCTTGCTGTCCCAGAGCTGGAACGGCACGTCCACCGCGGCGATCAGGATCAGCCCGCAGGCCAGCCACAGCAGGCTCCAGCCGGCCACCTGCATGGCGTGCAGGATCGCCGACTCGACCGACTCGTTGGCGATGGCCTGCAGGTCTTCGCGGTCGGAGTTCAGCACCGCCAGGGCCACCAGCAGGATCACCACGAACTTGGCCAGGGCCTTGAGCAGCTCCACCAGCGCCTTGGCGGAGAACATGCGCTTGAGCCCCTCCAGCGGATTCATCCGGCTGAACTTGGGCATCAGCGCTTCGCTGGAGAACAGCCAGCCACCGAGGGCGATCGGGCCGATGATGGAGGCGACCAGCAGCACGGTGAGGAACGGCTGCAGGGCCAGCAACGCCTCCATGCCGGTGGCCAGCAGGTAGCGGGCCATGGCGCCTTCGTCTTGCAGCACCTCGCGCGGCAGGGAGAAGTTGCCACGCATCATTCCCAGCATCGCATGCCCCATCTGGGCGCCGAAAATCAGCAGCGCCGCCGCCCCGGCGAACGTGACCGCGAAGGTGTTGAGCTCCTTGGAACGGGCGATCTGGCCCTTCTTGCGCGCCTCTTCCAGGCGCTTGCTGGTGGGTTCCTCGCTCTTGTCGGCGCCGCTTTCGCTCTCGGCCATGGCGGAGCCTCCTCAGCGAATGCGCGCCAGTTCGCGCAGTTGTAGAAGGGCCTCGCTGGTCAGCGTCTGGAAGTGCGCGAGGAAGTCCGAAAGGCCGACCCAGAAGATGAACAGGCCGAGCACCAGGGTCAGCGGAAAGCCGATGGAGAAGATATTGAGCTGCGGCGCGGCACGGGTCATCACGCCGAAGGACAGGTTGACGATCAGCAAGGCGGTGATCACCGGCAGGGCCAGCAACAGGCCGGCGGCGATCACCCAGCTCAGCTTGCCGGCCAGCGTCCAGTAATGGTCCGCCATCAGCCCCTCGCCCACCGGCAGGGTGACGAAGCTCTCGGCCAGCACCTCGAACACCACCAGATGGCCGTTCATCGCCAGGAACAGCAGCGTCACCAGCATCAGCAGGAACTGGCCGAGCACCGGCACCGACACGCCGTTGGTCGGGTCGACCATGGAGGCGAAGCCCAGGCCCATCTGCATCGCGATGATCTGCCCGGCGACGATGAACAGGTGGAAGTACAGCTGCAGGACGAAGCCCAGCATCACCCCGATCAGCACCTGCTCGCCGATCAGCAGCATGGCCTGCAGGCTGACCGCGTCGACCTGCGGCATCGGCGGCAGGTTCGGCGCCAGCGCCAGGCAGATGGCCAGGGACAGGTAGAGGCGCACGCGGATCGGCACCAGTTGGGTGCCGATCACCGGCATCACCATCAGCATGGAGGCGATGCGGAACAGCGGGAGCAGGAACTGGCCCACCCAGCCGCCGATCTGCGCGTTGCTCAGCTCGAGCATCAGCCGATCAACAGCGGAATGTTGTGCACCAGCGTCTGGGTGTACTCCATCAGCTCGCGCACCAGCCAGGGACCGGCCCACATGAGGGTAAGCAGCATCACCAGCAGGCGCGGGATGAAGCTCAGGGTCTGTTCGTTGATCTGCGTGGCCGCCTGAAACATGGCCACCAGCAGGCCCACCAGCAGGCTCGGCAACACCATGAGGCCAACGATCATGGCCGTCAGCCAGAGCGCCTCGCGGAACAGGTCGACGGCGATTTCCGGGGTCATCTGCTCGCCCTCTATAACGTGCCGAAACTGCCGGCCAGTGTGCCCATGATCAATGCCCAGCCATCCACCAGCACGAACAGCATGATCTTGAACGGCAGGGAAATGATCAGCGGTGACAGCATCATCATACCCATCGCCATGAGGATGCTCGCCACCACCATGTCGATGATCAGGAACGGGATGAAGATCATGAAGCCTATCTGGAACGCGGTCTTCAGCTCGGAGGTGACGAACGCCGGGATCAGGATGGTCAGCGGCGCCGCCTCCGGGCTGGCGATGTCGGTGCGCTTGGACAGGCGCACGAACAGTTCGAGATCGGACGCGCGGGTCTGCGCCAGCATGAAGGCCTTGATCGGCACCTCGGCCTTGGCGATGGCCTCCTGGGCGGGGAGCTGCTCGTTGAGATAGGGCTGCAGCGCCTCGCGGTTAATCTGGTCGAACACCGGGGCCATGATGAACATGGTCAGGAACAGCGCCAGGCCGATCAGGATCTGGTTCGACGGCGTCTGCTGCAGGCCGAGGGCCTGACGCAGGATGGAGAAGACGATGATGATCCGGGTGAAGCTGGTCATCAGCATGACGAACGCCGGGATGAAGCTCAGCGCCGTCATGATCAGCAGGATCTGCAGGCTGACCGAATACTCCTGCTGCCCCGCGGCGTCGGTGCTCAGGGTGATGGCCGGGATCGACAGCGGATTGTCGGCGCCGAACGCCAGCGGCGAGGCCACGACCAGCAGCAGGCTCAGCAGAATGCGCCAGGCGCTCATGAGTTGTCCTTATGGTCCTTCTGATCCTTGCCGAGCAGCTCCATCAGCCGCTGGGCGAACTCGGGGGTGGCCGGTTCGCTTTCGCCCGTCTGTACCGGCTCCTTGAGCACGTGCAGCGGCGTGATGCGGCCGGCGCTGATGCCCAGCAGGATCTGTTCGCCGCCGACCTGCACCAGCAGCAGCCGGTCGCGCGGGCCCAGTGCCTGGCTGGCCACCAACCGGATCGCCTGGCTGCCGCGCGGGCCGATCTGCTGCACGCGGCGCATCACCCAGGCCAGGGCGAAGATAAGGCCGATCACCAGCAGCAGGCCGAGCACCAGTTGCATCAGCTGGCCACCCACGTCGCTGCCGGCCATGGGCGTGGTTGCCGCCCGGGATGCCGGCTCGGCGGCCAGCGCCGTCAGCGGGGCCAGCAGGAGGAAGCTGCAGAGTCCGCGCATCATGGCCTCAGCGCAGCTTCTTGATGCGTTCGCTGGGGCTGATCACATCGGTCAGGCGGATGCCGAACTTCTCGTTGACCACCACCACTTCGCCATGGGCGATCAGGGTGCCGTTGACCAGCACGTCCAGTGGCTCGCCGGCCAGCCGATCCAGTTCCACCACCGAGCCCTGGTTGAGCTGCAGCAGGTTGCGGATGGAGATTTCGGTGCTGCCCACTTCCATGGAGATGGACACCGGGATGTCGAGGATCACGTCCAGGTTCGGCCCTTCCAGGGCCACCGGGCCATTGCCGGGCTTGGGCGACGCGCCGAATTCCTCCATCGCCATGCGCGGCGCGGCCGGAGCCGCGGCGCCACCACCCTGGCTCATCAGCGCGTCGATGTCCGCCTGCCCGGCGTCATCGCCGGCCTCGGCGAGAGCCGCGGCCCACTCGTCGGCCAGGGCCTGCTCCTCGGGGCTGGTGCCTTCGTTTTCGTCTGCCATCGCTCTACCTCGGCTGGCTATCCATCTGGTCTATGGGAAGCACACGCGCCTCAGCGCATGCGCTCCACGGGTTCGAGAACCTGCAGGGCCAGGTTGCCCTTGTGGGCGCCCAGCTTGACCTTGAAGGCCGGCACGCCGTTGGCGCGCATGATCATCTGTTCGGGCAGCTCCACCGGGATCACGTCGCCGGGCTGCATGTGCAGAATGTCGCGCAGCTTCAGCTGGCGATGGGCCAGGGTGGCGCCCAGCGGCACGTTGACGTCGAGGATGTCCTCGCGCAGGGCCTTGATCCAGCGCTCGTCCTGGTCGTCCACGTCGGACTGGAAGCCGGCGTCGAGCATCTCGCGGATCGGCTCGATCATCGAATAGGGCATGGTGATGTGCAGGTCGCCGCCGCCGCCGTCCAGCTCGATGTGGAAGGTGGACACCACCACCACCTCGCTGGGACTGACGATGTTGGCCAGCGCCGGGTTCACCTCGGAGTTGATGTACTCGAAGTTGACGTCCAGCACCGCATGCCAGGCCTCGCGGAGGTCGACGAAGGCCTGGTCGATCACCATCCGCACCACGCGCAGCTCGGTCGGAGTGAACTCGCGGCCCTCGATCTTGGCGTGGCGGCCGTCGCCGCCGAAGAAGTTGTCCACCAGCTTGAACACCAGCTTGGCGTCCAGGATAAACAGCGCGGTGCCGCGCAGCGGCTTCATCTTCACCAGGTTGAGGCTGGTCGGCACGTAGAGCGAATGCACGTATTCGCCGAACTTCATCACCTGCACGCCACCCACGGCCACGTCGGCGGAGCGGCGCAACAGGTTGAACATGCTGATGCGGGTGTAGCGGGCGAAGCGCTCGTTGATCATCTCCAGGGTCGGCATGCGCCCGCGGACGATGCGGTCCTGGCTGGTCAGGTCGTAGCTGCGGACGCTGCCGGGCTCGGCATCGCTCTCGGTCTCGACCAGGCCATCGTCGACGCCGTGCAGCAGCGCGTCGATCTCGTCCTGTGACAGCAGATCCTGTACGGCCATGAAAACGCTCCCGCTATTGCAGCACGATGTTGGTGAACAGTACCTGTTCGACCACGGTTTTACCGGTTTCCTTCTGCGCCAGTTCCTGCACCACCGCGGTGGCCTGGTTGCGCAGCATTTCCTTGCCGACCGGAGTCATCAGCGTGCCGAAGTCCTGGCCGGAGAACAGCATCACCAGGCGGTTGCGGATCAGCGGCATGTGTACCTTGAGGGCGTCCAGTTCGGCCTGGTTGCGCGCCATCAGCGCCACGCTGACCTGCATGTAGCGCTGCCGGCCCTGGTGCTTGTAGTTGGCGATGAAGGCCGGCGCGATGCTCTCGTACAGCGCCGGCTGGCGCACGACCGGCGCGCTGACGCTGCTCTCCTCGGCGGCCGGCTTGTCGTCCTTCTTGTCCTTGCTGAGCAGAAACCAGGTGGCCCCCACGGACAGACCGATGGCCAGCAGCAGCGCGACCACGATCAGGATGATGAGTTTGAGCTTGCCCTTGCCGCCGGCCTTTTCGCCGCCATCGGCGGCCGGAGGCTGGGGTGCTGGTTTCTTTGCCATGCCAGAAATCCGTCACTCTTGAGTGTTTTGTCCCTGTTCAAGGGCTTAGGAGCAAGTGTTATGCCACCTTGTAAACAAGATAGCCGGTCCTGCCCCGCCCGACACAGGCAGCCGATATACCAAGGCGACGACCACCTGTCACCCGAAAACGACTGCGCCCGGTGGATTATCGCCACCGGGCGCAAGGTCTGGCAGGACTGCGAAGCGAGTGTCAGGCGTAGTAGTCCACCAGCCCGAGCGGCGCGGCGGCCGATTGCCCGCCGCGGATCTCGCTGACGCCGGTCAGCACCTCGTCGCCACCGGCATCGCCCAGGCCACGGCCCGCGGAGCGCCGCTGGCCTTCCTCGCCACCGCCGTGGGAGCCACGGGCCAGCGACTGGTCGGAAACGTTCACGTCGAGCTGGTTCATGCCCTGCTGGGCGAACAGCTCGCGCAGACGGTGGGCCTGGCCTTCCAGCTGGTCACGCACGTTGGCGTTGGCGCTGACGAAGGTGACCTGGGCCGCCTGGTCCTTGTTCAGCTCGATGCGTACTTCCAGGCGCCCCAGCTCGGCCGGGTCGAGTTGGATCTCGGCGGACTTGAGGTTCTGGCTGGACAGCCACATCACCTTGTCCACCACCGCCTCGCTCATGCCTGCGTGGTTCATCTGTAGCGGCTGCCCCGGCACCAGCGGCAGGCGCTGCTGGACGTTGGTCTGCTGGTTGATGGCCTGGCTCAGCGCGCTGAGCCGGCTGGCGAAGTTCTCGGCGCGGACCTCGGCCTGGCCCTCGCGCAGATTCGGCAGCGGCTTGTCCGTTCCCTCGCCGAACAGATCGGCCTCCAGTCCTTCCGACGGCGTTTCCTCGCTGGGCATGGCATCGCCGGAAAGGGCAGCCAAAGCATTAGCAAAGCCCTGGCCGGGGCTGGCCGAGCGTTCCGCCGCCACCGCTCCCGGGCTCAGCTGCTGCTGGGCCGCGGCCTGGCCCTGCGCGCCGATCTCCAGGGCCAGCTTGACCCCGGGCAGACTGTTGAGCATGTCCAGTTCGGGATCATGGTTCGCCTCGGTCAGGGCCGCCGGCGCCGCGCTGACGACCACGGGGGCCTGCTGCAGCAGCGGATCGACCTCCTCGACCGGCGCCTCGACCTCTACGCCCAGCGCGGGGTCTTCGGTCTCGGCCGCCGGCAATTGCCCGGTCATGCCCATCAGCAGCAGCGGATCGATGACGTCCTCGCCGCTCTCGACCACCTCTTCCTCCGGCAAGGCATTGCCGCTTTCGGCAACGGCCGGCTGCCCGGCGGCAGCCTCGGCCTTCGACTCGCCGGCCGGCTTGGCATCGGCCGAGCGCTGCTCGGAGGCCTTGGCGGCGGCCTCCTTGCGCTCCGCCACCTTCGCCTGACGCTCCCGGGCGTAGACGTCGGCGAAGCTGGAAGCGTCTTTGTTCCTGGGTTCCGGACCGGTGGCGGGCGCCTTCGCGGCGGCTGCCTTCGGCCGCACCTCGGGCGCGGACTGGAGAAGGAAATCGGGTGCAACGGACATGGATACTCTCCGTTAGGGATGGATCGTATCGGGGAGAGAGCAAGGGCCGGGCCAACTTTGCCCGAGCGCCGGCAATCGGATGAAACTTCGTCCGGGCAAGAAAGGCAGGAAGTCCCGTCATTCCCGCGAAGGCGGGAATCCATGTTCGGGTCGAGACACCGCGCCCCTGGGTCCCCGCCTTCGCGGGGACGACGGGCGTCGAGGTACGTACAGCCGCAGCTCCACTCGATAACCCTGGTGAAGGCCTTCTACACCCAGAAGGTAGCTCCCCGTCATTCCCGCGAAGGCGGGAATCCATGTGCGGGTCGAAACACTGCGCCCCTGGGTCCCCGCCTTCGCGGGGACGACGGACATCGAAGTGCGTACAGCCGCAGCTCCACTCGATAACCCTGGTGAACGCCTTCTACACACAGAAGGTAGAACCCCCGTCATTCCCGCGAAGGCGGGAATCCATGTGCGGGTCGAAACACCGCGCCCCTAGGTCCCCGCCTTCGCGGGGATGACGAGCGCGAGGTGCGTAAGGCTGCGGCTTCACTCGATAACCTTGGGTGAAAGCCTTCTACGCACAGAAGGTAGGCCCCCGTCATTCCCGCGCAGGCGGGAATCCATGTGCGGGCCGAAACACTGCGCCCCTGGATCTCCGCCTTCGCGGAGATGACGGCGTATATCCACCCGATGCGCTGTCTCCAACTCCGCTCAGCGATACCGCTGGCGCTCTGACTTGAGCAGGATGCGGACGATGGCGAACTCGCGGCCGATCTGCTCGACCAAGTCCGGCACCTCGTCCAGGCGCTCGCGCCGGGCGGCCTCTTCCAGCTGCTTGCACAGCCCAGCCAGCAACGGCGCGCCCATGTTGCTGCAGCTGCCCTTGAAGCTGTGGGCGGCCAGGCGCAGGGCCTGCGCATCCTCCCCGACCATGGCCTCGTGGATGTGCCGCTGGCGTTCCTCGGAATCGGCCAGGAAGGTGTCCAGCAGCACGGGATACTCCTCCCCCATGACGTCCAGAAGGGACGCCAGCACGCTCTGATCGAGATGGGAATCGGACACCTGCTCACTCCTTGGCCGGGAAGCGGCGATTATGCCTGAGCCGTCCAGCGAAACTCCACGACGGCGCCGCAGCCATCCGCCGCCCAGTCGCAACGATCGGCGAGCTGGCGCACCAGGCGCATGCCGCGGCCGCTGAGGCTGACACAATCGTCCTGCCGGGCCAGCACGCCGGCCACGTCGAAGCCCTTGCCGCTGTCCTGCACGCGGATACGCAGGCAGCCGCCGCCCTCCTCCGGCAACAGCTCCAGCTCGAATTTCACGAATCCGTCCTGCAACGTCTGCAAGCGCTGACCGCGCTCGGAGTAGTAGCGGGCAAAGCCCTGGGCGTCGGACTTCAGGGTGGAGTCAAGCCCCAGCACACCGTGCTCCAGGGCATTGGAATACAGTTCGGCCATCACCGCGTACAGCGCGCCACCCCTGGCCCGCAGGCCACGCACTTCCATCAGCAGTTGCAGCAGGAACGGCAGGGGATTGAAGCGTTTGAGTGCCTCGGCGCGGAACTCGAAGGAGACCGACCAGTCCAGCGCGCTGCTCTGGCCGCTGTCGGAGAAGGACAGCGGCGGCCGGCTCAGGGCGCCGTCCTCGACCATGCTCAGCTCGATCATGCTGACGTCGTCCTGAGCCTCGCCCCGGAAGGCGGCCAGGGCCGCCTGGATATTCTCGAACAGGCACTCCGGCGAGTGCTCGGCGGCGAACACCTGCAGCAACCGATCCTCGCCGAACAGCTGCCCGCTGGCATCGCGGGTCTCCAGCACGCCGTCCGAGAGCAGGAAGATGCGATCCCCCGGCTGCAGCGGATGCACCTCGTAGACATCGTTGAACGCGCCCGGCTCGAGCACGCCCAGCGGCAGGTGGCGCGACACCAGCGGCACCCGTTCGCCGCTGGCGACGTGCAGCAGGTGGCCATCCGGCAGGCCGCCGTTCCACACCTCCACCACCCGGCGCTGGAAGCTGAGGTTGAGCATGGTGGCGCAGCAGAACACGCCCACCGGCAGGATGCGCTTCAGCTTGGCGTTCATCTCGCGCAGGATTTCCGCCATGGAGAAACCCTTGGCGGTCATGCCGTAGAAGACTTCCGCCAGCGGCATGGCGCCGATGGCGGCCGGCAAGCCGTGGCCGGTGAAGTCGCCGAGCAGCACGTGCATGCCACCGGACGGCTTGAAGGCGGCCAGCAGCAGGTCACCGTTGAACAGGGCGAAGGGCGACTGTAGGTAGCGGATGTTGGGCGCGCTGAGGCAGCCTGAGTGCGCCACCTTGTCGAACACCGCCTTGGCCACGCGCTGTTCGGTGAGCAGATGCTCGTTGTGCTTGGCGATCAGGTCGCGCTGCTTCAGCACCGTCTGCTGCAGGCGGCGCAGCCGGTCCATGGCGCGGATCTTGGCTTCCAGGATGATCGGGTTGTAGGGCTTGGCCAGGAAGTCGTCGCCGACCTCCAGGCAGCGCACCAGCGCCTCGTTCTCGGTCAGCGAAGTGAGGAAGATGACCGGCACCAGCGCCTCGCCGGCCGCCTGCTTGATCCGCCAGGCCGCCTCGAAGCCATCCATCACCGGCATCAGGGCGTCCATCAGCACCAGCTGCGGATGCTCCTGCTCGAACAGGGCGACGGCCTCCAGGCCATTGCCCGCGGTCAGCACCCGGTGTCCCTGGCGGCTGACGATGGTGGACAGCAGCATGCGGTCCGCCGCGCTGTCCTCGGCGATCAGGATGGACAGGCGGCTGGACATGGATTCAACCGATCTGGAACAGCTGTTCGAAGTTGGAAATGGAGAGGATCTTGCGCACGTCGGGGTTGCAGTTGATCAGGCTGATGCGCGCATGGTCGCCACCGGCGTGGTCACGCAGCAGCAGGAGCATGCCGAGCGCCGAGCTGTCCAGGTAGGTAGCGCCCTTGAGATCCACCACGTAGCGCTTGGGAGTGAGGTTGACCCGCTCGTAGGCATCGCGGAATTCCTGGTGCGCGGAGAAATCGAAACGTCCCTGGATATGAATGGTCAGCTCCTGTCCGTCGCCCGAGGGTAGCGCGGTGATGGCCATGTAGCACTCCTTTGTAGATGCTTGGGCAGAGACAAGATGTAGCACCCGCCGCTGACGGCGGCAACCGGGATCACGGTTGATCGCGCTGCGGCAGGCGCTGCGACAGCTCGTCGAGCAGCTTCTGCTCGCGCCTGTCCTCGGCGGCGCGGGCCTCGTCGACGTAGCGCTGGACCAGCTTGCGCAGCCCCTCCACCCGCGCGTAGCGCTGCTGCCAGAGCTCCCGCGCCTTGTCGAGGTTGTGCCGGTGCCAGGCGATGCTCTGCAGCTGCTGGCCGATGGCCGTTTCGAGCTGGCTGAGGAAACGCTGGTAGTTCATCAGCCATTGCCCGGACACGCCCTGCCTGCCTTCGCTGATCCATTGCTGCTGGTAGTCGGCGCGATAGCGCTCCAGTTCGCCCAGCTGGGCCTCGGCCCTGGCCAGCAGACCCTGCATGTGGGCCATCTGCCGCGCCGCCTCGCGCTCTTCCCGCTCGGCCATCTCGACCACGGGCGCCAGGCGCGCGGCGCGGCTGTTGGCCATCTATCAGGCCTGCGCCTGCGGATTGAAGACCAGCGCCAGCTGGTTGACGCTCTCGGCCATGGACACGCTCTCGCCCAGGCTCTGGCGCAGGTAGCGGGCCATCGCCGGCTGCCGCGCGATGGCCAGGTCGGTGTCGGCATCGCCGCCGGCCACGTAGGCGCCGACGCTGATCAGGTCGCGGCTCTGCTGGTAGCGCGACCACAGCTGCTTGAAACGCTGGGCCTGCTTGAGGTGCTCGGGGCTGACCACCTGGGGCATCACCCGGCTGATCGAGGCCTCGATGTCGATGGCCGGGTAGTGCCCTTCCTCGGCCAGCCGGCGCGACAGCACGAAGTGGCCGTCGAGCACGCCGCGGGCGGCGTCGGCGATGGGGTCCTGCTGGTCGTCACCCTCGGACAGCACGGTGTAGAAGGCGGTGATCGAGCCGCCGCCCGCCTCCGCGTTGCCAGCGCGCTCCACCAGCTTGGGCAGCCTGGCGAACACCGACGGCGGGTAGCCCTTGGTCGCCGGCGGCTCGCCGATGGCCAGGGCGATCTCGCGCTGGGCCTGGGCGTAGCGGGTCAGCGAATCCATCAGCAGCAGGACGTTCTTGCCCTTGTCGCGGAAGTATTCGGCGATGCGCGTGCAGTACTGGGCGGCGCGCAGGCGCATCAGCGGCGCGTCGTCCGCCGGCGAGGCGACCACCACGGAGCGCTTGATGCCCTCCTCGCCGAGGATTTCGTCGATGAACTCCTTCACCTCGCGGCCCCGTTCGCCGATCAGACCGACCACGATGATCTCGGCCTCGGTGAAGCGGGTCATCATGCCCAGCAGCACCGACTTGCCCACGCCGGTGCCGGCGAACAGGCCCAGGCGCTGGCCACGGCCGACAGTGAGCAGGCCGTTGATCGAGCGGATGCCGACGTCCAGCGGCTCGCTGATGGGGTGGCGGTTGAGCGGGTTGATGGCCGGGCCGTCCATCGGCACCCAGTCCTCGGCCTTCATCCCACCCTTCCCGTCCAGCGCACGGCCGGCGCCATCCAGCACCCGGCCCAGCATGGACATGCCCATGGGCAGGCGGCCGGTGTCCGGCAGCGGCACCACCCGCGCGCCGGGGGCGATGCCGGCCAGGCTACCGACCGGCATCAGGTAGATCTTGCCGGTGGAGAAGCCCATCACTTCGGCCTCGACCTGCACGGGGTGATAGCTGTCGTCGTTGATCACCAGGCAGCGGCTGCCGAGCGCGGCGCGCAGGCCCTCGGCCTCCAGGGTCAGGCCGACCATGCGCAGCAGGCGGCCCTCCACCACAGGCTGGGTCGGCAGCTCGATGGCGTCGGCGTAGCCGGCCATGCGCCTGGCGAAGCTGGTGCGCTCAAGGCGCATCGGGCGTCTCCGGATCGACCCGGATGTCGGGTTCCGGCGGGTTGGAGACCTGCGCCCGCTGCTGCTCGAACAGCTGCTTGAGGGCCTGGGCCATGCGCGTCTCGACGCTGGCGTCGATGCGCGTGTGTTCGGTTTCCACGCGGCAGCCGCCGGGCTGCAGGGATTCGTCCTCGAGGATGCGCCAGCTCTCCTCATGGCGCTCACGCAGCGCCTTGACCAGCTCGAAATCCTGCGGGTTGATATGGATACGCACGTTGCTGGCGCCCATCGGCAGCAGCTTCAGCGCCTCGCGCAGCACGTTGCGGATCTGGCTGGAATCGGTGACCAGTTCGCGCTGGATCACCTGGCGGGCCATCTGGCTGACCAGGCTGACGAGCGCCTTCTCCAGTTCCTGATCCTGGTTGGCGATGGGCTCCAGCAGATGCCCCATGACCTGTTCGAGCTGGGCGACCTTGCCGGCCAGGGCGGCATCCGCCTCCTGCCTGGCCTTGAGCTGGCCGGCATGGAAGCCGTCCTTCTCGCCGGTGGCGAAGCCTTCGTTGTAGGCGTCCTGGCGGATCGCCTCGACCTCGTCGAGCGTCAGCGGCTTGACGTCCTCGACCGCCACCTCCTCCACCTGGGGCTGCTCCGGTTCCTCGACCGGCGGCGCGGCCGGCTCGGGCTCCGGCTCGGCAGGCGCTTCGACCTCGGGGTCGAAGCTGGGCAGCGCCCAGCGATCGAACCCCGCCACATCCTTGGCGCGAATCAGCTCGCTGTGGGCATCCTTGGCCATCGCTTAGATCATCGCCTCGCCGCCGGCACCGCCGAGGACGATCTCGCCGGACTCGGCCATGCGCCGGGCGATGGTGAGGATTTCCTTCTGCGCCGTCTCCACTTCGCTGACGCGCACCGGGCCCCTGGCCTCCAGGTCGTCGCGCAGCAGCTCGGCGGCGCGCTTGGACATGTTCTTGAACACCTTCTCCTTGATGCCGTCGTCGGCGCCCTTGAGGGCCAGCACCAGCACGTCCGAGGACACCTCGCGCAGCAGCGCCTGGATGCCGCGATCGTCGACATCGGCCAGGTTGTCGAAGACGAACATCAGGTCCTCGATCTGGCTGGACAGGTCCTCGTCCACCTCGCGGATGGAGTCCATCAGCTGGCCCTCCACCGAGCTGTCGAGGAAGTTCATGATATCGGCCGCGCGCTTCACGCCGCCCAGGCTCGCGCGGGTGGTGTTGGCGCTGCCGGAGAACTGCTTCTCGAGGATCTGGTTGAGTTCCTTGAGCGCCGCCGGTTGCACGGTGTTCAGCGAAGACACGCGCAGGATGATGTCCAGGCGCACCTTGTGATCGAAATGGCTGAGCACCTCGCCGGCCTGGTCCGGGTCGAGGTAGGCGACCACGATGGCCTGGATCTGCGGGTGTTCGTAGCGAATCACGTCGGCCACCGCGCGCGGCTCCATCCACTTCAGGCTGTCCAGGCCACTGGTGCTGCCGCCGAGCAGGATGCGGTCGATCAGGTTGCCGGCCTTGTCCTCGCCCAGCGCCGCGGTGAGCATCTTGCGGATGTAGGCATCGGAGCCGACACCCAGGCTGGTCTGGTCGCCGACGATCTCGACGAACTCGCCCATCACCTGTTCGACCTGCTCGCGCTGCACGTTGCGCATGCCGGCCATGGCCACGCCGACGCGCTGCACTTCCTTCGGCCCGAGGTGGCGCAGCACCTGCGCCGCGTCCGTCTCGCCGAGGGACAGCAGGAGAATGGCGGCCTTGTCGACCTTGTTCAGCTTGACGGCGGTGCGATTGTCACTCATCGGCGTTGATCCAGTCTTTGACTACCTGGGCCACGCGGCCCGGATCTTCCGCCACCAGACTCTTGATGGCGTTCAGTTGTGCATCATACCCCTCGGAGGGGCTGGGCAGCAGGATGCTCTGCGGTCCGCCCAGGCTCACCCGGTCGGACGACAGCTCGCCCTCCAGGCCGCCCATGTCGCCCAGCTCCACATCGCCTTCGGCATCTTCGCCCTGGCGCGACGGGTTGGCGATGTTCTTCATCACCGGGCGCAGCACGAACCATACAAGGGTAAAGATCAGCAATGCCGGCAAGAGTTGCTTGAGGCCGCTCATCGCCATCAGGAACAGCTCGGACTGGTACCAGGGCAGCTCGACCACCTCGCCCAGCTCGCTGCTGAACGGCGCGTTGATCACGCTGACGCTGTCGCCGCGGCTGGCGTCGAAGCCCACCGAATCCTGTACCAGGCGGGTGAAGCGGGCCAGGTCCTCGGCACCCCAGGGGCTGCGGGTGACCTCGCCGTTGGCGGCGACGGTGATCTTGTCGTCCAGCACCACGGCGACCGACAGGCGCTTGAGGCGACCCTGCTGCTGCTTGGTGTAGCTGATCGAACGGTCCAGTTCGAAGTTGCGGGTGGACTGCTCGCGCTTGTCGGCCGGATACGGCGCCAGCATCGGCTGGCCGGTGGCCGGGTCCGTGATCTGCTGGCCGTTGGCATCGACCAGCGGCTGACCCGCGGCGATCGGGCCGGCCGGGGCGGCCTGGCCGGTGGCCTGCTCGGGGGCGCTGGCGGCGCCCGGCGGCTGGTTGCTCAGCGCGCCCGGCACGCCCTGCGGCGGCAGGCTGCTGGTGCGTTGCTCGTTGACCTGCTGCTCGCTGCGCAGGGCCGGCTGATCCGGGTTGAACGACTCGGAGGTCGATTCGACCGCGCTGAAGTCCACGTCTGCGGAGACCTCGGCCTTGTAGCGGCCGTTGCCCAGCACCGGCTGCAGGATGTTGTGCACGCGCTGGGTGAACAGGGTCTCCATGCGCCGGGTGTAGTCGAACTGCTTGCCGGCCATGGTCAGTTCGGACAGTTCCTGCTGGTCGGACAGCAGGTTGCCCTTCTGGTCGACCACGGTGACCTGCGACTTGGTCAGCTCCGGCACGGACGTGGCAACCAGGTTGACGATGGCCATCACCTGGCTCGGCTCCAGGGAACGGCCCGGGTACAGCTCCACCAACACCGAGGCGGTGGGCTTGCGCTCGTCGCGGACGAACACCGAGCTCTTCGGAATCGCCAGGTGCACGCGGGCACCCTTGACGTTGTTCAGGCTGGAAATGGTGCGCGCCAGCTCACCTTCGAGGCCGCGGCGGTAGCGGGTGGCCTCCATGAACTGGCTGGTGCCCAGGCTCTGCTCCTTGTCGAGGATCTCGAAGCCTACGTTGTTGTCGCTCGGCGCGACGCCGGCGGCGGCCAGGCGCAAGCGCGCGCGGCCCAGGTCCTCGGACTTGACCAGCAGCGCGCCGGAATTCGGCTCGACGGTATAGGCGATGTCGGCGGCGTTAAGCACCTCCATCACCTGATTGCTGTCCATGCCCGCCAGGCTGCCCAGCAGCGGCTTGTAGTCCGGCTGCTGCGACCACAGGACCACGGCGAAACCGATCGCCACGCTGGCGGCCAGGCCGACCAGCAGACCGATCTGGCGCAGCATGGACATCTCGGAGAGATTTTCCAGGAAGGTCAGCCCGAACAGCGGCTTCTTCGGCTCGTCGGCGCCGGTGGTGGCGGGTACGTTTGCAGCGACTGCTTCAGCCATGTCTCAAATCCGCCCTGTTAAACCGGCATCTGCATGATGTCTTGGTAGGCCTGAACCAGCTTGTTGCGCACCTGGGTCATGGCCTGGAAGGAAACGCTGGCCTTCTGCGAGGCGATCATCACATCGGTGATATCGACGCCGCCCTGCCCCATCTCGAAGGCAGAGGCCAGCTGGCCGGAGATCTGCTGGGTCTCGTTCACCTTGTTCACCGCCTGGCCGAGCATGTCCGCGAAACTCGGCGCACCTGGCTCCGGCGCGCTGACGACGGCCGGCTTCTGCTTGGCCATGGCTTCCATCTGCATGGAGCGCATTTCCAACATCAGGCGATTGAATTCGACACCCTGGCTCATGATCTTTTCCTCCAGCGACCGCGGCTTTTTTGACGCTACGCGGTCTTTGCAGGGGTATGTGCAAACAGGGTGCCAAAAAGAAAGTCATGCCCCGCGGCCAGTCGCTGCCACGACTCTGCTTCCGTGGGAGCGGCCTTGGCCGCGAATAAGGCTTGATGAAAAGCCTCGCGGCCAAGGCCGCTCCCACAAGGTCTGCAATAGCTCACGGGAACACAGCCCAAAGAAAGACCCGCGCGAGGCGGGCCAAGAGAGGGATCGATGCCATGCGGCCGTCGAGCGGCCGCATGCGCTTTGGCGGGAGCGAGCCCGGCTCGTGAATCCGCGCCGGCTCAGCTCGCGTAGAGGTAGGCCTCTACGTCCATGCCCGCGTCACGCATCTGGGCCAGCTTGTAGCGCAGGGTCCGCGGGCTGATGCCCAGCCGCTCGGCGGCCTCCTTGCGACGGCCGCGCTCGGCGCGCAGGGTGTCGATGATCAGCTGGAATTCGCGACGGCGCAGGTCTTCACCCAAGGCGCCCGCGCCTTCCGCGACCGGCTCCTCGATGGGCAGCGGATTGCTGGCGACCAGGGTGACGGTCGGCGCCGCCATGGGTGCCATGCCGATCGGCGCCGTCAGGCACAGGTCCTGAGGCTGGATCAGCCCGCCCTGCTGCAGGATCAGCGCCCGCTGGATCGCGTTGTCCAACTCGCGCACGTTGCCCGGCCAGGCATGAGCGACCAGCGCCGCGCGGGCCTGGGGCGAAAGCTGGACGGCAGCGTGATTCATTTTTTTGACGTGCTTGGCCAGCAGGCGCTCGGCCAGCGGCAGAATGTCGGCGGGCCGCTCGCGCAGGGCGCGCCAGGCCAGCGGGAAGACCGACAGGCGATAGTAGAGATCCTCGCGGAAACGCCCGGCCGCCACTTCGCCGGCCAGATCGCGGTTGGTGGTGGCCAGCACGCGAATGTCCAGGCTGATCGGCTTGCGCGCGCCGACCCGCTCCACCTCGCGTTCCTGCAGCACGCGCAGGAGCTTGGCCTGCAGTCCCAGCGGCATCTCGGAAATCTCGTCGAGCAGGAGGGTGCCGCCGTCGGCCAGCTCGAACTTGCCCGGTTGCGCGGCGATGGCGCCGGTGAAGGCGCCCTTCTCGTGGCCGAACAGCGTCGCCTCGAGCATGTTGTCCGGGATCGCCGCGCAGTTGATGGCGATGAACGGGCCGTTGCCGCGATTCGACTGCTGGTGGATGTAGCGTGCCAATACTTCCTTGCCGGTGCCGGACTCGCCGGAGATCAGCACGGTGGAATCGCTTTTCGCCACCCTCGCCGCCAGCTCCAGCAACTGCCGGCTGGCCGGCTCGCAGGCCACCGGGCCATCGCCCTCGCCGACACTCGGGCGACCGAGGGCATGACGGCCCACCAGCTCCAGCAGGGTGCGTGGTTCGAACGGCTTGACCAGGTAGTCGGCGGCCCCCTGGCGAATGGCGTCCACGGCCCGCTCCACGGCGCCGTAGGCGGTCATCAGCAACACCGGCAACTGCGGGTAGCGCGAGCGGATCAGGCCCAGCAACTGATGGCCGTCCATGCCGGGCATGTTGACGTCGCTGATCACCAGGCCGAAAGCCTCCTGGCCCAACGCCTCGACGGCATCCTCCGCGCATTCCACGGCGCGGAAGTCGTGGCCACCGAGCAGCAGGGTGTCGGCAAGGGCCTCGCGCAGCGAGCGGTCGTCTTCGACCAGCAGAACCTTGGCGGTCATGGCTTACTCCTGAATATCCGGTTGCGCCGCACCGAGCAGCGGCATGACGAGGGTGGCGCAGGTGCCGCGGCCGACACGGGAGCGCAGCCGCAGCTCGCCCTGGTGAGCGCGCACCACGGCCTGGACCACCGCCAGGCCAAGGCCGGTGCCGGTGGTCTTGGTGGTGAAGAAGGGTTCGCCCAGGCGCGCCAGGGTGGCCTTGTCGATACCCGGCCCGTTGTCGCTCACGCAAAGGCGCAGGCTGTTGCCACGGGCATGCAGGTGAATCTTCAGGCAGGTCTCGCGGCCACCGGCCTGGATGGCGTTCTCGATCAGGTTGAGCACGGCGCCGACCAGGGTGTCGCGATTGCACAGCAGCTCGCCCAGGCGGGCGTCACACTGCCAGCGCACGTTCATATCCAGCAGGTGGGGCTCCGCGGAACGACGCAGGGCGTCGAAGAAGGCGCCGGGCGCGATGCGGTCGGGCAAGGGCAGCTCGCCACGGGCGAAGACCAGCATGTCGCGCACCTGATGCTCCAGCTCGTGCAGGCGCTCCTTGAGGCGTCCGGCGAAGCGCTGCTGCTGCTCGAAAGGCAGGTCCTGCTCGGAAAGATGGCTGGCATAGAGCAACGCCGCCGACAGCGGGGTACGGATCTGGTGGGCCAGCGAGGCGACCATGCGCCCCAGCGAGGACAGGCGCTCGTGGCGGGCGAGCTGGTCCTGCAGACGACGGGTTTCCGTCAGATCGGCCAGCAGCACCAGTTGCCCCGGCTCGCCCTGCAGGGAGCGCGTGGCGATGGACAGGCGGCGCCCGTCCTTGAGGGAAATCTCATGGCCGTCGTCCTCGCGCGGCGCGAAGTTGCGCGCGATGACCTCGCGCCAGAGCATGCCGACCAAGGGCTTGCCGAGCAGGCTGCGCGCCACCGGATTGGCTTCGCGCACCACACCCTGGCCGTCGATCACGATCACCCCGCCCGGCAGCAGGTCCAGCAGGCTCTGCAGACGCAGTGCCAGACGCTCCTTCTCGGCCAGCTCCTGCATGCGCTGGGCGCTGACCAGGGCGAGCTGGCCCTTGAGTTCGCTGACCCGCGCCTCGAGCATGCTGTAGGAACTGCTCAGCTGCGACGACATCTGGTTGAACAGCGCGAAGGTCTGCTCCAGGTCGGCTCGGCTGGCCGGCTCGGCGGCTGGGGTATCGGCTGCGGGGGCGACGGATAGGGGGACGGCTCGGCTCATGTTCATCTCTCGCTTGGCGAACCGTCAGCAGACGGTCACTCGGAGAGAGTCATAGCAATAGCCATGCCTAAAAATTTATTCTTTATTTTCAATGGCTTGAAAAATAAAGCCGGAGCTTGCGTCAAAGCTCCGGCTTGGCGGGCCTGAAATCCGGCGACCTCAGTCCTCGTCGCCGCCCTCGTCGTCGCGGCGGCTCATGCCGTACTTGCGCATCTTCTCCACCAGGGTGGTGCGGCGGATGCGCAGACGCTCGGCGGCGCGGGCCACGACTCCACCGGCATCGTCCAGGGCCTGCTGGATCAGCCCCTGCTCCAGGTTGCCGAGGTAGTCCTTCAGGTCCAGCCCTTCCGGCGGCAGCATGGCGGTGTTGGAGATGACCGGCATGCCGGCGTTCATCGCCGCGCGCTCGTCCAGTTCCTCGCGGAGGCTGATCGCCAGTTGCTCGTCCTCGTCGTCGACGTGGCGGAATTTCTTCGGCAGCTCGCCGACCCCGATCACCCCGTAGGGGTGCATGATCGCCATGCGCTCGACCAGGTTGGCCAGCTCGCGCACGTTGCCCGGCCAGTCGTGGCGGCAGAGCGACATGATGGCGGCCGAATTGAAGCGGATGGAACCGCGCTTCTCGAACTCCATGCGCGAGATCAGCTCGTTCATCAGCAACGGAATGTCCTCGACCCGCTCGCGCAGCGGCGCCATCTCGATGGGGAAGACGTTGAGGCGGTAGTAGAGATCCTCGCGAAAGGTGCCTTCCTCGATCATCTTCTCCAGGTTCTTGTGGGTCGCGGCGATGATGCGCACGTCCACCGACTGGGTCTTGTTGCTGCCGACGCGCTCGAAAGTGCGCTCTTGCAGCACGCGCAGCAGCTTGACCTGCATCGGCAGCGGCATGTCGCCGATCTCGTCGAGGAACAGGGTGCCGCCGTTGGCCAGCTCGAAACGCCCGGCGCGGCTGGTGATGGCGCCGGTGAAGGCGCCCTTCTCGTGGCCGAACAGCTCGCTCTCCAGCAGCTCCGCCGGAATCGCGCCGCAGTTGACCGGCACGAACGGCTCGTCGCGGCGCTTGGAATGGCAATGGAGGTTGCGCGCCACCACTTCCTTGCCGGTGCCGGACTCGCCAAGGATCAGCACGCTGGCCTCGGTATCGGCCACCTGCTGCATCATCTGTCGCACCTGCTGGATCGCGCGACTGGTGCCGACCAGGCTGCGGAACAGGTTGGGCTCGCGCTGGCGGCCGCGCTCCCGCGCCTGGTCGTACATCTCGCGGTAGACCTGGGCACGGTGCAGGGAATCGAGCAGCTTGTTGTAGCTGGGCGGCATCTCCAGGCTGGCGAGGACCCGGCGGCGCAGGTCCTCCGACCAGTCGGCGGGAACCGGCTCGCCGATCAGCAGCAGCGGCAGGTTCTCGTCCCAGGCCGCGATCTGCTTGAGCAGCTCCAGCGCCCCACCCTTGACGGAGACATCGCCCAGCAACACGTTCAGCACCTCGCGGCTGGATTCGAGCTTGCCGACGGTTTCGCGCCAGTCGCCGCTGCCGCAGGCCAGGTGCTCTTCGCCTAGGAAGCCGAGGATGACCGCCAGGTCGCGGCGGCGCTCGACGTTGTCGTCAATCAGCAGGATTTTGGTTTCACGCCACATCTTGTTCTGGTCTTACTCGCGGGCTGGAAATGAGGAGCGCCGATTGGAAGCACAGCGCCAAGAGCAATTGGCCACTAGTAAAGTCAAAAACCAGGCAAGAGTCAATTTTATGGCGTAGTTTTTTCCGAGATTCCCGAAGGCACCCACAAGGGCTTGCGGATGCTGGGAAATGTGACGCGGGAAGGAGGTGCGATCAGGTGAACAGCTGATAGACCTTGGCGCCCTGCTGGGACTGGTTGAGCTGGACCAGCTCGCTCGCCAGCCGGCGCTGCTCGGCCTGGCAGGTGGTCACCAGTTCGCGGTAGAGATCGAGCAGGGTCTGCATGCGGTCGCGTAGAAGGTCCTCGTCACGCACGGCCTCGACCATGGCCTCATCGACGGCCTGACGGCACTGTGCGTCCAGTTCGCCGATGGCGGTCCAGTCCCGGCGCGCAAGCGCATCGCGCAATGCGTTGCCGGTGGCTTCGAGAAGCTGGACGGATGAACTCATGGTACTTCCCCTTCACTCAATGGCCGATGGCATCCCAGCCGGACTTCACGTTGCGCAACAGACCCGCCACTTCGTCGATCATCTCGACGTCGTTGCCGATATTGGCTTCCACCAGGCGGGCGACCATGTATTCGTAGAGACGGTCCAGATTGGCGGCGACTTCGCCGCCCTGCTGCAGGTCCAGGCTCTCGCGCAGGCCGCCGATGATACCAATAGCCTTGCCGATCATCTCGCCTTTCATGGCCTGCTGACCATGCTGCATGGCGCCCCTGGCCTGGGCCAGGCGGGACATGCCGCCTTCCATCAACATCTGGATCAGTCGATGCGGACTGGCGTCGCCGATCTGGGACTGGGTATTGACGGTTTGATACTGCCGGAGGGCCGCCATCGCGTTCATGATTGCTCCACTGAACATTGCCTGCATACATGATTTGTATCGGCAACGCGGCCCTCATCTTTAGGGCCGGGTGAAGCAAATCGCGTCATTGCGCTCCGACAGCGGGCTCCACTTCCGGGCCGATGCCATCCCAGGCGGACTTCAGCTGGGTCAGCAGCTGCTGCACCTCGTCGAGGCTGCGCGGCGTGTCGTCGAGCGCGACGCCGGCCAGACGCCGGGTCATGTAGTCGTACAGCGCATCGAGGTTCTCGGCGATCTCGCCGCCGAGTTCCTTGTCCAGGCTGCCCTGGAGGACGCCGAGGATGGTGATGGTGCTGCCGACCGCCAGGCCGCGGATCTCGGTATCGCCTTCCAGCAGCGCCTGGCGGGCCAGGAGGACGCGCTCCAGCGCGCCGTCGAGCAGCATCTGCACGGCGCGATAGGGACTGACTTCCTGGGCGGTCTTGACCTGCTTGTAGGTGTCGATGGGTTTCTTGCTCATCGCTTACTTATCCTTCTTCACGAAGCCCGGGAGACTGGCGAGCTGGGTGCCCAGCGCCTCGCTGGTACGCGTCAGGTTGGCGACCAGGGTATCCAGTGCCGTGTACTGGGCGACCAGGCGTGTCTGCATCTTCTCGATCCGCAGATTCAGCGCGGCACGCTGCTCATCGATGCTGGTGTGGGTGCTCTGCAGCCCGGTTTCACGCTGCTGGATCACGCCGCCCGTCTTGATGTAACCGTCGACCGACTTGCTCAGGCGGCCCATGAGGCCGGCGTCGCCCGTGAGATAGCTGCCGACTTCACTGAAATTGCTGTCGATCGCCGCGGTGAGCTTGGCATCGTCGATGACCAGCGTCCCGCTGATGCCCGAACCGCCACTGGTCTTCGGCACGAAGGTGGTGCTGATACCAAGGTTCGCCAGGGCCTTGATGTTGCCCTCGCCGGTCATCGCCACCATTTCGTTGCGTATGCCTGCGATCACGTTGCGGACCGTCGAATCGCCCACCAGGGTGGCGGCCACCGGCTTCTTGTCCTCGCCCATGTCGACGACGGCGGTCAACTCGGACGTGGTCTTGATCAAGGCGTTGTAGGCCTCGACGAATTTCTGCACGCTGCTCTTGATCCCGGCCTTGTCGACTCCGACGGTGACCGTGACGCTCTTGCCGTCGGCCAGGTCGGTGGCGGATTGCGCGCCTGCCAGATTGAGGGTCACGCCCTCGATCGCATCAGTCACGGTGTTGGAATCGCGGACCAGTTCCAGACCGTCGATGGTCAGCTTCGCCGACTTGGCGGTGTTGATCACGCCACCCGCGCCGGTGCTGGAGCTGGGAGGAAGGAAGGTGCCGGGCGAATCCGGATTGTCCGCAGCCTCGAAGTTCTGGGTGGTCAGCGCGTTGTCGCCGGAGGTCAACCCGTCTTCGCTCACCTCGACCTTGATATCGTTGCCCTCGCCCGACTTGGTCGAGCTGAGCACCAGGCGGGAGCCCGAAGAGTCGGAGATGATGGTGGCGCTGATGCCGCTGTCCTTGCCGGCTTCGTTGATCGCGTCGCGCATACCGGCAAGGGTGTTGTTGGTGGAGTCGACATTCACGTTGATGCTGGTGGAGCCGGCGGAAATCGTCATGCTCCCGCTGTTGAACGTCGCGGTATTGCCACCCGACACCGATTGCAGCGCAACCTTGCTGCTCGTTGCCAGTTGCTTGATCTGAACGTCATACACACCGGCGGGCGCCGTGGTGTTGGCGGTTACCTTGAGCAGGCTGCTGTTGGAACTCGAGGCGGTACGCCCTTCGAACAGCGACGCCTTGTTGAGGCCATCGACGGCCGTCTTGAAGGTGCTCAGGGCATTCTTGAGGGAGCCCAGGGCCGACAGACGCGCGGTGGTCTGCGACTCCAGTCGATCCAGCTGGTTGGTCTTGGGAGCCTTCTCGGCGTCGACAAGTGCCTTCACGATCGTGTCGATAGGAAGGTTGCTACCTACACCCAATATCCCAGCCATGGTTCACCTCGCCAAAATAATGACTTCTTAACGTCTATAGACCGTTAGAGAGTCAAAAGCCGTGCCAATCGCGTCAGGCTTCGGCTTTGAATAACAGACTCCTGACTTCCGAAAGATTCTCCGCCAGTTGCAGCGCTTCTTCGGAGGGAATTTGTCGGATCAGATCGCCGGAGCCCTGGTCGGTCACCTTGACCACCACGCGACCGCTACCCTCCTCCAGAGAGAAGTTGATGTTGCGGCGAACCGACTGAACGAAATCCTGGATGGTCGCGACAGCCGCTTCCACGTCTTCGCGGGTGACCGCGGTCGACTCTTCCTCGGCAGCCTGGGACGAAGCCCGCTCGCCGGTCACGGCCTTCTCGGAAGCCGGGCCGCCAGCAGGCGAGCGCTCGACTTTCGAGCCGCCGGGGGCAGCAGGACTGAGTGCATTCTGAATTGAGCTGACGTCCATTGCATTCACCTCACAATGAGGAAGCGGGGGAAAGGCCTGGCCTTTCCCCCGCAGTCTACCTAATACCCCTTACCTTAGCCGAGGAGGCTGAGTACAGCCTGCGGCAGCTGGTTGGCCTGGGCCAGGATCGCGGTACCGGCTTGCTGCAGGATCTGATTCTTGGTCAGTTCCGAGGTTTCGGCAGCGAAGTCGGTGTCACGAATCCGGCTACGGGCGGCAGAGGAGTTCTCAGCGATGTTCTGCAGGTTCGAGATGGTGTTCTCGAAGCGGTTCTGCACGGCACCGAGCTGAGCACGCTGGCTGTCGATGTTGGAGATCGCGCCGTTGATGATACCCAGAGCCTTCTGAGCGCCACCGGCGGTGCTGATGTCGATGTCCTTCACCGAGTCCAGGGTACTGAACTTGTCGGCACCCAGGCCTGCGCTCATGCCGCGAACTTCGAAGGCATCGGCTGCTTCCAGCTGTACCTGGCCGTCTGCACGGGCACCGGCACCGGCTGCGATGGACTGAGTACCACCCACGTTCTCGTCGCCGGCGAAGTTCTTCGCCTGCAGAGTAGCGGTGGCACCGCTGCCGCCCTGGTAGTTCTTGATGGCGATGGCGTCGCCGCGGGAGCTGACCAGTTCGATCTTGTCGCCTTTGGAGATCGCGGAGATGCCGGTTTTGCCGGTTTCCTTGTTGATCGCATCGGCCAGGGCGCCCAGATCCTTGGTGTCGGTGATCACAGCGGAGATCACGGACTTGTCGGTATCCGAAGTGGTGCTGTTGGCGCCATACAGTTCGAAGGAGATGGTGCCGCTGGCCGAGACGGTGCCGAGTTCGGCAACGGTACGGGCGTTGGCGGTCACACCGGTTTCATCGCTCTTGGCGTTGACGGCGCGGGCGACTTCGCTCGCGGCGGCACCGCTGGCCGGGCCAGTGATGGTCACTACGCCACCGGAAGCGCCGGTGGTGAACTTCGACGAGATGTCGAAGGAAGTATCGGAGTAGGCCGAAGTACCGTAGGCAGCCGCACCGCTGGCGCCGCTGGCGATGGTGCCAGCCGCACCACCGGAAGTGGTGACGCGGTTGATACCGATACGGTCGGTGGCGGCGGAGCCGATGGAGACGTTGATGGTCTCGTAGGCGTTGGCGCCGACCTGGAAGCTCTGGGAGCCGAAGGAACCGTCGAGGATCTTGCGGCCACCGAAGCTGGTGGTATCGGAAATACGGTTCAGCTCTTGTTGCAGCTGGGAAACTTCGGACTGCAGGGCAGCACGTTCGGTGGCGCCGTTCGAGCCGTTGGCCGATTGCAGAGCCAGGTCACGCATACGCTGCAGGATGCCGGTGGACTGCTGCAGTGCACCTTCAGCGGTCTGCGCCAGGGAGATACCGTCGTTGGAGTTGCGGGTAGCAACGCCCAGGCCGGTGATCTGGCTGGTCAGACGGTTGGAGATCTGCAGGCCGGCGGCGTCGTCCTTCGCGCTGTTGATACGGAAGCCGGTGGACAGGCGCTGGAGGGAAGTATCCAGACCCTTGGACGAAGAGTTGAGGTTACGTTGGGTGTTGAGGGACGCAACGTTAGTGTTGACTGTAAGGGCCATGGTATTGCCTCCAGATGACCTTAGAACCGTTTGTCTGAGCTTGCGAGCCAAGGGCCTGCATGCTCAGACGCCCAGAGAGATCGCATTCATGGTTTGTATCGGCGTTGGTGGCGGGAGCTTTAGTTTTTTTTTCGAAGATCATTGACTGTTTTCTTTCCACCTGTGCCGGCAAGGACTTAGCACTGACAAGAAAACATCGAACAGAAATTTGACGCCTTGCCGGCGAGGTCTCCACCCCTCGCCAGGCGCCCTTTCGATCAGTCCGGCAGCCAGGCAGCACGCCATTGCGCCAGGTTGTCGCCGTCCAGCATCCAGTGCTTCATCACCTGCCGGCGCAGTTCGTCCCCCGCCAGCGCCGCCGCATCCAGGTCATGGATATGCATGCGGATGGCGTCGACCCAGTCCCTGAAGCGGTTCTTCACCCGGGTCACCGGCAGATCGCCCTGGTAGCACACCAGGTCGCTGCACACCACGGGGAATCCGCAGGCGCCGTACTCGAGCAGACGCAGGTTGCTCTTGCACTCGTTGAACAGGTTCTGCTCCACCGGAGCGATGGCGAGATCCAGGTTGAGCGCAGCCAGAGCAGCCGGGTAACGATCTATATCGACACCGGCATGGATTTCCTTGACATAGGGCTGCAGCTTTTCCGGGCACATGCCGAAGAAGACCCACTCCACCTCCTCCGCCAGCTCCCGCACCACGTCCAGTACCAACTCCAGGTCGCCGGTGTGGCTGGCGCCACCGGCCCAGCCCACACGCGGCTTCCGGCCCTGGCGGCGGGCGCCGTGCAGGCCTCCCCACCAACCGACCGGCAAGCGGTTCTCGACCACCCGGATATCGTCGTGCAGACCAGCGAAGGCATCCGCCAGTGGCTGGGTCGACACCACGAAGCGATCGACGAAACCGAGGCCACGCCGCAGCGATTTGAGGATGTCCCTGGGCATGTGCTCGCGGTGCACGCTCTTCATCGGCAGGTTGGGCAGATAGTCATCCAGTTCGTAGATCTTGAATGCCCGGGAGAACGCCTTGATCCGGCGCATCGCCTCCAGGCGCTCGTCGCCGATCTGCCGCTGCAGCACGATGCTGTCCGGGTTGTAGCGCTCCAGGTCAACGACCTGCAGCAAACCCTCGGACAGCATGCCGTCCACCAGGCCGGCCTCCTTCATGGCGGCGAACGGCTTGATGATCCGGTAGTTGCCACAGCCCCAGGGGTCGGCCTGGTGAGCCAGCACGACAGGCAGCGGTCGCCAGGACAACGGCCTCCAGCTTAGATTGCTGTCCATCTCCAGCTCGAATCCCTTGCCGCTGAGGGACAGGCAGCGGTTGTACGCAGGGTCGTTCGCCAGTTGCGGCAACCAGCGCGCGTACAGCGCATCCTGTTCCAGGACCTCGCGCTGGCGACGCGCCTCCAGCAGTTGCGGGTAGTTGCGACCACCCTCGCCCACCAGCACCGCATGGGGCGTCCAGACGGTCAGATAGCCCGCCTCGCGCACCTTGAGACACAGGTCGACATCATGGAAGGCGGTCTGGAACGCCGCCTCGTCCATGCCGCCGACTTCCTCGAACAGCGAACGCCGGATCATCAGGCAGGCCGCGGAGACGGCGCTGAAGTCCTGGTCGAGCTGCAGGCGCTGCATATACCCGGCGGCTTCCATCGGCTCGTCGGCGAACGCCGGCGCCGCCGGGCCATTCAGGCCCAGGATCAGGCCGGCGCCGTGGACCTTGCCATCGGGATGGAGCAGCCGCCCACCCACCACGCCGACCTCGGGCCGCTGTGCATGGTTGAGCAGGTGTTCCAGCCAGTCCTCGCGCACCACCACGGTATCGCTGTCGAGCAGCAGCAGGTACTCGCCACGCGCCGCCGCCGCGCCGAGGTTGGCGACAGCCGAGGCGTTGTAGGGGTGCTGATAGCGCAACACGCGAACCTTGGCGTCGCCCAGCGCCTCCACGCCGGCCAGCCAGGCCCGGCCGGCCTCGCTGCTGCCGGCGGTGTCGACGATCAGGAGTTCGTAGTGACCGTAGCGGGTCTTTTCCAGCAGGCTGTCGACGCAGCGCTGCAGCGCCTCGAGGTGATCATGCATGGCCAGCACGATGGACACCGAGGGCTGCTGCGGATGGCCGTAGTCGATGAGGTAGCGACCCGGCATCGCCGAGCCGACATGCGCATCGGCATAGCCCCGGGCCTGCAGGTGGCGCTGGATGGCCGCCTGCTCGGCCGGGTTGTCCTGCAACCTGGGGGCATTGCCGGTGAGCAGCGGCTCGGGCACGTGCCCCAGGCCGACGATGCCGTCCTGTTCGATCAGACGCAGCAGCAGGTCCAGCTCCAGCGCACCGTCGCAGGCGGCGTCGAAACCGCCGCTGGCCAGAAACAGGTCGCGCCGGAACAGCCAATGGCGGGCCATGGCGGCCGGGAAGCTGAGCAGCATGTCGAGGTTGAACGCCGGGCGCAGCGCAGCGCCCAGGTTGCCCTTGCCGATGCGCTGCAGCTCGTCGCCGTAGAGCGCGCGGCAATCGGGCGCGTCCATCAGTTCGAGGGCCACTCTCATCAGCCCGCTTGGGGTGAACTCCTCGCCGGCCTCCACCAGCATCAGCCAGTCGAATGTCGAGGCGGCGACCGCCGCGTTGATCTGTGCGACAAGATTGCCCGGCTCGATACGAATGAAGTGCAGCTTGTCCTCTATGGAGGTCTTCGGCACCTCGGCGGTGGTGAAGGCGAGAATGCGCGTCGAGGCATAGAGGCTCCGCTCCAGGCTGAGGCTCTTGATGGTCGCCATCAGGCGTTCGGCGGCGCCCGCTTCGTCGATCACCACTAACCCGAAGCTGGGGCCGGCCTGCTGCTCCAGGCGCTGGCTGATCAGGGCGCTCTGGCGCTTGGTCGGCACCCGTTCCGCCAGCCATTCCTGCAACTGGTATCGGCCGGCGTTGCCACGCCGCTCCCGGGCCGCCTCCTGGGTCACCTCGACGAAATGATCCAGTGCCGGCCAGAATTCCTTCTCCAGTCTCAGCCAGTTGTCGCGCGCCAGGGGAAGGGTGCGCCGCGCCCGTTCGAGCTCCTCCGGCGCGGTACCCCAGGCGGCGCCGTGACTCTGGGTCTCGTACACGCCGATCCTAGGAGCGCCCTCCTCCACGATCACCACGCAGAGGCAGCCACAGAGCACCGCTTCCGTGCCCAGCGCGGAGGAGCCGCCGCAATAGAAGATTTCGCACTGCTGGAAGAGATCGGCCATGTCTTCCCAGGAGGAAGGCCAGTGCGGGGTGATCTCCACCGCATCGGGCGGCAGCAGCGACGGATCGATATGCAGCTCGCCGCGCCGCCCCCGGTAGTAGCAGACCTTGCCCGGCACGCGCTTGCCGGGATCGTCCGGCAGGCGGAACACGCCCAGGTCGAACGGCGGCAGGAGCATCACCCGGTCATCCGGGATGCCGGACATCAGCAGGTCCCGCGAGTAGGCATACAGGATGTCGTCTTCGCCGAACGCGCCACTGCCCTCGATGAAACCCGGCCGGTTCAGGATGTAGCGTACGACCACGCCGCCCTTCAGGGGGTTGCCGTCGATCACTTCCGGGTACACCACGATGGGCTCCAGGCCCTGGGCGCGGTGCGCGTCGATGACCTCCTCGGTCAGCAGAGGCGTCATGAATTCGTCGCTGAGCACCCTGGCCGTCACGTAGGCCTCGTACCCCGAACGGATGAGGGCATCGCAGAGCATGTGCATCACGCGGATGCCGGACGAACTGCGCCGGTAGTTCGGCGCATAGATGTAATACGGCTGCGGGCGCGTGGAGAGGAGTTTACGCATAGCCTGTACCTCGGGCCTTCGAGCCGTGTCCGCGGATCTCGCGTGACACCAGGTCGGGCCGCTCATGACCAATCAATGAAATGGACCGTTGCGCATGTCGGCGGGCGATCCCTTCAAACCGCTTGCCAGCGGCGGATGACGTCGGCGTGCTTCTGCGGATGCAGGAAGACGAAGTTGGTCTGCACGGTTTCTTCGGTGACCGCCGGGCAGGGTATCAACGCCTCGGCATTGTCCTCGGCGAACATCCAGGCCCCGTAGCCGTGCTTCGCCAGGGCATCGAACACATCGTTGGGATGGTATCCGAACTCCCGCGACCATTTGCGCAGCAGCTCCACGAGGATGATGGGCGTGTGCGCCAGCGTTTCCTCGCCGCCCTGGAAGACCATCAGCTCCGCGCCCTCGACATCGACCTTGATCAGGGTCGGTACCCGCCCGCTGCTCATGCAGAACGCGTCGAGGGTGGTGGTCTTGCACCTGACCTCCTGGATCGGCGCACGCCCCCTGGATTGGCCGGTCAGCTTCAGCGAGGTCGCGCCCGAAACGTCCTCGACGAAGATGAAGCTCAACTCGTCTTCCTTGTTGAAGACGCCCATGCGAACGGCCTCGACGTTGTCGAGCCGATTCAGCCCGACGTTGCGCTCGAGCACCGCCACCGTGCTCGGGATGGGCTCGAAGGCATAGATGCTCGCCCCGGGGCACTGCTTGCCGAGGACCAGCGAATACCAGCCCAGATTGGCGCCGATGTCGAAGAACACGTCGCCGTCGCGGAAGACCGACTTGAGGAACGCGGTTTCGCTGTTCTCGTAGCTGCCGAAGCCCAGCAGGGCATAGGGCGTGGCGTGCAGGTCCACCGGATCGACGAACATCGAGATGCCATGCGCGAGGGAACTGACCGTCACCCCTTCCGCGGTGATGCGGATGGCGCCGACGTCCGTGCCGGCGATGAACGCCGGATAATCGAACAGGCCCGCGTGGCGCTGGTTGATCTCCTCCACGTACTCGAGCTTGGTGGTTTCGCCCGAGAGAAATTTTTGCCTTGCCGCAAGCAGGTCGTTCTGCGTCTTGCCGTTCATGGCGGAAACCTTTTGTTCAGGAAGGGAGGAAGTAGCGCAAGGTTCTCTGGAACCCCGCCTCGGGCAGGATGCCGGGGCGCCACCCCAGGCGCTCCATCCTGGCCAGGTTGAAATGGCCGCTGGAGCGGAACTCGACCTTCCGACCGGGGCTGGGTGGCGGGCGCCGCACCTGGATGTCCGGATGGGGGGACAACCTCGCCACCAACTCCGCCAGTTCGAGGATGGTCATTTCCTGATCCATGCCCACGTTGTAGGCCTGCCCCGCCTCGCCCCGCAGCAGCAGGATCAGGAAGGCGGCGGTGGCATCGGCCACGTAGCAGAAGGGACGACTGCTGCTGCCATCGCTGTTCAGCACGATGTCGCGCCCGGCCAGCGCATCCGCCACGAAGTCAGCGAACGAGCGCCCATCGTCCAGCGCAACGCCGGGGCCATAGGTGTGGGAAATGCGCGAGATGACCGTCTCCACCCCGTATTGCCGGTGGTAATCGGCACAGAGCGTCTCGCCCATGCGCTTGCCTTCGCCATAGCAGGCAGAGGGATCGAGCGGGTCCAGCGTGCCGAAATCGGTCTCGCCGATCGACGCCTGGCTGTCACCGTTGCCATAGACGGCGCCGCTGCTCATGAACAACAGACGGGCGCCGGTACGCCTGGCCAGTTCCAGCAGGTTCAGGGTGCCCACCACGTTGGCCCTGGCGGTGCCGACCGGGTCTCGCAGGTAGTACTTGGGGCTGCCGGAGCTGGCCCCGTGCACGATGTAGTCGGCCCGCTCCAGCCCGGGAAGGGGGTCGCACACATCCTGAATCACCGGGAAGAACCACGGTTGCCCCATGAGATGGGGGAAACGCTGCTCCAGCTTTTCCCGATGTCGCGCCAGCGCATGGATATGCACCGGCGACTCCGGCCAGCGCTCGCTCAGCCAGGCGAAGAACTCCACCAGGTAGGCGGCCAGGAATCCCGTGGAGCCCGCGATGACCACGTGCTTGCCAGCGAAGCGCCGCCAGTCCTCGCCCAGGGCAAAGAGCGCCTCCATGTCTTCGGTGATGACGGGGTGGCGCTTGACCGATTCGTCCATTGGCCGCTCCATGTCAGGCCTTCCTCGCCAGCACGCCCAGCACCTCGCTGCGCGTCCAGCCGATGTCCACCGGGAGGCGAAGGCTGTCCACCACCTGCAGCCCGAGCCGCTCCAGCAGCCGGCGCAACGCCGTTTCGTTGTAGAAATTGACATGCTCGTGCCAGTGGTGCTTCAACGGCGCCAGGCACTTGCTGTCCGGGTGCTCGCGCACCAGCGCCTCGTGCGGGACCTCGAGATAGAGCAGCGTCTGCGGCCCCATGGCCGGCAGCATCTGGCGGACCAGCTCCAGTGGACACGGCACATGCTCGAGCACCTGGCTGCACGCCACCAGGTCGTATGCCTGGCGACCGATCTGCTCGACATCGACACGACACGCGCCCGGCACGAGGTCCACGCCGGAAATGTCATGGATGTGCAGCAGGCGGTTGCGCTCGCGGAACGGGCTGTTGATCCCGGTATCACCGCCCCAGTCCAGCACGGCCGGGGCCTCGGGCAGGTGCAGTGCGAGCCAGGCCTCGACCTCGGCGAGGTAGTCCGCGCGCTGCTCGTAATGCGCGACCACCGCGGTGTAGCCCGGCTCGTAGCTGATGCGCTCGGAGTTGTAGGCCTCGTCGCGGTAGTTCCGATAGAGCGCGCTCATCTGCTCGTCGGTGAAGCGGTAGTCGAGGAACAACGCGCCACAATCCTGGCACTGCAAGGAATTGCACAGGGTATAGGCCATGCCCGAACGCAGGTCGCGCAGCCCCCACTCCTCCTTGATCTCAACCGGCTCGTGGCCGAACACCCGATGGGCGACGAAGGGCATCAGCACCGCGGACGACTTGTCCAGGCGGTCGCCGCCACAGCAGATGCACTGCCGGGCGATCAGTTCGCGATTCACCATGTGCTGCGTCCCCCGTCGACGACCAGATTCGCGCCGTTCATATATGAAGAGGCATCCGAGCAGAGGAAGGCGATCGCCCCCCGGTACTCGTCGGCGTCGGCCATGCGACCGAGCGGGATCAGCTGGGTCAGCTTGCTCACGAAGACATCGTTCTGCCCCGCGTAGACCCCGCCTGGAGAAAGCGCATTGCAGCGCACACCCTGCTCGCACCAGTAGGTCGCCAGGTACTTGGTCAGGCCGATCAGCCCGTGCTTGACCACCGAATAGGTCACCGGCTTGACCGGCTGCCGCTCGGGCTCACGTCCCTCGACCCGGTAGAGGCGCTGATCCGGAGCGATCACGCCGAGGTCGGAGGCGATATTGACGATCACCCCGGCGCCTTGCCGGGCCATCTGCGCGCCGAACACCTTGGCGCAGTTGAAGGCACCGCCGAGCCCCACATCCAGGTCCAGCCGCCACTGCTCCCAGGGGAAGTTTTCCAGGCGGGAGAAGTCCTTGTCGCCGGCGCTCTCCACCTTGGGGTTGCGCGCGGCGTTGTTGATCAGGATGTCCACCCGGCCATGGCGCGCCATCAGTTGCTCGAAGGCATTCTCAAGCGCGCCCAGGTCGGTGATATCGGCCACCAGAGTCAAGGCTTCGCAGCCGGTCTCCTCGGCCAGCCGGGCCGCGTTGCCCGCGAGGCCATCGCCATTGATGTCGAGCAGCACGGGTACGCCACCGAGGCCGGCGATGGTCGCGGCATGCTGGTAGCCGAGCAGACCGGCGCCGCCGGTGATGACCGCAACCCGGCCATCCAGCCGGAACAGGCTTTCCGTACTAGCCATGGATATCCACCTCGCTCAGCAATACTTCCCGGCCCTCGCGCAGCGAGCGCAAGGCTGCCAGCGCCAGGCGCAGGCTCTGCAGACCATCCTGCAGATCGACCACCGGCCGGGTGCCCTGGGCGAGGCAATCGAGAAAATGCCTGGCCTGGGCCAGGAACATGTCGTTGCGCACGAACCCCGGGAAGTCGTCCTGCTCGCAGAGTTCGCCCTGGGCATCGTGGATGCGCAGGCGATTGGCCAGCAGATCGATCTCGGCGAAACCGGCGTCGCCGACGATCTTCAGGGTGCGGACCGGCGGGCGCTGGAGAAAATCCTGGTGCAGCAGGATGGGGAAGCCGCCGCCGGGCCCGTCGCTGCGCATCAGCGACGAAGCCGTATCCTCGACGTCCACCTCCAGGCCGCTGAGCTGGCCGCCGTGGGTGACGATGCTGCGCGGCAGGCCGAAGAGCCAGTAGATCAGGTCCATCTCATGGATCTGCGACAGGATCACCCCGCCCCCCTGGTCGGCCCGCGCGGCATACATCTGCCGGTAGTCCTCGTAGCGGTGCCAGTTGGGCAGGTACTCGCCGATCTCCGAACGCACGCTGAGCAGGCGGCCGAAGAAGCCCGCCTCGACCAGTGCCTTGAGGCGCTGCAGTCCGGGATGGAAGCGGAAGTTGTAGCCGACATGGAACAGCAGCTTGCGCGCCTTCACCTCGGCCAGCAGCTCGGCCACCCCCGCCAGATCGCTGGCCAGAGGCTTCTCCATGAACACGGGGACGCCCGCGCGAACGCATTCGAGGGCCACCGGCACATGCAGCGCATTGGGGTTGCAGACGAACGCGGCGTCCGGCCGCTGCGCCAGAGCTGCCACCAGATCGTGGTGAACCTGAATCCGATAGTCCCGCTCGAGGTCGGCGCCCTCGTCGATCGTCAGGTTGTCGCGCAGCTTGATGCGCTGGCCACGCACACGATAGGCGTGGACCTGAAGGTCATCGCCGAGTAGCTCGCGCAAGTTGCGCAGATGGCGCTGGCCGATCCCGCCGAGCCCACAGAACAGAATCTTCAAGATATCTCTCTCTTCTCGTCGCAGAGTGCGCGACCTCTTAGCCAACCCTCGGCGAGGCGCGCCATCCCGGCGAGCCAGGCGGGTTCGTCACCGGGTTCGCCGCGGGCCACCTGCAGGACGAAGTCACCCGCATATCCGTACTGGATCAGCAGCTCGCGCAGGCTGCGGAAATCGGTATCGCCCTGGCCGAGCGGCACGGTGCTGCCCCCACGGCGGCGATCCTTGATATGGAAGCTGCCGATGCGCTCGCCGTAGGCGGCGAACTCCTGCGCCGGCTGGTAACCCAGCGAGGCGCTGTTGCCGGCGTCGTAGTTGACCTTGACCAGGGGATGATCGAGGCGCAGCAACAGTGCGCGGAACGCCTCGGGGGCGAGGTCGGTCTCCAGGTGCAGCTCGACGGCATGGCGCTCGGCGTGCGGCAGGACCTCCCGCAGGTTGGCGACCACCTGCTCGAATTCCTCGTCGCTGCGGATGCTCGACGCATCCACGAATGGCAGCACGACGCGTCCCACGCCCATCTCCGGGCAGATGCCCAGTAGCCACTCCATGCGTCGCAGCAGCTCGGCATTCTCGGCGGCGGAGCAGCGCAGCAACGGGCGGTCCATGAAGTAGTCGGCGCAGATGGAAACCACCGAGACCCCGTGTTTCGCCAGCAGGTCGCGCAACTCGCTCCGGCCGGCGTCGCTCTCGAGCGGGTTCGCGCCCTCTCCGTAGAGGTCGTAGATCCACTCGATGCCACGCAGGCCCGCCTGCGCCGCCCTCTCGATCTCCAGGCGCCAGCCTTGCCGGGGGAAGGACTGGAAGCGGCCGTCTTCCGGCGCGCCCAGGCGTCCCTGCATGGTGTAGAGGCCGGTTTCGGCGTATCGGCTCAGATAGTCGCCCATGTCACTCCCCCACCAGCGGGACGAGCATGTTGGCGCGCAGCTCGTCGCGGTCGAGGAACGGGAAGAGGTCCTCCAGCGGGCTGGAGACCATCGCGCCGTTCTGGCCGATCTTCGAGGTGACGCGCGGGCCGATGGCCTGGTCGGGCTGGACCATGACCTCGCACACAACCGGCCCTTCCAGCGCCAGCGCCTCCTCGATCCCCGCTCTCAGATCGCTGCTGCCGTCGATGCGCAAAACCGGCAGGCCGAAGGCCGCCGCCAACGCCGGAATGTTCGGCAAGGTGAGGCCCGAGGTGGGGTCGCAGCCGATTGTCTGCTTGAAGTACCCGCCCTGGGAGGCGCGGATCGAGGCATAGCCATTGTTGTTCAGCACGAAGTACTTGATCGGCAGGCCCAGCCGGCGCACCACTTCGAGCTCCTGTATGTTCATGACGAAGCCGCCATCGCCATCCACCGACACGGTTCGCCGGCTGCCGCTGCCCAGGCAGCCGCCGATGGAGGCCGGCAGGCCGTAGCCCATCGAACCCAGTCCGCCGGTGGCCACCGCGCGCTGGCCGCGCTTGAGGCGCACGGACAGCCAGAAGGTATCCAGCGCCGCCCCGGAACTGCCGGGAATGATCTGGTCCCCCTCGGCCAGCGCTTCCGACAGCGCCTCGGTGAACACATAGGTGTTGACGTATTCGCCGGCCTGGCGGTACTCGGGCAGGACCACCGGATAGGCCGCCTTCCAGGCCGCGCAGCGTTCGCGCCACGCCTGGCAGTCCAGCCGATCCGTGCCCATGGCCTCGCGCAGCCGCTCGACGAAAAGCCGGGCATCGCACACGAAGCGCTCGTCGGGCATGTCGCCCAGCTTGGCGATCTCTGCCGGGTCGATGTCCACCACCACGATCTCCGCCGCCCGGGCGAACTGGCTGCGGTCGAAGCCGGTGATGGAGAAGTCCATCCGGCAGCCGATGGCGAGCACCAGGTCGGCGTTCTGCACGGTGAAGTTGGCCCCGCGCTGGGCCACGGTGCCGCAACGGCCCGCATAGAGGGGATGGTCGTACTCCAGCAGGTCCGCACCGATCCAGGTGGTCTGGGTGGGGATGCCGAGTGCTTCGATCAGCTCACGTGTCTGCTGTTCGCCTCCCGCCGCATGGATGCCGTTGCCGACCAGCAGCACCGGCCGTTGCGCCTCGCGCAGGCGCTGCACCAGGCGCGCCAGCGCCTGCTCGTCGACAGGGGCCGGCTGCTCGCCAGCCTCCGGCACGTAGCCCTGCAGCTGTGCCGGGTCGATCTCGGTGGCCTGCACATCCAGCGGCACATCGAGCCAGACCGGCCCCTTGCGCCCGCCGAGCATCAGATGCAGGGCCTTCTCCAACTCATAGCGCACACGCTGGGGGTCGAGCAGGCAGACGGCGTACTTGGTCAGCGGGCCGACCACGCTGACGATATCCAGCTCCTGGGTGCCGAGCTGGCGCAGGCCGCTGTCGCCCTTGAGGTCGGCGCGCTTCACCTGCCCGGAGATGAACAGCGCGGGGGTCGATTCGAACCAGGCGCCGGCCAGGCCGGTAATGGCATTGGTGGCCCCCGGCCCCGACGTGACCAGGCAGACGCCGAAGCGCCCGGAGGTGCGTGCGTAGCCTTCCGCGGCGATCGCCGCGCCCTGCTCGTGCAGCATGCTCACCGCCGTCAGGCGCGGCTGGCGATACAGGGCGTTGTTGAGGTGCATGGCCCCGCCACCGGGCAGGAAGAACACATGGCCAATGCCCTGGTTGGCGATGAACTCGAAGATGTAATCGGCAACACGCATGGGGTGACTACTCGGCAAGAGGCTGCTGGGGAAGACGCGCGGCAGGTACGGCGTAGAGGACCAGGTCCCAACCCTCGGCCAGGTGCGGGCAGAGGGTGAAGTGGTAGTCGGGGTGGTAGTCGTGCAACTGCAGCAGCACGCTCCACAGGTGGTTCTGCTCGTGGTAGACGCACACCGCGATCACCGGATGCCGCTCGGCGATCAGGCGCCGCCCGCCCGCCAGGCACTGCGGCTCGAACCCTTCGATATCGATCTTGATGAAGGTCGCCGGCGCGATCTGCGCGCTCAGGTCATCGATGGTGGTGATCCGTACGCGCTCGCTGCCACGCCCTACCCGGCTGGCGGCACCGCTGCTGTCCTCGATGAGGATTTCCCCGTTGCTGTCGCCGATGGCGAGCGGGTAGGCATGCAGGCCCCGCGCTTCGCCGCCGAGCTTTTCCAGGTTGTCGCGCAGATCGGCATAGTTGGCGGGCGAAGGCTCGAACGAGTGGATTTCCCGGTAGCCCCGGCCGCTCTCCAGGTATTCCGCGACCGAATCGCCATTGAACGCGCCGATGTCGTAGAGCACCTCGTCGGCGCGGTCGCTGCTGAAGTGCCCGTCGAAGTAGATCGCCAGGGGCGATGCCGGCGGCAACAGATCGTGGTCGAGCGACAGCCGCCACTCGACATGGTCCACGAACAGCTGTCGCGACGCGTCGTCACCCAGCAGGGTGAACGCGCGGCGGACCTGGTCGGCCTCGGCCACCACCTTCTCCGGCAGGTCCAGGGAATAGTGCGGCAGGAAATGCTCGGGATGGCGCCAGGCCAGATGGCCGAACAGGGCGATACGGTCGAAACCCAGCGCCCTCAGCGGCACGAGCCGATCCGTCATGCGGTCGGTGATGTGACCGCTCCAGATCGTGCAGATGACCGACGGCAGCGGGCCGTCGCTCCGCTCGGCCAGCTGCGCCGGGCTCATCACCGGGATGGAATCGATCAGGGTGCCCCACGCCGCCGGGTTGTTGTCGATGAACGCCTCGGGGGTGAAACCCATCTGCTTGAGCACGGCCTGGGTCTTGCGCCCCAGGTGGCTTGCGCCGAAAAGCACGAACGGACGATCCAGCCCGCCGATCAGTCGCTCCAGGGTATGCGACTGACGATCCCGTATCGACTCCAGCGATTCGCTCAGCAAGGCGTCCAGTCGCGCACTCAAGCCCATGGTCTCCATGGCCGCTTCCTCATAGTGATTGCAAGTAGGTCAAAGCCGACCAGAAACCGGCTCCATGATCCTTGTGCCCCTGCCAGACTTCCGGAATGAAGCTGACATGGGGGTGCTTCCTGATACGCGCCCAGGTGGCGGGCCAGTCGATATCGCCGGTGCCCATCAGCACGCCTTCGCCATTGGTGCCCTTGGCATCGGCCACGTGCAGGTGTGCCGAATGGGGCAGCAGCAACTCCAGCGCGGCCTGGAAATCGAGCCCGAAGTGGAAGCAGGTCATCTGCAGGTGGGACAGGTCGAGGCACAGGCGCAGGCCATGCTCCCGGGCCTGGGCCGCCAGCTCCTCGGGCATCATGAAGATGTTCTGGTGGCGCTGGCCGCCGAAGTGCCAGGGGAACGGCGCCATGTTCTGCGGGATCAGCTCGGTGCCGGCGAAGTCGATACGCGCGCAGGCCTCGTGGAAACGCTCGTACAGCTCCGGACGCATCGCCAGCGGTCGCGGCTCGTCGGCGGAGAAGCCACCGATGTTGGCGACGATCAGCCGGGCATCGGCTTTAGGGAAGAACTCGCTGATCTGCAACGTGGCCTCGACCACGCGCTGCAGGTTGTCGATGGAGCGCTGGCGGTAGGCCGGGTCGTCCGAGGCCAGGTCCAGCAACTCGCTGTTCTCGAACAGCTCGGGGGCGTGCACGACCAGACGCGAGCAGTCCACCTCGGCCAGGAACGGCTGCGGCTTGAGGCTGAGGTCGCGGTACGACAGGTGGAACTCGTACAGGTCGGGCTCGATCCGCCGGCGGTAGTCGAGGAAGTCGTGATAGCGCACCGGCACGCCCCAGCGGATCGGCAGTTCGAAGGAAAGCGCGGCCTCCGGCTGCTGCTCGTCGAGATCGCTGTCGAAGAGAAAGTCGCCCTGGGCGATATCGCGGCTCGCGGGCTTGCCCAGCAGTTCGGGCAACCGATAAGGCGGCAGCCCCTGGCCGGGGCTGGCCACGCGCAGCATGCTCTCGTCGAGGACGGTGCCCTGGGCGATGTCGCGCGACGCGATGACGCTCTTGCCGAGATTCTCCCGGTTGAGCAGCTCGCCCTGGCTGGCGTGACGCCCGGGGCCCTGCCAGGGCAGCGCCAGTTCCAGTTGCCGGATGCCCTCTACCAGCTGGCGGAACTCTTGCGGCTCCAGGCTGGCCAGGTGGTCCGGCCCCTCCATGCCGCGATCCAGGGTGATATGCCGCTCCACCAGCTTGGCCCCCAACGCCACGGCCCCCAGGGTGATCGCGATGCCGCGCTCGTGGCCCGAGTATCCGATCAGGCCGTGCAGTTCCTGCAGGCGGCGCAGGTAGCCGAGCTGGATGTCGGCCTCCGGCGCCGGGTAGGCACTGTTGCAATGCAACAGGGCGAACGGCACCCCGAGCGCGTTCAGCTGCTCGATGGCACGCACGATCTCGTGCTCGAAGGACATGCCGGTGGACAGGATCAGCGGCTTGCCGAGGCTGGCCGCCTTGGCGATCAGGTACGGGTTGCAGAGATCGGCCGAGGCGATCTTCAGCGCCGCGACATCGAAGCTCGCCAGGGCATCGACGCTGGGTTCGTCCCACGGCGTGCACAGGTAGCTGATGCCCTTCTCCGCGCAGTAGTCGCGCAGCTGGCGGTGTTCGTCGAGGCTCAGCTCCACCTTGTCCAGCAGGTCCTGGATGTATTCGACCCCCAGGTCCTCGGCGCGCGAACCATCGGCCTTGCGCCGGTACAGCGCCTCGCGGTTGCGCAGCTGGAACTTCACGCAGTCCGCGCCGGCGTCCAGCGCCGCATCCACCAGCTGCCGGGCCAGCGCCAGCGAGCCGTTGTGATTGTTGCCCACCTCGGCGATGACGAAGACACGTTCGCCACCCACCGGAATGCCGTCTAGAAGCATGGAAGTCATTGGATTTTCATTCGCCATGAAGTGACACCGCAGGACTCGAAACGGAAGTTCTGGGTATGGCAGCCCAGCGTGCGCACCGTCTGCACCACCCGCTGCCGATGCTGCGGCTGCACGTAGAAAAGGAAGAAGCCACCGCCGCCGGCGCCCAGCAGTTTGCCGCCGAGGGAACCGGCCGCCAGGGCCGCATCGTAGATGTCGTCGAGACGACCGTGGCTGATCGCCGAGGAGAAGCGCTTCTTCAGCTGCCACGCCTCATCCAGGCACTTGCCGAAGTCGCGCAGCTCGCCACGGATCAGGTAGCGGTGCATGCGCCGGCACAGGGTCACGCTGGCACTGAGCAGTTCGGTCTGCGACGACTCAGCCTCGATCTCCTCGCGCTGCAACTCATGCAGACGCCCCGAATCGTGGGAAATCCCCGTGTCGCAGAGCACCAGGCAGGATTCCAGCTCGTTGCGGATCGCATCCTCCAGGCGGATCGGATGGACCAGGTTGCGCTGGTTCTCGAACTCGATGAGGTTGAAGCCACCGAATGCCGAGGCGTACTGATCCTGCCAGCCGCCAGCGATGCCGAAACACAGGCGCTCCGCCTGGAAAGCCAGCTCAGCGATCTCGTAGGTGCTCCAGCGGTCCTGGCGCAGCTCGTTGAACGCCGCGATGGTGGCGGTCGTGGCTGCCGAGGAACCACCCAGCCCGGAGCCCACCGGGAAATCCGAGCGCAGGTACAGATCGAAGCCGTACTTGGGCTTGATCACCGCCACGATGGTCGCCAGCAGACTCTTGTCGGCGGCAACCAGCAGCTCTGCGATGGAGGCGTAGTGCTCCTCGCTCCCCAGGTCCTCGGAGAAGATGCGGATTTGCTCATCGTCGCGCGGCACCAGGGTGGCGTGGGCGTACAGCCCCACGGTGCAACTGAGTACCGCCGCCGGGTGATCGATGAAGAAATAGGTCAGGTCCGCGCCGCCGCCGCAGAAGCTCATGCGCACCGGCGCGCGGGCCCGGGCCAGCACCGGCACTTCCGCGCTGGCGGCCATCAGCCGGGTGTACACCTCGACCAGGCGGCCCTGCTCGTCCACGCCGGGAATGGCGTTGTAGCCGAGGTCGAAGACCTTCAGCAGCTCCTCGCGCGTCGCGTCGGCCTGCACCGCGCGGAACTGGCGGTTCATGCAGGCGGTGACCGGCAGGTCGGTGTGCCCGCCCTGCAACAGATGGCGGCGCACGTCGCCGTTGGTCACCACACCGAGCAGGCGGCGATCCTCGGCGACGACGAAGGCGATCTGCAGGTCGCCCGCCTCGATGCACTTGACCGCATCGAGGATGCTCTGGCCTTCGCCGATGCTGAGGGTCTGCACGAGTAGGCTCATGAGGAAGCATCCGGGTGGAATTCGTTGGCGTAGCGTTCGAGCGACTCCGGCGTACCGATGTCGATGAAGCGCCCGTCGTACTCGATGACCCTGACCGGCTGCCGTTCGAGCAGGGCCGGCAGCAGATCGTGCTCCATCGAGCAGGCGCGTACGGGCACGGCGGCAAACGCCTCATGGGTGAAAGCGTAGACACCCGCGTTGATCAGGCCCTCGCCACCCTGCCCCTTTTCCCGCAGGGCGACCAGCAGACCCGCGGCATCCAGCGCCAGGCTGCCGTAGCGGCTGCGGTCGGCGACCCGCACGGCCAGCAGCGCGTTGCCTTCGCCCTGGGCAGCCAGCCGGTAGCCTTCCGGGTCGAGGAAGGTGTCGGCGTTGAGCGCCAGGTAGCGGCCATGCGGCGGCCGCTCGCGCAGGGCGTTGAGCAGGGCGCCGCCGGTGCCCAGCGGCTCGCGCTCGACCACCATTTCCAGCCTCAGTCCGGAACCGGCGGCCAATGCGTCGAGCTGTTCGGCCAGCTGGTCGGCACGATAGTGGGCGCACAGCACCGCCTCGTCGATGCCGGCCTGCCCCAGCTGGCGCAGCACCCGCGCCAGGAAGGGCTCGCCATGCACGGGCACCAACGCCTTCTGCGCGTCCGTCACGCTGCGCAGGCGCGTGCCGAAGCCGCCGCAGAGCACGTAGGCGCGCATCAGCGCAGCCTCCGCAGGTAGCTTTCCAGGCTGCGCGCGGCATGCTCCAGGTGATCCTCGCCCAGGCCGGGCCAGAGGCCGATCCAGAAGGTGTCCCGCATCACCTTGTCGGTCACCGTCAGCTCGCCGGAAACCCGGTATTCGAGGCCGTGCAGGTAGGGCTGGCGGGTCAGGTTGCCGGCGAACAGCAGGCGGGTGCCGACCTTCTGTTCCTCCAGGTGGCGCAGCAGGCCGAGCCGCTCGACGCCGCAGCCATCGCGCAGGGTCAGCGGGAAGCCGAACCAGGACGGCTCGCTGCCCGGCGTGGCGTGCGGCAGGATCAGCTGATCGGCGCAGCCGGCCAGGCGCTCGCTGAGCCAGGCGAAGTTGCGCCGGCGCGCGGCGATGAAGTCGTCGAGCCGGTCCATCTGCGCCAGGGCGCAGGCGGCCTGCATGTCGGTGATCTTCAGGTTGTAGCCCAAGTGCGAGTAGGTGTACTTGTGGTCGTAGCCCGCCGGCAGCTCGCCCAACTGCCAGCCGAAGCGCTTGCCGCAGGTGTTGTCCTCGCCGGGCGCGCAGTAGCAGTCGCGGCCCCAGTCGCGGAAGGACTCGACGATGCGCTTGAGCAGCGGCGAACCGGTGAACACCGCGCCGCCCTCGCCCATGGTGATGTGGTGCGCCGGGTAGAAGCTCAGGGTGCCGAGGTCGCCGAAGCCGCCGACCAGGCGTCCTTCGTAGGTCGAGCCGAGGGCGTCGCAGCAATCCTCGATCAGCCACAGGCCGTAGCGGTCGCACAATTCGCGGACCACCTTGAGGTTGAACGGGTTGCCCAGGGTGTGGGCGAGCATGATGGCCTTGGTGCGCGGGCCGATGGCCGCCTCGATCAGGGCCGGGTCGATGTTGTAGGTACCCAGTTCGATGTCGACGAACACTGGTACCGCGCCGAACTGCAGGATCGGGTTGACCGTGGTCGGGAAGCCGGCGGCCACGCCGATCACTTCGTCGTCCTTGCGGATCGCCCGCTCGCCCAGGCGCGGCGAGGTCAGCGCCGAGAAGGCCAGCAGGTTGGCCGAGGAGCCGGAGTTGGCGGTGAGCACGCCACGCCGGCCGAGATAGCGCGCCAGGCGCTTCTCGAACGCCTGGTTGAAGCGCCCGGTGGTCAGCCAGCCGTCCAGCACGGCCTCGGTCATGGCCTGCAGTTCAGGGGCGCCGATCACCTTGCCGGAAGGCGGCACTACAGCCTGGCCGGGAACGAAAGGGGCTGGCGCCAGCTGCAGTTCCGCATAGCGGCCCACCAGTTCGGCTATCTGCTGGCGCAACTGCTGCGCCGTCTGTTCGCTCATGGGGTTTCGCCCTGATAGGCCGCGATCTGTGCGCGGCTGAATGTCTGCATGTCTTCGCCAGCCTGCCAGGCCCGATGCCAATCGAGGGTCCGTGCGAGAGCCTGCTCCAGCGACCAGCGCGGTCGCCAGCCCAATTGTACGCGGGCCTTGGTGGAGTCCAGCGAGAGCAGGCCGGCCTCGTGGGGCTGCGCCGTGGCCTCGATGCTCCAGCGCGCCTCGCCGGGCCAGTGCCGGGCCAGCCGTTCGACCAGTTCGCCGACGCTGACCAAGCCCTCGGCATCGGGGCCGAAGTTCCAGGCCGAGGCCACGGAGTCGCCCTGCTCCACCAGCGCCTGTGCCAGGCGCAGGTAGCCGCCGAGCGGTTCCAGCACATGCTGCCAGGGGCGTACCGCCTGGGGATAACGCAGGACCAGCGACTGCTCCGCCTGCCAGGCGCGCAGGATATCGGGCAGCAAGCGGTCTGCCGACCAGTCGCCCCCACCGAGCACGTTGCCCGCCCGGGCCGTGGCCAGGGCGATGCCGGCCTCGCGCAGGAAGGATTCGCGCCAGGAGGCGCAGAGCAGCTCGCTACAGGCCTTGCTGCTGCTATAGGGATCGTGTCCGCCAAGCACATCCTGCTCGCGGTACGGCCACAGCCATTCGCGGTTCTCGTAGCACTTGTCGCTGGTCACCACCACCACGGCGCGCACCGAATCGCAACGACGCACCGCTTCGAGCAGGTTGAGCGTGCCCATGACGTTGGTCGCGTAGGTGTCCGCCGGCGTCCGGTAGGATTCGCGTACCAGCGCCTGGGCGGCCAGGTGCAGGACGATCTCGGGGCGGAACTGCGCGACCGCCCGGGACAGCGTCTCGGCATCGCGAACATCGGCCAGGGTGCCGGGCACCACATCCGTCAGCCGCGCTTCCTGCCACAACGATGGCGTGGTCGCGGCGGGCAGCGCATAGCCATGGACCCGCGCCCCCAGCTCGCGCAGCCACAAGGCCAGCCAGCCCCCCTTGAAGCCGGTGTGCCCGGTGAGAAGGACCCGGCGCCCCGCCCAGAACGCCGGATTCAGCGCCATAGCTGCCATTCCGCCTCGCCGCTTTTCCAGCGTTCCTCGAGCAGAACCCGATCACGCAGGGTATCCATCGGCTGCCAGAAGCCACGGTGCAGATGGCTCATCAGCTGGCCTTCCCCGGCCAGTTGGCGCATCGGCTCGTACTCCCAGGTCGTGTCGTCCCCGTCGATATAGTCGAATACGCCAGGCTCGAGCACGAAGAATCCGCCATTGATCCAGCCGCCATCGCCCAAGGGCTTTTCCTGGAAACCGTGCACCTGCTGCCCCTGCACGTCCAACGCCCCGTATCGCCCTGGAGGCTGGACAGCGGTCACCGTGGCCAGTTTGCCGTGGCTGCGGTGGAAATCGATCAACTGCGGGATGTCGATGTTGGAAACGCCGTCGCCGTAGGTCAGGCAGAAAGTCTCGTCGCCGATGTAGTCGCGCACGCGCTTCAGGCGTCCGCCGGTGGCGGTGCTCTCGCCGGTATCGACCAGGGTCACGCGCCACGGCTCGGCGTGGCGGTTGTGGATGTGCATGCGGTTTTCCGCCATGTCGAAGGTCACGTCGGACATGTGCAGGAAGTAGTTGGCGAAGTACTCCTTGATCACGTAGCCCTTGTAGCCCAGGCAGATCACGAAATCGTTGATACCGAAGTGGGAGTAGATCTTCATGATGTGCCAGATGATCGGCTTGCCGCCTATCTCGATCATCGGCTTGGGCCGCAGGTGGGACTCCTCGCTGATGCGAGTGCCCAACCCACCGGCCAGAATGACTGTTTTCATGATTGTTATGCCTGGTCGTTCATGAAGGCTGACAATTTATTGACCTTTTTCCAAGTAGAGCAAAAGCCATGCCGCACTACTCGGAATAAGAACATAGCGAACTTATCCAAAGATGGCATAGCAGGCATGAATCAGCACTCCTCTCGCACTCCCTGTTTGACTGGTGCTGGAGGATTTTCATGCCGGGAAAAAGGCTATAGGTCGTAGAAGCAAAAAAGCCGACGAGAGACTCGTCGGCTTTTTCGTCCTGAGCGCGCCTTGCAGGCGAATCAGAAACGGGTCGAAACGAGCCACGGCTCGCTCCGTCCCTAAGAAAGGATATCGACTCAGAAGCGCTCGATATCCGCCTTCTCCTGCAGTTGCTGGCGGTAGGCGGCGAAGTCCTGCTGGCCACCACGCGAGGACAGGAAGCGGCTGTAGCTGGCCTTTTCCTCTTCGCTCAGCTCGCTCTTGGTCTGGCCGATGCCGTCCAGACGCACCACCACGTAGTCGCCGTTGCCGAGGCTGACGCCCGAGTAGATCGGCTTGCCGTCTTCGCCGGGCTTGGCCATGCGGAACAGCGCCTGTAGCACTTCGGGCTCGACGCCTTCCTGGTTGCGGGTGGCGGCCTGAACCACCTTCCAGTCCTTGACGGCAGCCTTGTCCAGCTCGGCCACCATGGCCTCGCCCTCGGTCTTGGCGGCCTCACCGGCTTTCTTGCGCGCCAGGTTTTCATGAATGCCGGCGGAAACCTCTTCCAGCGGCATGAGCGCGGATTTCTTGTGCTCTTTCAGGCGCAGGACCAGGGTGGTGTCCGGGTCCAGTTCGATGGCACCGCTGTTGGCGCCATCTTCCAGCACTTCTGGGCTGAAAGCCGCCTGCACGACCTGACGGTTGGCTGCGATACCTTCGCCACCCTCGCGGCCGAACGCGCCGCTGGTCTGTACCTGCAGGCCGAGTTCCTGGGCAGGCTGGGAAAGATCGGAGGCTTCGAAGCTCGCCTCTTCCAGCTTCTTGGCGGCATCGACGAAGCGCTGCTCCACCTGCTGGGTCTTGATGTCACGCTCCAGCTTCTCCTTCAGGCTGGCGAAGCTCGGAATCTCGGGAGCCTGCACGTCCAGCAGCTTGATCAGGTGCCAGCCGAACACACTGCGCACGGGCGCCGATACCTCGCCCTTCTTCAGCTCGTAGAGGGATTTCTCGAACTCCGGGTCGTACACGCCCGGTCCCGCGAAGCCCAGATCACCACCATTGCTGGCGGAACCCGGATCCTGGGAAACCTCCTTGGCCACGGCGGCGAAGTCCTCGCCCTTCTTGATGCGCTCAGCCGCCTCTTCGAGCTTGGCCTTGGCCTGCTCTTCGTTCTGCTGGTCGTTCACCTCCACCAGTATGTGCGCGGCATGGCGCTGCTCGGCGAGGTTGACGATCTCCTTCTGATACAGCTCCTGCAGCTCGGCGTCGCTGGCCTGGGCTTCCGCGAAGAAGCGATCCTTCTTCAGCTCGACGTACTCGACCACCACCTTCTCGGTGCTCATGAACTGGTCGGCATGCTCGTCGTAATAGGTCTTCACCTCATCGTCCGTGACCTCGACAGCCTTCGGGTCCGCCGCGATGGTGTGGGTGGCGAAGTCGCGGGTCTGCCGGTCCAGACGCACGAAGTCCTGCAGCTCAGGCTCGGTGACGAAATTGCTGCCGGCCAGGGTTGCCTGCAGCTGGCTCACCATCAGGTCCTCGCGCAGCCTCTCGCGGAACTGGATGCGGGTCATGCCCTGCTGGCGCAGCACCTGGTCGAAGCGGGCCGGCTCGAACTTGCCGTTGATCTGGAAAGCCGGCTCCTTGAGGATCACCTGATCCAGCGCGGCATCGGAGATGCCCATGCCGGCCTCTTGGGTGCCCTGGATGAGAAGCGTGCGTCCGATCAGATTGTCCAGAGCGGACTTGCGCAGCAGATTGTCGTCCAGCAGCGAGATGTCGAAATCCTTGCCGAACTGCTGTGCCAGTTGGCGGCGCTGCATCTCCATGGCCGAGTTGAGGCTGTCCACGGTGATGTCTTGATCGTTGACCGATGCCGCGTTGCGGCTGTTGCTGGTGGACTGGATGATGGCGTCGAAGCCGGTCAGAGCCATGAGCACGACGATCACGCCGATGATGGTCTTGGCGATCCAGCCCTGGGAATTGTCCCTGATGTTCTGCAGCATGCTTCCCCCGAAACGGCTGCACTGAACAAGCAGCCATGCAGCGCGGGTGTGAATCTGGATAAAAGAAAGGCGCATCCGAGGATGCGCCTTCTCATAACTGATCTAGCGGATGGACTCCGCTTCGCATCGGCCCGGGCTCGCCCGAGCCGATGAGGCAAAGGCCTGAGAGACGCTTAGTTTACGGCGTCTTTCAGAGCCTTGCCGGCCTTGAAGCCAGGAATCTTGGCAGCGGCGATCTTGATCGGCTTGCCGGTTTGCGGGTTACGGCCGGTACGAGCAGCGCGCTCTTTGACAGCGAAAGTACCGAAGCCAACCAGCACCACAGAATCACCAGCCTTCAGAGCGCCAGTGACGGATTCGATCACTGCGTCCAGCGCGCGGCCGGCAACAGCTTTCGGGATATCAGCGGATGCGGCGATGGCATCAATCAGTTCCGACTTGTTCACTCTTAAGTCCCCTTATTTCTGTTGAGTTTGTTTCTTAGTTTTGGTGTAAGCAAAGCGGGTGCTGAAGGGCCTGCCGACACATAAGAGCCGCTTTATAACAAGGGCTCGAAAAAAGTGTCAAGGAAGCCTTCGGCCTAATGCGTGCTGATTCGCTCCTTGGAATCAGTCTCGCGAGTGTCATCCTTTGCAACCATCTCGGGAGCCGCATCGGGCAAGGGCTCCGGGGCGTATTGCAGCGCAATTTGCAGGACCTCGTCAATCCATTTAACCGGCTTAATGGTCAGGTCCTGCTTAATATTTTCCGGAATTTCCTTGAGATCGCGAACATTCTCTTCCGGGATGATCACGGTCTTGATTCCACCCCGATGGGCGGCCAGGAGTTTTTCCTTGAGACCACCGATCGCGAGCACCTGCCCCCTCAGGGTGATCTCGCCGGTCATGGCCACGTCGGCCCGCACCGGAATCTGCGTCAGCGCGGACACCAGGGCAGTGCACAAACCGATACCCGCGCTCGGGCCATCCTTCGGCGTGGCGCCTTCGGGCATGTGGATGTGCACATCGCGTTTCTCGTGGAAGTCCGGGGCGATGCCAAGGCTCTTGGCCCGGCTGCGCACGACGGTCAGCGCCGCCGTCATGGATTCGGCCATCACGTCACCCAGCGAACCGGTCTTGATCAGCTGCCCCTTGCCTGGCACCACGGCGGTCTCGATGGTCAGCAGCTCGCCACCGACCTGGGTCCAGGCGAGTCCGGTGACCTGGCCGATCTGGTCCTGCTGCTCGGCCAGGCCGAAGCGATGGCGGCGCACGCCCAAGTAGTGCTCGAGCGAGTCGGCGGAGACCAGCACCTTGATGCGCTTCTCCTTGGCGTGCTCCTTGACCACCTTGCGGCAGACCTTGGAAATCTGCCGCTCCAGGCTGCGCACACCCGCCTCGCGGGTGTAGTAGCGGATGATGTCGCGAATCGCCGCCTCCTCGAACTCGAGCTCACCTTTCTTCAGGCCGTTGGCCTGGACCTGCTTGGGCGTCAGGTACTTGATGGCGATGTTGACCTTCTCGTCCTCGGTGTAGCCCGGCAGGCGGATGACTTCCATGCGGTCAAGCAGCGGCCCGGGGATGTTCATGGAGTTGGCGGTGCAGATGAACATCACGTCCGAGAGGTCGTAGTCGACCTCCAGATAATGGTCGTTGAAGTTGTGGTTCTGCTCCGGGTCCAGCACCTCCAGCAGCGCCGAGGCCGGATCGCCGCGCATGTCGCTGCCCATCTTGTCGATCTCGTCGAGCAGGAACAGCGGGTTGCGCACGCCGACCTTGGTCAGCTTCTGGATCAGGCGGCCGGGCATGGAACCGATGTAGGTACGGCGATGGCCACGGATCTCGGCCTCGTCGCGCACGCCGCCCAGGGCCATGCGCACGAACTTGCGGTTGGTGGCGCGGGCGATGGACTCGGCCAGCGAGGTCTTGCCCACGCCGGGCGGGCCGACCAGGCAGAGCACAGGGCCCTTGAGCTTCTTCACCCGCTTCTGCACGGCGAGGTACTCGAGGATGCGCTCCTTGACCTCCTCCAGACCGAAATGGTCGGCCTCGAGGATGTCCTCGGCACGGGCCAGGTCCAGGCGCACCTTGCTCTCGGCCTTCCACGGCACGTTGGTCAGCCAGTCGATGTAGGAGCGCACGACCGTGGCCTCGGCCGACATCGGCGACATCTGCTTGAGCTTGTTCAGCTCGGCATTGGCCTTGGCATGGGCTTCCTTGGTCAGGCCGGCGTTCTCGATGCGCTTCTTCAGCTCGTCGATCTCGTTGTGGCCTTCGTCGATGTCGCCCAGCTCCTTCTGAATGGCCTTCATCTGCTCATTCAGGTAGTACTCGCGCTGGCTGCGCTCCATCTGCTTCTTGACCCGGCCGCGGATGCGCTTCTCGACCTGCAGCAGGTCGATCTCGGCATCCAGCAGGGCCAGCACGTGCTCGACACGCTCGGCCAGGCCGGTGATCTCGAGGATTTCCTGCTTCTGCTCGATCTTCAGCACCATGTGCGCGGCCATGGTATCCACCAGGCGCGCCGGCTCGTCGATGCTGTTCAGCGAAGACAGGACTTCGGCCGGCACCTTCTTGCCCAGCTGCACGTACTGCTCGAACTGGCTGAGCAGGCTGCGGGTGAAGACTTCCGACTCGCGCTCGGCGACCTCGGTCTCGTCGAGCAGTTGCACCTCGGCGCGGCAATGGCCGTCCACTTCGATGAATTTCTGGATGGCGCCACGCTGCTCGCCCTCGACCAGCACCTTGACCGTGCCGTCGGGCAGCTTGAGCAGCTGCAGTACGGTGGCCACCGTGCCCATGCGGTAGAGCGCCTCCTCGCCCGGGTCGTCGTCCGCCGGGTTGCGCTGTGCCAGCAGGAGGATCTGCTTGTCGCCGGACATCGCGGCCTCCAGAGCCTCGATGGACTTCTCGCGACCGACGAACAGCGGGATGACCATGTGTGGATAGACCACCACATCACGCAGCGGCAGGAGAGGCAATTCGATGGTTGTCTTCATGATTTCAGCTCTACGGCGGCCATTCGGCCGTAAACGGACGGGAGTACCCTTGGACCTAAGATGGGGCCGCCCCCTGGAAAAAACAAGCGAGAACGCCGGAAAAGCAAAGGGCCCCGCAGGGCCCTTTGTTTCAACGACTTGCAGACGTCATACGTCCGGCGCGGCCTTGGCCGGCGGCTCGCTGCTTTCGTAGATCAGCAGCGGCTTCGAACTGCCTTCGATCACGCTTTCGTCGATCACCACCTTGCTGACGTCGCTCTGCGAGGGAATGTCGTACATGGTGTCGAGCAAAACGCCCTCGAGGATCGAACGCAGGCCACGGGCACCGGTCTTGCGCTCCAGCGCCTTGTTGGCCACGGCCTTGAGCGCATCGGCACGGAACTCCAGGTCCACGCCTTCCATCTCGAACAGCTTGCCGTACTGCTTGGTCAGCGCGTTCTTCGGCTCGGTGAGGATCTGCATCAACGCCGCCTCGTCCAACTCGTCGAGGGTGGCGATGACCGGCAGGCGGCCGACGAACTCCGGAATCAGGCCGAACTTGACCAGATCGTCCGGCTCGACCTCACGCAGCGCCTCGCCGACCCGCTTGCCCAGATCCTGGCTGCGAACCTCGGCGTTGAAACCGATGCCACCCTTGGTCGAACGCGCCTGGATGACCTTCTCCAGACCGGCGAAGGCACCACCGCAGATGAACAGGATGTTGCGGGTGTCGACCTGCAGGAACTCCTGTTGCGGATGCTTGCGGCCACCCTGCGGCGGAACCGAGGCGACGGTGCCCTCGATCAGCTTGAGCAGCGCCTGCTGCACGCCCTCGCCCGACACGTCGCGGGTGATGGACGGGTTGTCCGACTTGCGCGAGATCTTGTCGATTTCGTCGATGTAGACGATGCCCATCTGGGCCTTCTCGACGTCGTAGTCGCACTTCTGCAGCAGCTTCTGGATGATGTTCTCGACGTCCTCGCCCACGTAACCGGCCTCGGTCAGGGTGGTGGCGTCGGCGATGGTGAAGGGTACGTTGAGCAGGCGCGCCAGGGTCTCGGCCAGCAGGGTCTTGCCGGAGCCGGTCGGGCCGATGAGCAGGATGTTGCTCTTGCCCAGCTCGACGTCGTCTTTCTTGTCGCGCTGGTTGAGGCGCTTGTAGTGGTTGTAAACGGCGACGGACAGCACCTTCTTGGCACGTTCCTGACCGATCACGTACTGATCCAGGATGCCACTGATTTCCTTGGGCGCGGGCAACTTGTGAGCGCTGCTCTCGGCCTGGGCTTCCTGCACCTCCTCGCGGATGATGTCATTGCACAGGTCGACGCACTCGTCGCAGATAAAGACCGAGGGGCCGGCGATCAGCTTGCGCACTTCGTGCTGGCTTTTGCCGCAGAAAGAGCAGTAGAGCAGCTTGCCGTTGTCCTCGCCGTTGCGGGTGTCAGTCATTCGATCGATCCAATACGGTAGGCATGAAACACAAGATGAAGGCAATTGCGGGCATTTTCAACCCTGCGGGACGGCCGGATATGTCCGGCCGCCACGCCGTGGCGCAGGTCAGACGGCCAGTTGGCGCTTGTTCAGGACCTGGTCGATGAGGCCATACTTGACCGCTTCCTCGCCGCTCATGAAGTTGTCGCGGTCGGTATCGCGGGCGATCACGTCGATGGGCTGCTTGCAGTGGTCGGCCAGGATCTTGTTCAGGCGCTCGCGGATGGTGAGGATCTCGCGGGCATGAATCTCGATGTCCGAGGCCTGACCCTGGAAGCCGCCCAGCGGCTGGTGGATCATCATGCGTGAATGCGGCAGGCAGTAGCGCTTGCCGGCGGCGCCGCCAGCCAGCAGCAGCGCGCCCATGCTGCAGGCCTGGCCGATGCAGATGGTGGACACGTCGGGCTTGATGAACTGCATGGTGTCGTAGATCGACATGCCGGCGGTCACCGAACCGCCCGGCGAGTTGATGTAGAGGTGGATGTCTTTGTCCGGGTTCTCGGCTTCGAGGAACAGCAGCTGGGCCACGACCAGGTTGGCCATGTAGTCCTCGACCTGGCCGACCAGGAAGATCACCCGCTCCTTCAGCAGACGGGAGTAGATGTCGTAGGCGCGTTCGCCGCGAGCGGACTGCTCGATCACCATCGGCACGAGGCCGCCGGCGGCTTGGATGTCAGGCATGGTGTTCATGAAAGAATGATGCGACATGTCTAGCGATCTCTCCCTAATAGTCATGTCTCTAAAGACGCATAAGCCAGCGCGAAGGCTGGCTTATGGTTGTGCTCGAACGAGGCGAGGGATCAGGCAGCTTGCGGGGTTTCCGCCGGCTTGACCGCTTCTTCGTAGGAGACCGCTTTATCGGTCACGCTGGCCTTCTGCAGGACAGTATCTACAACTTGTTCTTCCAGTACAACCGAACGCACTTCGTTCAGCTGCTGGTCGTTCTTGTAGTACCAGGCCACGACCTGCTGCGGCTCCTGATAGGCGGAGGCCATTTCCTCGATCAGCTCGCGAACGCGCGCCTCGTCGGCCTTCAGTTCGCTCTGCTTGACCACTTCGGCGACGATCAGGCCCAGCACGACGCGGCGCTTGGCCTGCTCTTCGAACAACTCGGCCGGCAGTTGGTCCGGCTTGATGTTGCCACCGAACTGCTGGACGGCCTGCACGCGCAGACGGTTGACTTCGTTGCCGATCAGGGCCTTCGGCACTTCCACCGGGTTGGCGGCCAGCAGGCCTTCCATCACCTGGTTCTTGACCTTGGTCTTGATAGCCTGGCGCAGTTCGCGCTCCATGTTCTTGCGTACTTCGGCGCGGAAGCCTTCCAGGCCGCCTTCGGAGATGCCGAACAGGGCGAAGAAGTCGTCGTTCAGCTCCGGCAGTTGCGGGGCGGACACGCTGTTGACGGTGATGGTGAACTCGGCAGTCTTGCCGGCCAGGTCCAGGTTCTGGTAGTCGTCCGGGAAGGTCGGGGTGACCACACGCTCTTCACCCGCCTTGGCGCCGACCAGGCCATCCTCGAAGCCCGGGATCATGCGGCCGGAGCCCAGCACCAGCGAGGTGCCCTTGGCGGTGCCGCCGGCGAAGGCTTCGCCGTCGATCTTGCCGACGAAGTCGATGCTCAGCTGATCACCGTTCTCGGCGGCACGCTCGACGACCTCGAAACGGGTGTTCTGCTTGCGCAGGATTTCCAGCATGTTGTCGAGGTCAGCATCATTCACCTCGGCCTGCAGGCGCTCGACCGCGATGCCGTCGAAACCGGCCAACTGGATTTCCGGGAATACTTCGAAGGTGGCGATGTACTCGAGGTCCTTGCCCTTCTCGAAGGTCTTGGGCTCGACGGACGGAGCGCCGGCCGGGTTCAGCTTCTGCTCGACGATGGCTTCGTAGAAGGTGGCCTGGATCAGGTCGCCCAAGGCTTCCTGACGGGCGGAGTCTTCATAGCGCTGGCGGATGACGTTCATCGGCACCTTGCCAGGACGGAAACCAGGGATCTTGGCACGACGGGCAGTCTGTTGCAGACGCTTGGTCACTTCGGTCTCGATGCGCTCGGCAGGCACGCCGATGGTCATGCGGCGCTCGAGAGCGGAGGTGCTTTCAACAGAAACTTGCATGGATATTCCTCGTTGCACAGACATGGCCGGGCGTTCCGGCCCCAGAATCAAAGGCGAGCATTCTAGTGGCTCGACTTACAGAAGTCACCTGCGCAAATTCGCACAAACGATGACACGCCTGAAACGCCCTGCCAGGCGCCATCATGGTCTATGCTACGGGTCCCGTATCACACACAAGGAACCGTTCCATGAGCCTTTTCGGAAAGATACTCGACGTACTCGGCTTCGGCACCAAGGCGGAAGCCGCCGAGGCGCCTGCTGCGCCCCCTGCCGATTCGGCACCGCAGTCGGCACCGCAAGCAGTGAGTGCGGTGGATGTGACGAGCAAGCTGGAGGACCTAGCCGCCAAGCATCCGGAAAAACTCAACTGGAAGACGTCGATCGTCGACCTGCTCAAGCTGCTCGGCATAGACAGCAGCCTGACCGCGCGCAAGGAACTGGCGACCGAACTGGGCTGCCCCGCGGAGAAGATGGGCGATTCGGCACAGATGAACATCTGGCTGCACAAGACCGTGCTGCAGAAACTGGCCGACAACGGCGGCAACATTCCCCCCGAACTGCTCGACTGAGCCCCGGCACGGGAGAGGCATCGCCCTCTCCCTCCTGCCTCCCCTACCCGCGCAACGCGGGCGCCTGAGCAGCGGAAAAGCCAGGCGAAGCCCGGAAAGACTTCAGCGCAGCTGGTTGAACAGGTTCAGCCCCGCGATCTTCACGTAGCTCTGCTGCGCCGCCTCGAGAATGATGGTCTGGAACGACAGGCGCGACAGCGCTTCGGCGTAGTCCAGCTCGCGCAGGTCGGCCTGCACGGCCTTGTTCACCAGCGTGACGTCCTCATTGTCGACCTCGGTGGTGTCGATCAGGTTGAGCCGCGCGCCGATCTCCGTCTGCACTTCCAGCACGCTGCCCATGCCGTTGTCCAGGTTCTTCAGGGCGATCGCCACTTCGTCGCGGATGGCCAGGTTGCCGGCCGGCGAGGTGGGCGAGGACTCCAGCGCCTGGCGCAGCCGGGAGATGGTGTTGAGGATGCTGCGCTGCTCCTGGAACTGCGGCTGCACCACGAATTCGTCACCGCCCGCGGCGCTGGCCGGGCCGGACATGCTGAACTCGGCGCCATAGACCGTGAAGTTCGACGGATACGGGCCCGCCGCCGTGCCGGTGGCCAGCACGGGGCTGTTCGGCCCCATCGGCTGGGCGTAGACCTCGAAATTGGTGTCGTCGGTGAACTTCAGCACCACGCCCGAGGTGGGGAACTGGCTGTTGAACACCGCCTGGTTGACCACGCTGCCGCCGGAGATCACCGCGGCCGATGCGTTGGTGGAGGAGCGCGTCACCGCGAACTCGGTGGGTGCGGACTGCAGGGTGAAGCTGTGGGTGCCGATCCCCGGAGTGCCCGGCGTGGCGGTATCGGCCAGCAGGTTGTCCAGGTCCATGGCGTTGTCGCCATCCTTCAGCACCACGTCGAGCTGGAAGCGCATGCCGCGGAAGTTGATGGCGTTGCCACCGCTCACCAGCGGGTCGATCTGCCCGCCCCCGGGGATTTCCGAGGTGACGTCGGCGCCCGAGGCATCATAGATGCGGAATTCCTTGCCGCTGACGAACGTCAGCGAATATGGCTCGCCGCTGCGGAAGTCGGCATTGAACGCCCGGTTGTCCTCGACCAGCCCCGGAGACACGAACACCCGCTGGTCGCTGGCAGGCACGGCGGGAATGGTGGTCGCCGGCAAGGGCGGCGTCGGCAAGGCCGGATTGTTGACGCCCCCGGTACCCTGCACCCGGTTGGCGTTGCTCACCTCTTCGAAGAGGCGCTTGCCGTTGTCGTTGATCGCAACGTTGGTGGAACTGGCCACCTGCAGGCTGCGCTGCCCCTCGTCACCGAAATAGGAGTAGGTGCCGTCCGGATTACGGACGAACGGCGCATTCTTGCCGAGAAAGCCGCTGAACAGGTACTCGCCACGGGCGTTGCGGCTGTTCATCAGGTTGAGCAGCTCGGCCTCGCGCTGCTCCAGCTCCTTGGCGATGGACTTGCGGTCATCGGCCGACAGCGTACCGCCGCCGGCGCGCACGGCCAGTTCGCGCACGCGCTGCAGGACGGTGTTGACGGAGTCGAGGGTGGTCTCCTCCTGGGTCAGGCTGTTCTTCGCCGCGGTCAGGTTGTCCTTGTACTGGCCGAGCACGGCCTGCTGCTGCTCCAGCTGCAGCAGGCGCACCGAGGCCACGGGGTCGTCCGCGGGCGTGAGGATGCGGTTGCCGCTGCTGATCTGCTCCTGGGTGCGGATCAGGTTGGCATAGTTGCGACCCAGGCCGGACACGCCGTTGTTGAATGCCTGGATGGAAGAAATGCGCATTACCATGGTCTGGCCTCCCGGCCCTGGCGAAGGCTCGTCAGAACGAGTTGATCAGCGTATCGAACAGACTACGCGCAACTTGAATGATTTGCGCGGATGCCTGGTAGTACTGTTCGAACTGGATGAGCTTGGCGGCCTCTTCGTCCAGGTTCACCGCCGACACCGAGTCGCGGTTGTCGGTCGCCTGCTTGAGGATCGCCCCCGTGGCCTCGCTGTCGACACGCGCCTGGCTGGTAAGCGTTCCCACCCGCTCGACCAGGTCGCCATAGGAATCGGTGAAGCTCGCCCCGGTGGTATCCGGCGCCAGCGGATTGACGCCGATAACGGCCTTGTTCTGCAGGTCGACCAGTTTCAGCGCGTTGCGGTTGTCCGACACTCCGTTGGTGTTGAACGACACCGAGAAATTGTCGCCCGCCTCCGGTCGTCCGCTGATGGTCACTTCGTAGTCGAAGGCGCTCGGCACCGGCGGAGGCCCGGCCGAAGCCGGCACGCTGATGGTGATGGCGTTGTTCTGCCCCGGCACGATGGTGCCGGTATCGATCACGTTGCCGTTGATGTCCACCACATCGTAGCTCTGGGTCGAACCACCGCCGGCGCCCATGACGATGCGCAACGGCGGCGCGTTGCGCAGGCTGGTTTCCAGGTCGGCCTGGGCGGCCGGATCGTAGATGTCGATCTCGGTGAGCAGCGTGGGCTGGGTGATCTTCCCGGTCCCGATATTGGCCGGGCTGGTCTCTGCCTTCAGCGGTGCGGCGAAGGCCAGCTCCTCCGGGTTCTTCATGTCGGCGCGCATGTGGCTGCCGGCATTGCGGGTCGGCATCACCATGAAGCGATCGCCCGCGGCGAAGGTGCCGGTCGCCACACCGAGGGAGAAGCCGTCCACCTCGGGCGCCGGCACCGTGGTAATGTCGAAGGTGCCCGGGGTCGGCGGGAACAGGGTGCCGTCGGACGTCCGCCGCACCACGTATTCGGTGGCGCTGGTGAACTCCACCTCGTAGTCGCTGGTGGTCAGCCGGGTGGTGTCGGTGATGCTGACGTTGAGGTTGGCCAGCGGATCGCTGTTGCCCACTCGCGCCAGGCTGCGCTGGGACAGCAGCAGCGGATCGTTGAGCGGACGGAACAGCTCGTTGCCGAACTGGCCATTGAGGTCCAGCCCCTGCCCCAGCTGGCGGTTGATCTGGTCGGTGATCGACAGCGCCAGGCGACCCACCGAGTTCAGCGACGTATCCAGTACATCCTGGCGGTAGCGGATCAGGCCGCCCATCTCGCCGCCGGTGATCAGCGAGGTGACGTTCTGCCGGGAGTTGCCGCTGATGAACTGGATCTCGCTGCGCAGCGGGTCCGACTGCCCGGGCACCACTTCCAGGCGCGACGCCTTGGCGCCCACCACCAGCGGCTGCCCGGAGCCGATGAAGATGTTGTAGCCGCTGCCCTCCTGCGGCACCACGGTGACGCCGATGAACTCGGAGAGCTTGCGCACCGCCTCGTCGCGGGCGTCCAGCAGGTCATTGGGCTGGTTGCCGTTGGCCTGGGCCACGGCGATGGCGTCGTTGTAGCCGGCGATGGAGGTGGCCAGCTGGTTGACCTGGTCGGTCACCGCCGAGAGCTGCTTGTTGATGAACGCGTTCTGTTCATAGAGCCGGTCGTAGACGGTGTTGAAGCGCTTGGCCAGGCCTTCCGCCTCGGACAGCGCGAGCTGCCGCGCGGGGATGTTGGCCGGGTCTTCCGCAGCGGTCTGCAGGGCCGCGAAGACCTTCTGCAGGCCCGGGGTGATACCGGTGGTGCTGCCCGCCAGCAGGGAGTCGAGCTGGTTGATCTGGCTCAGGTAGGCGGACACGTCGCTGTTCAGCGCCGTGCTGGAGCGCACCTGGGTGGTGAGGAATTCGTTGTAGATGCGCCGCACGTCGACCAGCGTGGTGCCCGAGCCGATGTAGCCGGCGCCGCTGAACTGCGGGACGCGCGTGGCCTGCACCGCGTCCTGCCGGGAGTAGCCCGGGGTGTTGACGTTGGTGATGTTGTGGCCGGTGACCGCCAGCGACGTCTTGTACGCGGCAAGGCCGGACAGGCCGATGTTCAACAGGTCAGCCATGATTTAGCTCTCAGGTCCTTGTGGTCGGGCTGTCGGCGGCGGCCACAGCCTGGTAGGTCTGCATCTGCCGGGCGATCTGCGAGATCTTGCGGGCGTACTGGGGATCGGTGGCGTACCCCGCCTGCTGCAGCTCGCGCACGAAGCTCTCGGGCTTGTCGGTGACGGCCAGGGCTTCCTGGTAACGGCCGTTGCCCTGGAGGAAGCTCACGTAGTCGTTGAAGCTCTGCCGGTACGAGTCGTAGGCGCGGAAGGAAGCCGCCTCCTTGACCGCCTCGCCACCCTTGTATTCGGTGGTCAGCACGCGGGCCGACTCACCCTGCCAGCCGCCGTGGGCCTTGATGCCGAACAGGTTGTGACTGCTGGAGCCGTCGGCCTGGCGGATGATGGACTTGCCCCAGCCGGTTTCCAGCGCGGCCTGGGCGACCAGGTAGCGGGCATCGACACCGATCTTCTGCGCGGCCTCCTCGGCCAGCGGCAGCATGGTCTGGACGAACTCCGCCGCCGAGGCGAAGGCGGACTTGCCCTTGGCCAGCGGCGGCTGGGCCACGCTGCGGCCGCTGACGGCCGCGCTGTCGTTCAGTCCCAGCGGCTTGCCGTCGGCCACCGCGCTGGCCTGGGCCGGCACCCAGTCGCTGCCGGCCAGCGGCTGCGCCTCGGTGGCGGGCACGATGCCGGCCAGCAGGCGGTCGGTGAGCTTGCTCGGCAGGCTCAGGCGGCGCTGGTTGAGCAGCGCCGAGTCGTCGCGCGCAGCGCCGCCCTCGCCCGCCGGCTTGAAGGCGCCGGCGCGGGCTGTGGCGTTGGGCGACTCGACCTGGGCGAAGGGGTTGACCCGCTTGGGACCGCTCTTCATCTGGCTGAGCTGGCGCTCCAGCACCGAGGCCAGGCCGATGCCGCCGTTGTTCTTCGACAGGGTCACGGCCAGCTGCTGGTCGTGCATGTCCTGGTAGGTCTTGCTCTCGTTGCTGTTCATGAAGTTGTCTTCGCCGAACACTTCGTTCGCCTTGCGCATGGACTTCATCATTTCGTTGAGGAACAGCGATTCGAACTCCTGGGCGACCTTCTTGATGTTGCCCTCGGTGTCGCCGCCGACCTTGAACTGGTTGAGCCGGTTCAGGTCGGTGTAGGCGCCGTTGTCGAGTCCGGCTGCGAGTCTGGAATCCATGGTCGTCACCCTCAGATCACGATCAGGTCGGCCTGCAGGGCTCCCGCCTGCTTCAGCGCCTCGAGGATGGCCATCAGGTCGGAAGGCGCGGCCCCCACCTGGTTGACCGCACGCACGATCTCGTCCAGAGAGGTGCCGGGACCGAACTTGAACATCGGCTTGGCTTCCTGCTGGGCATCCACGCGCGAGCGCGGCACCACGGCGGTCTGCCCGCCGGCCAGCGCGTTGGGCTGGCTGACGATGGGGTCTTCGGTGATGGTGACGGTCAGGCTGCCGTGGGTCACCGCCGCCGGCTGCACCTTGACGTCCTGGCCGATCACGATGGTGCCGGTGCGCGAGTTGATGATGACCTTGGCGGCCGCCTTGCCGGCCTCGATCTGCATGTTCTCCAGCATCGCCAGGTAATCCACCCGCTGGTTCGGGTCCAACGGCGCGCTGACGCGGATCGAGCCGCCGTCGAGGGCCTGGGCCACGCCCGGGCCGAGCAGGCCGTTGATCTGGTCGACGATGTTCTTCGCGGTGGTGAAATCCGGACGGTTGAGGTTCAGGGTCAGGCTGTTGCCCTGGTCGAAGCCGCTCGGCACCGGCCGCTCGACGGTGGCGCCGGCGGGAATGCGCCCGGCCGACGGCACGTTGACGGTGATGCGCGACCCGTCGCCGCCGGTGGCGTCGAAGCCGCCGACCACCAGGTTGCCCTGGGCGATGGCGTAGACGTTGCCATCGATACCTTTCATCGGCGTCATCAGCAGGCTGCCGCCGCGCAGGCTCTTCGAGTTGCCGATCGAGGAGATGGTCACGTCCAGGGTCTGCCCCGGCTTGGCGAACGGCGGCAGCTCGGCATGCACCGACACGGCGGCGACGTTCTTCAGCTGCACGTTGCCGCTGCCGGCCGGCACCTTGATGCCGAACTGGGCCAGCATGTTGTTGAAGGTCTGCAGGGTGAACGGCGTCTGGGTGGTCTGGTCACCGGTGCCGTTGAGACCCACCACCAGACCGTAGCCGATCAGCTGGTTGGTGCGCACCCCCTGGATGCTCGCCAGGTCCTTCAGGCGCTCGGCCTGCACGGCGCTCGCGGCGAGCAGCAGGCAGAAAACGGAAATCAGTCTTTTCATGGTCGGCTACCTGCTCAGAACGGGAACAACGGGCTCATGAAGAACCGGTCGAACCACCCCGGCTGACTGGCATCGGCGAAGGCGCCGGTGCCCGAGTAGGTGATGCGGGCGTTGGCCACGCGGGTCGAGGACACGGTGTTGTCGGTGGCGATGTCGTCGGCGCGGATCATGCCGGCAATACGCACCAGCTCGTCGCCGGTGTTCAGGGTCAGCCACTTCTCTCCGCGCACGGCCAGGATGCCGTTGGGCAGCACCTCGGCGACGGTGACGGTGATCGAGCCGGACAGGCTGTTGCTCTGGTTCGCCCCCGAGTCACCCTTGGTGGCGCGGGTGCCGCTGTAGCCGACGTCCAGGCTCAGGTCATCGGCCTTGAGCGGGTTGATGCCGGCGTTGGAGTTGCCGACCGAGACGGCGCCGCCGAACAGCGAGGTCAGGCCGAGGTTGGCGCTGCTGTTCTTCGACATGTCCGAACCCGCCGACTTGCTGGCCTGGGTGCGCTCGCTGAGGGTGATGGTGATGATGTCGCCGACCCGGTAGGCCTTGCGGTCGTCGTACAGGTTGGTTTCGAAGCCGGCCTGGTAGATCGCGCCGTTGCTCTGCGCCGCCGGCAACGGGGTGCGCGGCAGCACCGGCGCGTAATAGGGGTCGTCCGGCTTGGGCGCGGGCGCGACGCAGCCGGTCAGGACCACGCTGCCCAGCAGGGGAAGAAGAATCAGCAGCCGGTTCATAACCACTTACCTCACGGCGTTCATGTTGCGGGTTGCCGGCGCCGGGGCGCCCGATATCAAAGGTTCTGCGTGATGAACGAGAGCATCTGGTCCGAGGTGGAGATCACCTTGGAGTTCATCTCGTAGGCGCGCTGGGTGGTGATCATGTTGACCAGTTCCTCCACCACGCTGACGTTGGAGTTCTCCAGGGTGTTCTGCAACACAGTGCCCAGGCCGGTCAGGCCCGGCGTGCCGACCTGCGGCGCGCCGCTGGAAGCGGTCTCCAGGAACAGGTTGTTGCCGATCGCCTGCAGGCCCGCCGGGTTGACGAAGTCGGAGGTCTGGATGTTGCCGATCACCTGGGCCGCGGGGTTGCCGGCGGTGGTCACCGACACGGTGCCATCCTCACCTACGGTGAAGGTCTGCACCTCGGCCGGCAGGACGATGGCCGGCTCCAGCGGGAAGCCGCTGGAGGTGACGATCTGGCCGTCGGAGTCCAGGTGGAAGCTGCCGTCGCGGGTATAGCCGACGGTGCCGTCCGGCATCAGGATCTGGAAGAATCCGCGGCCGTTAACCGCTAGGTCCAGCGGCTGCTCGGTGGTCTGCAGGCTGCCGGCGGTGAAGATCTTCTGGGTGCCGACGACACGCACACCGGTACCCAGCTGCAGGCCGGTGGGCAGCTCGCTGTCCTGGCTGGACTGGCCGCCGGGCTGGCGGCGGATCTGGTACAGCAGGTCCTCGAACTCGGCGCGGTCGCGCTTGAAGCCGGTGGTCGAGACGTTGGCCAGGTTGTTGGAGATGGTGGTCAGGTTCATGTCCTGGGCGGACAGGCCTGTCTTGGCAACCCAGAGGGCAGGAAGCATGTTCGTTCTCCTCGAGCGCCGGATTCATGGCGCTTCGCGTTGGTGATTAGCTGAGTTGCATGACCCGTGCCATGGCCGACGCGCCGTCTTCGGCGGTGCGCATCATCTTCACGTGCAGTTCGAACTGGCGGGACAGCGAGAGCATCGCGGTCATTTCCTCGACGGCGTTGACGTTGCTCGATTCGAGGAAGCCCGAGGTGAGGCGGACATTGGCCTCGGCTGCCACCGGCTCGGTCGCGCCCTTGACCCGGATCAGACCGTCGGTACCCTTCTCCATGGTCCTCGGGTCCGGGTTGACCAGCTTGATGCGGTCCACCTCCGCCACCACGTTCGGCGCCTCGCCGAGGGCACGGATGCTGATGGTGCCGTCCTGGCCGATCTCGACCTTCTGCTCCGGCGGCACGGCGATCGGCCCGCCATTGCCCAGCACCGGCAAACCGTTGCCGGTGCGCAGCTGGCCCAGGGCATCGATCTGCAGGCTGGCGGTGCGCACGTAGGCTTCGCCGCCGTCGGGTGCCTGCACGGCTATCCAGCCCTGCCCTTCGATGGCCACATCCATGTCGCGGCCGGTCTCCTGCAGCGAACCGGGGGTGAAGTCAGTGGCCGGGCGCTCGCTCATGGCGTAGACCCGCGCCGGGTAGCTCTCGCCGAACACGGGCATGGAACGCGCCTGCTCGTAGTCGCGATGGAAACCGGTGGTGGAGATGTTGGCCAGGTTGTTCGCATGGGCGCGCTGGGCCATGGTGTTCTGGCTGGCACCGGTCATGGAGATGTACAGCATCTTGTCCATGGTTTGCTCCGCAGGACGGCTTTCCGCCGCCGATGACTCTGTTACCTGCCTTTCAGCAAACACCGTGCCAAGCGCTGAAATTACACCTATCCGATTGTTTTCTATGGACTTATAAAAAAGAGAGGCTCCCGAAGGAGCCTCTTGAGATGGTTTTCCGGCGAGGGGTTGCCGCCGGCGGCAAGCCCCCTCCCCTCATCAACGCAGGTTGATGATGGTCTGGGTGATCGCGCTTTCGGTCTCGATGGTCTTGGCATTGGCCTGGTAGTTGCGCTGGGCGACGATCAGGTTCACCAGTTGGTCCGACAGCTCGACGTTGGAGTCCTCCAGCGCGCCCGCCTGCAACACACCCAGAGTTCCCGAACCCGGCGGGTTGCGCACCGGCTCGCCCGATTCGAACGACTGCACCCACTGGGTCTTGCCGATCGGGGTCAGACCCTGGACGTTGGCGAAGTTGGCCAGGATGACCTGCCCCTGCACCTTGGACTGGCCGTTGGTGTAGCGGGCGAAGATCAAGCCGGTGTCATCGACTTCCAGGCCGGCCAGCTCACCGGTGGTGTAGCCGTTCTGGCTCACGCTGCTGACGGCGAAGGAGCTGGCGAACTGGGTGGAGCGGCGCAGGTCGATGGTCAGGAACTCCGGGCTCTGGTTCGCGCCGTTCTCGCTCCATACAGGCGGCGTGGAGTTGTCCGGCGCGGCCGGGGTCCAGTTGTTCATCAGGATCGTGCCGTCCGGGTTGACGGTGAAGTCGGTGGAGGTCGAGCTCAGCAACTGTCCCGCCTCGGTGAAGGTCAGGTTAGCGGTGAACGGCGTGGTGCCGGGACCGTTGTCATAGACCGGGGGCGGCCCGGGGGTGACCAGCACGCTCTCCGGGGCGGACGGGTTGCGCCCGTCGATCAGCACATGCATGGTCCAGCTGTTGAGCGCCGGCGGCGCATCCTTGACGAAGTACTGGGTCAGTACGTGGGCATTGCCCTGGGTGTCGTAGATATTGGTCGAGGTCGACGAGTTGTAGGTGGTCGGGTCGGCCGGGTTGAACGGCGTCGTCGTTGGCGACACGCTGTTGGAGTTCAGGTTGAAGGTCTGCGCCATGGTCGAAGTCGCGCGCGGCTCCTGGCTGGCGGTCTGGATGCGCAGGTTACCGATGACGCCCGTCTGCAGGTTGTCGTTGGCGTCGACCGTATAGCCCTGCAGGTTGTAGCCGAAGTTGTCGACGATGAAGCCGTCGCGGTCGGTGCCGAAGTAGCCCGCGCGGGTGTAGCTCAGAGCACCGTTGTTGCTGACCTGGAAGAAGCCGTTGCCGTTGATCGCCAGGTCCAGCGCGTTCTGGGTGTAGTTGATGTTGCCCTGGTTGAACAGCTGGGCGACGTCGCCCAGCAGCACGCCGCTGCCCTGCGGGTTCTTGCCGGTACCGAGCATCGACGCCGCGTAGACGTCGGCGAACTCGGCGCGGGACTGCTTGAAGCCCGCGGTGCCGGCGTTGGCGATGTTGTTGCCGGTGACGTTGAGGTCCTTGGTGGCTGCCCGCAGACCGCTAAGACCGATATTGAAAGCCATGGATGTGCTCCTTTGCCGTTACTGCCGGCGCTTACAGCCTGGGGGGTTATTGACCGATTGTCTGGACCTGGGACAGCGGCACCGCGCCGATGCCCGCCAAGTTGAGCCTCATTTCGCTGCCGTTCTGACCGAGCACGACGCTGTCGACGTTGGCCGGCAGCAGGGTGTAGAGCCCCTTGGTGCCTTCGGGGTAGGTGGCCTGGGCCTCGAACTTGTAGGTGCCGGGCGGCATGAGATCGCCGTTTGAGTCCTTGCCGTCCCACATGAAGCTCACGTTGCCTGCCGCCTGCTGGCCGAGATTGACGCGGCTCACCGCCTTGCCGGCGCTGTCGTAGACGTTGACGTAGACGTTGCTGCTGCTGACCGGCAGGACCAGGCTGGCCTTGAAGGTCTCGCTGGTGTCGACCACTGCCTTGTCGGACGGCACGATCACCTTGCGCCCGACCAGGGACGAGGCCTGCAGGGCCTGCGAGGACTGATAGCCGGACAACAGGGAGCCCATGCTGGTATTGAGCTTCTCGATACCCTCGACCTGGCTGAACTGCGCGAGCTGGGCGATGAACTCGCCGTTCTCCTGCGGCTCCAGCGGGTTCTGGTTGTTCAACTGGGCCACCAGCAGCTCGAGAAATTCATTCTTGCCGAGATCCTTGCTCTGCTTGGTTTCCTGCTTGATCTGGTACTGGTCCAGTACCGAACTGGCGCCGCTTACACTGCTCATCCCTTCAACTCCTCGCTAACCGGATCACTGGCCCAGGGTCAGTACGCGCTGCATCATCTGCTTGGCGGTGTTCATCATTTCCACGTTGGTCTGGAAGGCACGACTGGCGGAAATCATGTCGGCCATCTCCTCGACCACGTTGACGTTCGGGTAGTACACGTAGCCCTTCTCGTCAGCCGCCGGGTGGTTGGGCTCGTAGCGGGGCATCAGGCTGCTCTGGTCTTCCACCACGCCCAGCACCTGCACGCCACGACCAGGCTGGTCCTGGTCGGCGAACAGCGAGCCGCGGTCGCCGTCCATGGTCGACTCGAACACGGTGGCAAACACCGGGTGGCGCGCGCGGTAGGTCTGGTCGATGCTCGACGAAACGGTCTCGGCGTTGGCGATGTTGCTGGAAATGGTGTTCAGGCGAGTGCTCTGGGCGCTCATGCCGGTACCGGCGATGTTGAAGACACTGGAGAGTGACATGACTGGGATCTCCCTTATTCGCCGCGCAGGGCGCCGACAAGACCTTTGAATTTGCTGTTGAGCAGGGTGAAGCTGGCCTGGAACTGCACCGCGTTCTCGGCGTAGTTGGCCTGCTCCTGCTGCATGTCGACGCTGTTCTGGTCGATGGACGGATGGAACGGCGTGCGGTAGCGCAGCGCCGGGTCGGCCAGCTGGATACCTTCGCTGGCGATGTGGCGGCTGTCGGTGCGGCTCATCTCGAACTGCTTGCCGCTCTGCTTCTCGCTCTGCTCCGCGAGCACGGCGGAGAAGTCCAGATCACGGGCCTTGTAATGCGGCGTGTCGGCATTGGCGATGTTGTTGGCCAGAACCTCGGCGCGTTGCGCGCGGAAGCCCAGGGCCGTTTCGTGAATGCCGAGTGCGTTTGCGAAGCTGATGCTCATGATCGGTAACCTCTGCCGTGTGGGCGTCGTGCCAGACATTTAGCAAAGGCTGTGCCATTTATATTAAGTGTTATTTTTCAATAACTTAAAAAATAAATTCGATCATCGAGAGCGGCAAGCGGCAAAGCTTTTCCGCTCCTGCCAAGGCAAGCGGCAAAGCCGTCAGGCCGATTGCCGCCCCTTAAAACTAAACGGGAGGCTTATTCCTGACGCCGGCCACCCCTTCCGCTACACACCGACATTATCTGATAAAAAATTCAATATTGAAGAATTTATCAATTTTAAATAATCTGCATGTTGCCCTGACTTTCACAACAACAAGGGATCGACACGACATGCACAACAACAAGAAAAGCCCTGCCCTACCCGAAACAGTGGATGTGCTGGTGATAGGCAACGGCCCGGTCGGCGCCACACTGGCCGCCCTGCTCGGTCGTTACGGCGTACAAACCTTGGTGATCGACAAGATCCACGACATCCTGCTGATGCCACGCGCCATCGCCCTCGACAACGAAGCCTTGCGTATCCTGCAACTGGCGGGTCTGGCCGAAGGTGCCTTCGAGAAGATCGTCATTCCCGAAGTACGCATGCACTGCCCCATTGTCGGCCAGTTCGGCCGCGCCAATACCAGTGGCAGCCTCGATGGCCACCCCAAGCTGGTGACCTTCTACCAGCCGGATCTGGAACGCTCGATGCGCGAGCAGCAGCGGCGCTTCGACAACGTCATCAGCCTGGGCGGTTTCGAGCTGGAAAACCTGCATCAGGACGCCGATGGCGTCCTTGCTTCCCTGCGAGCCGAGGACGGCAGCCAGCGGCAGGTGCACGCGCGCTACCTGATCGGCGCCGATGGTGCCAGCTCGCGGGTGCGCAGCCTGATCGGACAGGATTTCGAGGGCCAGACCTACAGCGAGGACTGGCTGATCGTCGACGCCGCCGAGCGCGAGATGCAGGCCATCGACCATGTCGAGTTTCTCTGCGATCACCGCCGCCCTACTCCGCACATGCCAGCCCCCGGCGGGCGCGAGCGCTGGGAGTTCATGCTGCATGCCGGCGAGAGCCGAGAGCAGATGGAAAGCGACGAGCGCATCGCCGAACTACTGCATAAATGGATCGAGCCCGGCCAACTGAAGATCGAGCGCAAGGCGGTATATCGCTTCCACGCACGCTGCTGCGACAGCTTCCAGAAGGGCCGGGTGTTTCTGGTCGGTGATGCCGCGCACATAACCCCGCCCTTCGTCGGTCAGGGCCTGGTAGCCGGCCTGCGCGATGCGGCCAATCTGGCCTGGAAGCTGGCCTGGGTGCTGAGCGGCCAGGCCGATGCCAGGATTCTCGACAGCTACGATCAGGAGCGCCGCCCACATGCCCGCGAGATGATCGCGCTGGCCAAACTGATGGGCCGCATGGTGATGCCAAGCAACGCACCGATGGCGCTGCTGGTCCACGGTCTGATGCGCGCGTTGCGCCTGGTGCCGCCATTGCGGCGGCAATTCGAGGAGCTGGAAATAAAGCCGAAGAACAACTTCAAGCGCGGCCTGTTTGCACGACGCGCCTGGGGTCGCCGCCTACGTCGCGGAGGCCTGTTCCCGCAGGGACTGGTGCGCGCGGCCAACGGCAGCATCGGCCTCAGCGACGATGCCCTGGGAGATCGCCTAACCTTGGTCGGATTCGGTATCGATCCGCGTGAGCAGTTGGATCAAACCGCCCAACAGCAATGGGAACGCTGTGGCGGTGGATATCTGCAGGTAGGCCTGCATGGTCAGAAGCCTGGCGCCTCGACGCCTTTCGTCGAGGACATCGGCCAGACGCTACTCGGCTGCACCTCCGAACGCTCGCTGGCGGTGATCCGCCCGGATCGCATCGTCATGCATGAGGGGCCCCACGCCCGAGCTAACCAGATGGTGCGCGAAAGTCTGGCCCTGCTTGGCCACTGAACGCAGATGCCCCAATGCCGGTGCTTCCACTATCATCGGGGTCGATTCCTCAGCGAGTATCCCAATGAGCAAGACCGCTACCCCCGACGCGCCCCTGACACGCGGTCACAAGAAGCGCGAACGTACCCGCCAGGGTCTGATCGACGCGGCGTTGCGCCTGTTCGCGCGCAAGGAGGTCGGCGAGGTCGCGTTGCTGGAAGTGGCCAGCGAGGCGGAGGTCGCCAGCGGCACCATCTACAACTATTTCCGCACCCGCGACGAAGTGGTCGAGGCCGTCGGCATCGCCCTGGCCGATGAGTTCTCCGAAGCCATCGAGCTGCTCAATGCCCATGTCGATAGCGGCGCCCGCCGGTTGAGCATCGGCGTACGCATGTTCATCCGCCGCGCCATGGCCGATCCGGACTGGGCCAGCGCGGTGATTCGCGTGGTGCATTTCGACCAGGCGATCCGCTCCAAGATCGCCGGCCATGTGCGCGCAGACCTGCGGGCAGGTGCCGAAGAAGGCGTGTTCACTTATCCCGACGAAGGTATCGCCCTCGACCTGGTGGTCTCCTGCAGCGTCGGCGGCATGCGCGCGGTGATCGAAGGCCGTGGTGTCGAGAGCCATGACGGCAAGGTCGTCGAAATGCTCCTCAAGGCGCTCGGCGCCACCCCGGCCCGCGCCCGCAAGCTGGCCGAGCAGGCGCTGCCGGACTGAGCCCGCTCAGCCACGCTGGCTGACCCAGCGCCGATATTCACGCGACTGCCGCTTGGTCTTCAGCTGGTTGCTCAGTAGCGCCAGCAGCGGCGAGGTGCGGGGCCGGGCCGGCTTGCCACGGCTGAGCAACGCCAGCTGTTTCTTGATGATCGACTGGGTCGCCGCCGAGGCGAACGCCTTGTTCTTCCAGGGCACCATGATCGGCTCGACACCCGCATCTTCGCCGGACTGCCAACGGCGCGGCAGCGCCGGGTCGACCGCCAGCGCGGTAGCCATCCCCAACATCGCCACCCGCCCTTCCAGCACCCGCTCGGCCACCACGCGACGACGGATGCCGCCGGTGACCATCAGCGGCATGCGTGCCACCGCGGCGATGCGCTCGGCGAACTCGAGGAAGTAAGCCTCGCGAGCCAGGCTGCTACCGTCGCGTGTCCGGCCCTGCATCGCCGGGCTCTCATAGCTACCACCCGAGAGTTCGACCAGATCGACCGCCTCCTTGTTGAGCAACTGCACCACTGCCGCCGCGTCCTCGGCATCGAAACCGCCACGCTGGAAATCCGCCGAGTTGAGCTTCACGGCCACGCATAACTGCGGCGCCACCTGTGCGCGCACCGCCGCCACCGTACGCAGCAGGATGCGCGCCCGATTTTCCAGGCTGCCACCCCACTGGTCGGTACGGCGATTGGACAACGGCGAGAGGAACTGGCTGAACAGGTAACCATGGGCTGCGTGAATCTGCACTCCGGTGAAACCGGCACGCTCGGCGAGCACCGCGGTGGCGGTGTAGCGCTGGATCAGTCGCTCGATCTCCACCTCGGACAATGCGCGCGGCTGGGCGAACAGTTTCTCCAGGCCGGGAATGTTCACCGCCACCGCCGACGGTCCGAACGCCGGTTGGCCGAGGTCGGCCATCAACTGGCGGCCGGGGTGATTGATCTGTATCCAGCCCTGTGCGCCACGGCTGCGGCAGGCCTCAGCCCAGGCCGCGAAGCGTTCCAGGTGGCACTCGCTATCCAGCACCACGCCGGCAGGGCCGGTCAGCGCGTGGCGGTCCACCATCACATTGCCGGTGATGATCAGCCCCGCGCCGCCTTCAGCCCAGCTGCGATAGAGGCGGATCAACGCTTTTCCGGGAGCATGATCGGCATCGGCCAGGTTCTCTTCCATGGCGGCCTTGGCGATACGGTTGGGAATCATCTGACCGTTAGGTAGGCGCAGGGGTTGGAACAGCTTGCTCATTGGTCAGTCCTTCAGGCGCTGCGCCAGGACGGCGAGCGGTTGGGTGACGCTCCACCCCAGCCAGGTGCAGGGTGGATTCGGATTCGCAACGGGGGCGGCGACCACCGCTTCACCACGCCCGGCAAAGCACGGAAACAGGCGCAGCGCATGACCACGGGCGATGCCGGCGAGCTGCTGCAGCGACCAGGGCGAGGGAAGTCGCTGCCGAACAGCGCTTCTGGCCGGCGCGACCAGTTCGCGCAGTACCGCCTCGGAATGCTGCTGGCCGAAGTGCGCTGGCGGAATGATGCGGTGATGAATGTCGATGCGGCCTTGCTGAATGCTCATTGTTGTTATGTCTCGCAGGCGTTGCCTCAGGCAATAGAACACTTTCGAACAAAATTGAACACTTATGTAAAAATAAATCAAATACCCAAATTTCTGCATCCCCCCCTGAAACGCTCACCAACAAAAAATATATCCTTTTAAATTCAATTATTTATTAGATAAACGCAGCATCATGAGCGAACCAAAATAAAAATTCGTTGACCAATTTTAGACACGAGTGTTCAATTTGATTCATCTGGAACTTGGAGCTCTAACGTCGTGGAATCTCTCAACTCAGCCCAGCGCCGCATCCACCAGGCCGCACTCCGCCTCTTCGCCGAGCGCGGCGTCAGCCAGGTGAGCATCAGCGACCTGGCTCAGGAAGCGGGCGTAGCCCGCGGGACCATCTACAACAACGTCGAAACCATCGACCACTTGTTCACGCAGGTCGCCAGCCAACTGAGCAAGGAAATGCACGTGCGGGTCAGCAAGAGCTTTGCCGACCTCCAGGACCCTGCCGAGCGGCTGGCCAACGGTATTCGTTTTTTCATCCGCCGCACGCACGAGGAACCCCATTGGGGCGCGTTCCTCAACCGCTTCGCGATGAGCGACGCTTCGCTGCGCGAGATGTTCTACAGCCAGGCGACCGCCGACCTGCTGCAAGGACTGCAACAGGGGCGCTACAAGTTCCGCCAGGAGCAACTGATCGCGGTCATCACACTGGTTTCCAGCACCACGCTGGGCGCCATGTTCCTGGTCGGCGAAGGCATCAAGGCCTGGCGTGAAGCGGGTAGCGACACCGCCGAGCTGGTGCTCAAGGCACTGGGCGTAAGCGACGAGGAGGCGCGCCAGCTGGCGACCACCGAGTTGCCCGCCCTGCCACCAGCGGCCTAACCAGCACTCATCGAACATTCCAACGGCCCTGCTCTGCAGGGTCGCAGGGCCCGGCTTTGCCCGAAAAAGGCCAGGGAGAACAACAATAATGACAGCGCAAACCGTTCAACCCACGCTCGCCACGGCCCAGCCGGCGCGCCATCCGCAGCCCACGGTAAAGGCCCAGGCGCTGGCCCACCTGATCTTCGAACGCCCGGATCTGGACAAGGCCGAGCGCTTCCTCGGCGACTTCGGCCTGCTTCCGGTGCGTCGCGATGTCGACTGCCTGTACCTGCGCGGCACCGGTCCGGCCCCCTACTGCTACCGGGTCGCCCTGGCGGGCCAGGCACGCTTTGTCGGCTTCGGCCTCGTCGTGGCAGAACGCGGCGACCTAGAGCGCCTGAGCGCCCTGCCCGGCGCCTCGGCCATCGAATCCCTGGGTACCCCCGGAGGCGGCGAATGCGTGCGCCTCACCGACCCGTCCGGCTTCCTGGTCGAGGCGATCCACGGCCAGCAGAGCGTCCAGCCCCTGCCGCACCGTGCCGCACTGCCGCTCAACGTGGTCGACGAGATGCCGCGCATCAACGCCACCCAACGCCCCCCCATCGCGCCGCCGGAAATCATCAAGCTCGGCCACGTGGTGCTCGAAGTGGCCGATTACCAGACCACTTGCGCCTGGTACACCCGGCACTTCGGCTTCATCCCCAGCGATGTGCAGGTGCTGCCGGATGGCTCTCCGGCGGTGGCCTTCATGCGCCTGAACCTCGGCGACACCCCCGCCGACCACCACACCCTGGCCATCGCCCAGGGCTTCATGGCCGCCTACAGCCATAGCGCCTACGAGGTGGTCGATGCCGACGCCGTGGGTATGGGCCAGCGCATGCTGCAGGAGCGCGGCTGGAAGCACGCCTGGGGCATCGGCCGGCACATTCTCGGCAGCCAGATCTTCGACTACTGGCAGGACCCCTGGGGCGACAAACACGAGCACTACTGCGATGGCGACCTGTTCACCGCCGAGCAGCCGACCGGGCTGCACGCGGTGAGCCCGGAGGCCATGGCGCAGTGGGGCCAGCGCATGCCCAAGAGCTTCACCAAGCCGGTAATGAACTTCGCCGCCGTGCGTGCCTTGCTGCACAACCTGCGCCGCAGCCCGGATGTGACCCTGCGCAAGCTGGTCACGCTGGCGCGGATGTTCGGCTAGGCCCCGCCGCCATGCCGCACTGCAGTCGCCGCGATCTGCTCAAGAGCGGTGCCGTGCTGGCCGGTGCAGCAGCGCTGTTGCCCTCGCCCGCCCTGATCGCCCAGGAACAACAAAACGCCGCCAGCGAGCGGCCAACCGCAGTACCAGGAGTCGCTTCCATGCCCGTCCATGTCGTCCACTTCGAACACCAGAACACCCGCCAGTGGGGTGTCATCCGCGGCGAACGCATCAGCCGCATTGCCGGTGAGTTCGCCAGCACCGGCGCGCTGATCGCCGGTACACGCCTGGAAGACCTGGCCGCGCTGCCGGACGGCGAGCTGACGCTGAGCGAGGTCAAGCTGCTAGCGCCGGTGACGCGCGACCAGCAGTTCGTCTGCCAGGGCGCCAACTACCGCCAGCACATGATCGAGTCGGGCATGGACCCGAACGTGAAGCACTTCAACATGATCTTCACCAAGGCGCAGAGCTGCATCGTCGCCGCCGACAGCGAGCTGATCAAACCACGCGAAGTACGCTTCCTCGACTACGAGATCGAACTGGGCCTGGTGCTGCGTCGCGCCATCAGCGGCAAGGTCGCCGTCAGCGAAGCCAACCTGCACGAGTTCATCGCCGGCGTGGTGATCGTCAACGACTACTCGGCGCGCGATATCCAGATTCCGCAGATGCAGTTCTACAAGGGCAAGAGCTTCCGCACCTTCGGCCCGGTCGGTCCGTTCCTCTGCCTGCTCGGCCCGCAGGACATGGGCTACCTGAAGAAGCTGCAGCTGCGCCTGACGGTCAATGGCCAAGTGCGCCAGCAGGACAGCACAGCCAACCTGGTCTACGGCCCGGCGGAGACGCTCAGCGAGCTGTCCGGCGTGCAGGACTTCGCCGCCGGCGACCTGATCGCCACCGGCACCCCGGCCGGCTGTGCGCTGTCCATTCCCTCGCCGGCCAAGCAGCGCATCGCCGCGCTGCTGCCGGAGGCGACCAAGTGGAAGCTGTTCATGAAGGCCCAGGCCGATCGCAGCCAGTACCTCAAGGCCGGCGACCTGGTGGAGGCCAGCATCCGCAGCGCCGACGGCGTGATCGACCTCGGCGTACAGCGCAACCGCGTGGTGGAGCAAGGCTGATGGCGGTCAAGAACCTGGCCGATATCGAGGCCATCGAGAGCGTGCCGCTCGAACGGCACAACCTGCCGGCCAGCACCTATGCCGCACTGCAACGCTGCGCGGCCAGGCATGCCGATGACCCGGCACTGAGCTTCTTCGTCGATGCCAAAGCCTTCCACAACACCCACGACTGGAGCTACGCCGAGCTGTTCGCCGACATCACCCGCGCGGCCAACGCCTTCTACGCGCTGGGTATCGGCGCCAAGGATGTGGTGGCCTTCCTGCTGCCCAACCTGCCGGAAACCCACTTCACCATCTGGGGTGGCGAGGCCGCCGGTATCGTCATGGCCATCAACCCGCTGCTGGAAGCGGCGCAGATTGGCGAGCTGCTGCGCGCGGCCAACGCCAAGCTGGTGGTGACCCTGGCGCCGACGCCCGGTGCTGACCTGTGGCCGAAGCTGGCCAGTCAACTCGACCACTTGCCGTCCGTGCGTGATGTCGTCTGGGTCAGCATGGCGCCCTACGTCGGCACCCTGCCCGGCCTGGCCCTGCGCTGGATGGCCCGACGCGAAAAAGGGCGCCAGCGCGGCCGGCGCATCCATGACCTGCGCAATCTGATGCGCCGCCAGCCGGCTGAGCGCCTGAACAGCGGCCGGCAGATCCGTGGCGATGAGCACTCCTCGTATTTCTGCACCGGCGGCACCACCGGCCTGCCGAAAATCGCCATCCGCAGCCATGGCTCGGAAGTGTTCAATGCCTGGGCCATGGCCGCCAACCTGCAACCGCGCGCACCGGGCCAGGTGATTTTCTGCGGCCTGCCGCTGTTCCACGTCAACGGCCAGCTGGTCACCGGGTTGATGCCCTGGACCCACGGCGACCGGGTGATCATCGGCACGCCCCAGGGCTACCGCGGCGACGGCGTGATCGCGCGCTTCTGGGCGATGGTCGAGCACTTCGGCATCAACTTCTTTTCCGGCGTACCGACCGTGTATTCGGCGTTGCTGCAGCAACCTGCCGATGGCCGCGACCTGTCCAGCCTGCAATACGCGCTGTGCGGTGCGGCGCCGATGCCGGTGGAGCTGTTCCGCGAATTCGAGCAGCGCAGCGGCGTGCTCATCCTCGAGGGCTACGGCCTGACCGAGGGCGCCTGCGTATCGTCGAGCAATCCGCCGGAGGGCCAGCGCCCGATCGGCTCCATCGGCCTGCGCCTGGCCTACCAGGACATGCGCGCGCTGATTCTCGATGACCAGGGCCAGTACCTGCGCTACGCCGACACCGACGAGGTCGGGGTGATTGCCATCCACGGCCCCAATGTCTTCGCCGGCTACCTGGATGCCAGCCACAACCGTGGCGTATGGATCGAGATCGACGGCCGCCGCTGGCTCAACACCGGCGACCTCGGCCGCCAGGACGCCGCCGGCTACTTCTGGCTCACCGGACGCAAGAAGGAGCTGATCATCCGCGGCGGCCACAACATCGATCCCAGGCAGATCGAGGAAGCCTTGCAGGCGCATGCGGCCGTCGCGCTAGTGGCCGCTGTGGGCAGCCCGGATGCCCATGCCGGCGAGGTTCCGGTCGCCTACGTGCAGCTGGTCGCCGGCCAGCACACCGACAGTGCGGAGCTGATGGCTTTCGCCAGCGCCAATATCCCCGAGCGCGCGGCGATTCCCAAGCGCATCGAGATTCTCGACGCGCTGCCCGTGACGCCCGTTGGGAAGATCTTCAAACCGGCCTTGCAACAGCGCGAGATCGCCCTGATCGTGCGTCATGAAGCCCAGGCGCTCGACGTTCCCGAGCTCGACGTGGATGTACTTCAGGATGCGCGACGCGGCCTGGTTGCCCAAGTGTCCGTCGGCTCCGGGCAAGCCGCGCTGGCCCAAGCGCTGGGCCGCTACAGCTTCCCCGTCGAATGGCGCAGCGCGCCCGAGAGTTCATCCATCGCCCCGCCACCATCCACCCAACTGACCGGCTGATCCCAGCCACCTGCACCCCCATGGCTGTTGCTCCTATTCGGCCAATGGGCCCGGCTTCGCCCGCGAAAAGGCTCGTACGACTTCGCCACAACAATAACAAGAGGTAGTGAAATCCATGACTCGCATGCAACCGCCATGGCGGCCGGCTCGCCTCGCCACCGTCCTAACCATCGCAACGCTCGCCAGCGCCCCGACGCCGGCAGTGACCTTCCGCATAGGCGAGATCGAGGGTCAGCTCGACTCGAACCTCGCCATCGGCGCCAGCTGGAGCTTGCGCAATCCCGATCCGAGCCTGCTGCATGACCCGGCCTCAGACGATGGCAGGCGCAACTTCAAGAAGGGTGAGACCTTCTCGAAGGTGTTCAAGGGCATCCATGACCTGGAACTCAAGTACGGCGAGAGCGGTGTGTTCCTCAGGGGCAAGTACTGGTACGACTTCGAACTCAAGGACGAAAGCCGGCTCTTCAAGGACATCGATGAGCACAACCGCAAGGAGGCGGCACGTTCGTCGGGCGCGGAATTGCTCGATGCCTTCGCCTACCACAACTACCTGCTCGGAGACCTGCCCGGTACGACACGCCTGGGCAGGCAGGTGGTGAGCTGGGGTGAAAGCACGTTCATCCAGGGCGGCATAAACACGATCAACCCCGTCGATATATCGGCGTTCCGCCGGCCTGGCTCCGAGATCAAGGAGGGGCTGATTCCCGTCAACATGCTCTACCTCTCGCAGAACCTGACCGAGGAGGTATCCGTAGAAGGCTTCTACCAGTTGGAGTGGGACCAGACCGTCATCGACAACTGCGGCACCTTCTTTTCGCCCACTGATGTCATGGCTGACGGATGCTCTGGCCTGGCTGCACCGCTGGGCATCACCATCCCACGGACGGGCGACCATGATGCACGCGACGGAGGGCAATGGGGAACCGCCCTGCGCTGGTTCGCCCCCGAACTGGACAGCGAGTTCGCGGCCTACTTCATCAACTACCACAGCCGCATGCCGTACTTCGGCACCGTCGGCGCCACCACGGCCGGCGACCTGGGCAGCGCGAAGTACTTCGCCGAGTATCCCGAAGACATCCAGCTCTATGGCCTGAGCGTCAGCACCATGCTACCGACCGGCACGACACTGGCCGGCGAAATCAGCTACAGGCCGAACTTGCCCGTGCAGATCAGCCCCGTGGACCTCGTGCTCGCCTCATCCGGCCTTCCCGCACTGTCTCCCGTGCTGTCTTCCGGTGATGTGCGGTTCGCCGGGGGCTCGGACATCACCGGCTACCGACGCAAGGAAGTAACGCAGGCACAGGTGACGGCGACCCATTTCCTCGATCAGGTGATGGGCGCCGACCGCCTGACGATGGTTGGTGAAGTCGGTGTGGTTCATGTCGGCGGGCTGGAGGGGCGAGGCGGCCTCAGGTATGGCCGTTCCACCGCGTTCGGCCAAGGGACGCTATATCCGGACAACGGCCTGTGCATGAGCCTCTCGAACGCCGCAACACCGCAGAACTGCACCGATGATGGCTTCGTCACCAGCACCTCCTGGGGATACAGAGTCCGTGCCATCTGGGAATACAGCAACCTCATTCCCGGTGTCGACCTGCGTCCGAATCTCGCCTGGTCCCACGATGTCAGCGGCTATGGAAACGAAATCGGCTTCAACGAAGGCGCCAAGGCCATCAGCCTCGGTATCGAGGCCAGCATCCTCAACACCTACAGCGCCAACCTTTCCTACACCGACTTCTTCGGCGGTGACTACAACACCAACATCGATCGTGACTTCGTCGCCTTGAGCTTCGGCGTCGCCTTCTGAGCGAGTGACATCACAATGAAAACAAAATCCCTGCTCCTTGCGACCACCTCCCTTTCCCTCGCCATTCACTGCACGGCCCACGCCGCCGTATCTGCCAGTGAAGCAGCCAAGCTGGGCGATACGCTGACCCCCATTGGCGCCGAGAAATCAGGCAACGCCGACGGCAGCATTCCCGCCTGGACCGGCGGCCTCGACAAGGCAGCGGCCAGCGTCAACCCCAGGAGCGGTCGGCTGGCCAACCCGTTTGCCAACGAGCAACCGCTGTTCACGATTACCGCCGAGAATCAGGAGCAGTACGCCAGCAAGCTCAGCGACGGGCAGCGCGCAATGTTCAAGCGTTACCCGCAGAGCTATCGGATGCATGTCTTCCCCGCACACCGCAGCGCGACCGTACCCGAGCATGTGCAGAAGGCCGCAGCGCGCAATGCAGTCAGCACCACACTGATTTCGAACGGCGACGGCCTGAAGGACTTCGAGACAGCCATTCCATTCCCGATTCCGCAGAACGCCATAGAGGTGATGTGGAACCACCGAACACGCTACCGCGGTGGCAGTGCCCGGAGAAGCTACGTGCAGGCCACACCCACGGCCAATGGCACCTACACGCCGGTTCATTTCAAGCAGCAGTTCACCTACAGGGATCAGCTGAACGACTTCGCCCCGGAGAAGCCAGGCAACGTGCTCTTCTATTACCGGGAACTGATCACCGCCCCCGCGCGCCTGGCCGGCGACGTGGTACTCGTCCACGAGACGCTCGATCAGGTCAAGGAACCTCGCAAGGCCTGGATCTATAACTCCGGCCAGCGACGTGTGCGTCGTGCGCCACAGATTTCCTACGACGGCCCCTTCCCCGCCTCGGAGGGGCAGCGCACCTCCGACAACCTCGACATGTTCAACGGGGCACTGGACCGCTACGACTGGAAGCTCCAGGGCAAGAAAGAGCTGTACATCCCCTACAACAACTTCCAGCTCGAATCGGCCAATCTGAAGTACTCAGAAATCGTGAAGCCGGGTCATATCAATGCCGACCTTCCCCGCTACGAACTGCATCGGGTCTGGGTGGTCGAGGGATCGCTCAAGGCAGGCGACCGCCACATCTACGCCAAGCGGGTCGCGTACATCGACGAGGACACCTGGCAGATTGTCCTGCTCGACCACTTCGATGCCCGGGGCACCCTGTGGCGAGTCGCCGAAGGCTTCATGACACCGCTCTACGACAAGCAGATACCCATGTTGGGCGTCGAGACGCTGTATGACCTCATCAATGGCCGCTACATCGTCTCGGGCATGCGCAACGAGGAGCAGGACCCGCTCGAGTTCGGCTTCAAGACCTCGTCCGCCGAGTACACCCCAACCGCCCTGCGCAACGCGGGTGTTCGCTGACGAAAGAATTGCCAATCGCTGGCCACTTGGGATCAACACGCTACTCCTCGTTGATGAATATCGACCCCAAGACTTTTACCGCCCCGCTGGGGCGGTCTTTTTTGTCAGCTCCTATCCGGCGTTTCATTGAAGCCCTGACGAACGCTCAGCCGAGTCGTTTCACTGAATCCACCATCAGTTCGGGTACATAGGACCAATCTGGCTGTGATCAAACACCTAGAACGAAAAATGCCAGTCGATTCAACTGACTGGCATTAGGCTTACGCACTCCGTTCGTGTCATCCGAGCACAATCACTTCACCTTGTAGATGATCCCCGGGCTGCACTGGACCATCTGATACAGGTCGGGCAGGCCGTTCAGCGCTTCCGACGCCCCGAGGAACAGGTAGCCCCCTGGCTTGAGGGTGGCGTGGATGCGGGTGAGGATGTCTTTCTTCACATCGGCGGAGAAGTAGATCAGCACGTTACGGCAGAACACCACGTCGAACTTGCCAAGCACCGCATAGCTTTCCAGCAGGTTCAGGGCACGGAACTCCACCCGGTTCTTGATCGCCGGCTTGACCGCCCAGCGCGCGGGTCCCTTGGCATCGAAGTAGCGCTGCAGGCGCTCCTGCGACAGGCCGCGACCGATGGCCAGGCTGTCGTACTCGCCGGACTTGCAGTTCGCCAGCATGGAGCCGGAAAGGTCGGTGGCGACGATCTGCACCCCGGCCTTGAGCTGCCCGAGATTGGTCCGCTCGAATTCGTCGATGGTCATCGACAGCGAAAAGGGCTCCTGCCCCGAGGAGCAGGCGGCCGACCAGATGCGCAGGCGCTGATTGGGATTGGCCTTGATCAGCTCCGGCAGCACCCGGTTCTTCATCACCTCGAACGGGTAGGTATCGCGAAACCACAGGGTCTCGTTGGTGGTCATGGCATCCACCACCTGCTCGCGCAGCCCTCCGCGGGGCTGGGCCTGCATCTTCTGCACCAGCTCACCGAGGGTCTTGATGCCCTGCTGCTCCATCAGCTTGTTGAGACGGCTGGAAACCAGGTACTGCTTGTTGCTTCCCAGCAGAATGCCGCAGGCCTTTTCCAGGAAGGTCCGGAATTGCTCGAAATCCAAATTGCCTGAAGACACTAATGCTGCCTCACCAAACATGATCCAACCGAGGGCCTAGCCCTCAGCCCCCATCGGCTACCCGGATGCGCTCGACGACGCGGGAGGCCAGTTCGTCCGGACGGAACTTCGCCAGGAGATCGTCCGCGCCGACCTTCTTCACCATCGCCTGGTTGAACACTCCGGAGAGCGAAGTATGCAGAATCACATGGAGGTTCTGCATCCTCGGATCGGAGCGAATCTCCGCCGTCAGGGTGTAGCCGTCCATCTCCGGCATCTCGATGTCGGAGATCAACATGAGGAACTCCTGGGCGGGACTCTTGCCCTCCTCGACCATCTTGCGCAGGTAGTCGTAGGCCTGGCGGCCGTCGTTGAGCGCCACCACCTCCACACCGACACTCTCGAGGCAGCGGGAAACCTGCTTGCGCGCCACGGAAGAGTCGTCGCAGATCAGCACGCGCTTGGACACCGCGCGGGCCTGGGTCTCCACGTCCACCACGCCCTCGGAGATCGACTCCGACATGGGCGCCACCTCGGCGAGGATCTTCTCCACGTCGATGATTTCCACCAACTGCTTGTCCACCCGGGTGACCGCGGTGAGGTAATGGTCACGGCCGGTGCCCTTGGGTGGCGGATGGATCTCCTCCCAGTTCATGTTGACGATGCGCTCCACCGAACGCACCAGGAAACCCTGCACCTTGGTGTTGTACTCGGTGATGATCACGAAACTGTTGTGGATGTCATCCAGCGCCGTTCTGCCGGTGGCCAGCGCCAGGTCGAGAATCGGGATGGTGCCCCCACGGATATTCGCCACGCCGCGCACCACCCGGCTGGATTTGGGCATCACGGTGAGCTTGGGGCATTGCAGCACCTCCTTCACCTTGAACACGTTGATGCCATACAGCTGCGGCCCGTCCAGACGGAACAGCAAGAGCTCGAGGCGGTTCTGCCCGACCAGTTGGGTACGCTGGTTAACCGAGTCCAATAGTCCGGCCATGCGCAGACTCCTTATCGTTCGTATCGCCGTACATTCTGCCAAAGCCTAGCAGGCGGCACGGGCCTTGCTTCGTGAGGTGCATGAACGCACTCACGACACTTTCCCGACGCATGATGGCCAAAAGCCCCTTTCTTGCCGGTGTTTTACCCGCTTTGGGCCTGTTCGGCTACAGCACGCTTCATGCCGCGCAGCTGACATTGCCCGAGGAGCTTATCGGCGCCACCGAAGGCTTTCTTGAATTCACCGTCGAGGATTATCTAGAGCGTAGCGAAATCCCCGCACGCCATGAAATTCAGGTCAACGCCCTCGACCCCCGGCTGCGCCTGGCGGCCTGCGACAGCGATTTGACGCAACGCCTGGAGAGCCCCGCCCAGCCAGTGGGCCGGGTCACCGTGAGAGTCAGCTGCGAAGGGAGCACGCCCTGGACGGTCTTCGTCCCGGCTCAGGTACGAATCTTCCGACCGGTGGCGGTGCTGAAGACGCCGCTCAAGCGCGACAGCGTCGTGGGGCCCGCCGACATCGCGATGATCGAGCAGGACATCGGCCTGCTGGGCAGGGGCTATATCGCCGACCCGGACCAGGCCATCGGCAGAAAAATGACGCGACCGCTGCAGGCGGACCAGGTGCTGACCCCGGCCATGCTGCAGCTGGCGGAAAGCGTGCGCCGCGGCGACCAGGTGGTGATTGCCGCGCGCGCCGGCGGGATCAATGTGCGGGTACAGGGCGAGGCCTTGTCCGCCGGCACGCTCGGCCAGCAGATCAGCGTACGCAACCTCAGCTCGCAGCGCGTGGTCAGAGCTCGTGTGATAGGCCCCGGGCAGGTCGAGGTGGAAATGTAGGCACGATTCTTGTAGCGCAAACTCCCGGCGATTTCCTACACTGTTAAACGACGCACACATTTGCGCCCTAAAGTTTCGACGGATACGGCCGACAACCCAGTCAAGCGTCCAGATACCGTCAGAGGTTCACAACATGGTTATCGACTTCAACCGGCTGAACAATGCCTCCTCTCCCGCCAACAGCGGGCGTGCCGGCAATGCCCAGGCCAGCGGCCGCAACGAGGCCGTCAGCAGCACGCTGCCGAACGCACCCCAGGTTGCGAGCGAGCAGGCCACCGCCGGCAAAACCGGCGAGTCCGTGCAGCTCAGCCGCGAAGCCCAGCAGTTGCAGAAAGTGAGCGACAAGCTGCGTGACCTGCCGACCGTGGACAAAGAGCGCGTCGCGAAACTGAAGCAGGCCATCGCCGACGGCAGCTACCAGGTCGATGCCCAGCGCGTCGCCGGCAAGCTGCTCGACTTCGAATCCCAGCGCTAGTCCAAGGGCTGCGCTGGGGGTGTTGGACGCCCAATCCCCAGAGCCCGCGATGCAAAACGACGACCTGCTGCACCTGTTCATCGAAGATATCGGCACGGCCCAGCGCCTGCTTGAATTGATCGATACCGAATTCCAGGCCATGGGCGAGCGCGACCTGCCGCGCCTGGAACAGATCCTCGGCGAGAAACTTCCCCTCCTCGGCTTGCTGGACCAGCACGGTACGGCTCGCGCCAGCCTGCTTTCCGCACAGCAACTGAGCGCCGATCGCGCCGGCCTGGAGACACTGGCCAGCCGCCGTGACGACGGCGCCGAACTGCTGGCCCGCAGCGAAGAGCTGAACCGGCTGCTGGAAAGTTGCCGCGACGCCAACCAGCGCAACGGGCGCCTGATCCGCGCCAACCAGGCATCGCTCAAGAGCGTGCTCGGCATTCTTCGTGGCGGAGAAACGCCCGGCCTCTATGACAGCCGCGGCGGCGCCGCTAGAATCGCGCAGCAACGCCCGCTCAGCCAGGCCTGAGCCATAACAACGAGCACAGGGGACATGCCGGCAATATGCCAGTATGCTAGTGCCGCAGTACCTGGAGAATGCCGGAACGTGTCCAACCCATTTCATGAGGATGACGGCCCACAGCCGCCGAAGGTGCTCACCGCGCCCTTGGAAATCATCGCCAACCTGCGCTTGCTGCAGCAGAGCCGTGATCCCCTCGTCGTCACTTTCAAGGACCGCAATCAGCGGTTCCAGAGCTATCTGGTCGAAGTCAATCGCGAACGCAGCGTGATCGCGCTGGATGAAATGGTCCCCAACGATGGCGAACGCTTCATGCAGAACGGTGAGCCGTTCCGCGTGGAAGGCTTCCATGAAGGCGTACGCATCGCCTGGGACTGCGAAGACCCGGTGCAGATCGGTGAACTGGAAGGTGCCCGCTGCTACTGGAGCCACATGCCGGAGCGCGTGACCTATCACCAGCGCCGCAACGCATTCCGCGCCCAGCTCGCTCAGGGCCAGCTGGTCAATATCGAGCTTTCCGGCACCCGCCTCACACCGGCCCTGAAAGGCCAGCTGCTGGATATCTCGGCCACCGGTTGCCGCATCCGTTTCCCGGGCGACGTCAGCAGCCGTCTGCATGCCGGGGAAGTCTACGAGCGCTTCGCCGCCCAGCTGCCGATCGGCGCCATGACTCTCGCGGCGGAACTGCGCCACGCCCACTACGTGGAGAAGGACAACATGACCTTCGCCGGGCTGCGCTTCCACCGCATGGGCGGCCTGGAGCAGCGCCAGGTCGAGCGCTTCGTCTATCAACTGCAGCGCGAGGCGCGCCGGGTCGAGGACGAATAGTTCCTAGCCGTCCTGGGGCGGCCGTCGCCCCTCAGACCTGATTGCCCAGCACACGCCTTTCCCATGGCGTGATCTCGTCCAGATAGCTCATCAGTTCCATGCTCTTGCTGGCACAGTAGCCATCGACGAACTCGTCGCCGAACCACTGCCGCGCCAGCGCGCTACCCTGCAGCCGCTGCAACGCCGCGTGGAGGGTGCATGGCAGGCTGAGCGCGGGCGGCACGTCGAATTCGCCCTGGATCGCGGCACCGGGCTCCAGTTCCTGACGCAGGCCATGCAGACCGGCCGCCAGGCTGGCGGCAATGGCCAGGTAAGGATTGGCATCGGCGCCCGGCAGACGGTTCTCCACCCGCCTCGCCGCCGGCCCGCTGGCCGGAATGCGCAGGCCGGCGGCGCGGTTGTCGTGTGACCAGCAGGCATTGTTCGGTGACGCATAGGGATGGCACAGGCGCTGGTAGGAATTCACATGTGGCGCGAACAGCAGGGTGAAATCCGCCAGCGCCGCCTGCTGGCCACCGATGAAGTGGAAGAAGGCCGGCGTCGCCTCGCCGTCTTCGGCACTGAAGATGTTCCGCCCGCTGCCCTGCTCCACCACGCTCTGGTGGATGTGCATGGAGCTGCCCGGCGTGTGCGGCAGCGGCTTGGCCATGCACACCACGGCCAGGCCATGCTTGAGCCCGACTTCGCGCAGCAGGTGCTTGAACAGGAAAGTCTGGTCCGCCATCAGCAGCGGGTCACCGTGCAGCAGGTTGATCTCGAACTGGCTCACGCCCATCTCGTGCATGAAGGTATCGCGGGGCAGACCGAGCGCCGCCATGCAGCGATAGACCTCCTCGAAGAACGGCCGCAGGCCGTTACCCGATGACACGCTGAACGCGGAGCAGCCGCTCTCGCGGCTGCCATCCAGGCCCAGAGGAGGCCGGAACGACTGGGTCGCATCGAGGTGGCGCTCGAAGACGAAGAATTCCAGTTCGGTGGCCACCACCGGCTGCCAGCCCCGTTCGGCATAGGCGGCGACGACCCGCTTGAGCAGGCCCCGGGTGGAAAGCCCGGAGCTGCGCCCATCCAGTTCGTCGGCATCGCAGATGGCCATGGCACGCGGCGATTCGCTCCAGGGCAGGCGGAACACCCGGTCCTCCGAGGCGCTGAGCATCAGGTCGCCATCATCGCCGCCGTAGAAGCGCGCCGGCGGGTAGCCGCCCATGACGCACTGCAGCAGCACGCCCCGCGCCAGTTGCAGGCGGCGGCCTTCGAGGAAGCCCTCCGCGGTCATCACCTTGCCCCTGGGCACCCCGTTGAGGTCGGCGGTGACACATTCGATTTCGGCTATTCCGGTCAAGCGCTCTGCGAGCGTACTGCTGCCGTCGGGAATCATGACTGCTTATCCTTGTTGTCGATCCGTACAAAATACGCATCAGCCGTTCAGGATTTCAAGCAGCCAGAGAGGGGAAGATTCAACGCAGGAAGGCCACCACGCGGTCGGCGTCGAAGGGCCAGTCGAGTTCGGCGCCGGTGTCGGTGCGCAACAGCACGGGAATGCGCAGGCCGTACTGCTCGACCCAGTCCTCGCGTTCGGCGATGTCGATCAGCTCGACCAGCAGGCCGTGCTCGACAAGAGGCATCAGCACCCCTTCCGCCACCTCGCAGAGGTGGCAACCGAGGGTGCCGAAAAGCTGGCATTCAGGTGGCATGGGAAAGCGCTCCGACCGAATCAGAGGCGCAGTCTAGCATCCGCTCAGGCCTCCTCCGCCGGCGCCTTGCCGAGCATGCCCTGCAGGCCGTCCAGCAGACGGCTGTTGAGTTCCTTGGCCTTCTCCAGCAACGACGTGTCGAAGCGCTCGTCGAGGCGGAAGCCGCCGTCCAGCAATTGCTCCAGCGTGCCCCTGGCGTCTTCCGACACCTTGTCGGCGGAACGCAGCGCATCGAGCAGACCACGGGCGTAGTCGACCAGAGTGTCGTTCACCGCGCTGGCGGCCTGGCCACCCTGCTGGGCGACGGTACTGTAGGCATCGGTGGCCTGGCGCACGCTGGTCTGGGTCAGCTGGAGCGACATGGCGGCAAGCTGGGAGCCGTCCATCTTCAGCTGCATGGCACGGTCGAACGCGCCGCTCAGGTTGCCGGAGTAGAAGTCGCTGGAGATGTCCTGCACCTGCTTGAAGAGGTCTTCCAGAGCAGCACGCTCCTCGTCGTCCAGTTCGCCCTCGACCTGCACCTGCCAGGCACCGATCTGCATGCTGCCGGAACGGCTCTCGACCGAGCCGGTGGAAGTCTTGCCATCGCTGGCGAGCGTGGCGCTGTTCTGCGACCAGTTGGCCGAGGCGCTGGCGATGGAGATTTTCAGGCGGTCGCCGTCGCGGGTGGTGACCTCCATGTCGAAGGTCTCGGCCTGGGCGGCGAAACGCTCGCTGCGCGCGGCCACCGCGACAGCGTTGCCGCCAGCGGTCGGCGTCTTGGCAAGGTAGTCGGATTCGAGGCCTTTCAGGCCGTTCTGGATCTTTTCGTAGGTGGCGTCGATATCTTCCGCGACCTTGCCCTTGAGCACACCCATGCCATCGAGAATCTTGCGCGCCTCGGCGAAGCCCTTCTCCACCCCTTCGCGGGCCTGGGCCAGCAGGCCCTCGAGCTTGGAGGTATCGGCACCGGCCGCCGCCTCGCTCTTCAGACGCTGCTCGATGAAACCGATGATCCGGTCGGCCACCTTATCGGGCGTGAAGTCGTCGCGCTTGCCATCCAGCGCGCCGGGCTCCAGGCCCAGACGATTGGCCAGACGATTGGCCAGGGTTCCCTGCGGGTCGACATGGCCGCGCGGATTGGCCAGGGTATTGATACCGGCGGGACGGGATTGCGACGGAGAGAGGGAAGCCAGAGTGTTCATGTCGGCGTACCAGGCAAAGAGAACTGCCTTTTTGACGGCAGCTTCCGGGAAAATTTGAGACAGAACCGACCAGTGGTTCTTCGGCGCATCTCCTATTCGGCGCGCCGAAGCCTGTTGCGTCGCCGTCTTCTCAGATACCAGCGGCTTTCAGCAGCACCTCGGCGGCGGCCTTGGCCTGCAGGGCCTGGTCGCCCGGCCCCTGGACGTGGGCCATGCTCAAGGCACCTTCGAGAAGGAATTGTAGCTGCATGGCCAGGACACCCGCCTGCGGAGCCCGCAGCGCCTCCAGCAGTTCGCGGAAATGTTCGGCGAAGGCCGCCTTGAACACGGCGGCCTGGCGATGGATGGGATGCGTACGGTCGTGAAACTCCGCGGCCGCATGGATGAAGCTGCAACCGCAGAAATCCTGCTGGTGAATCCAGGCATGCAGGCCGTCGAAGGTCAGCAGCAGCGCCTCCCGCGACGGCCGGGCGGCACGCAGCTGGGCGAGCCTTTCCAGCGTATCCCGCTCGCTCTCTTCGAGTACCGCGAGGATCAGCTCGTCCTTGGAGCGGAAGTGCTTGTACAGGGTCATCTTGGCCACCCCGGACTCCGCCAGGATGCGGTCGATACCGGTGGCGTGGTAACCCTCCCGGGCAAACAGATCCTGGGCGGTGCTGATCAATTGTTGGCGCTTGCTCGATGCCATCTGGTCTCTCCAAGTGGCGGACATTATGCGGGCGGCGGCGGTCGCCACTCCAGACGGAAAGATTTCGCTTGAAAATATACAGACCTGTCTGTCTAATTTCGAGACATACAGCGTAAACAAGGGCACGCGCATATCCGCCCCGCCCTGACCGACTACACAGACACTTATCCCTCTCCCGACATTCGAGGTTCTCCTATGCGATCCCTCATCCTCTTCCTACTCATCGCGCTGAGCAGCACCGGCCAGGCCGCCGGCCTGCGCTTCGCATTGGTCAAGACCGCCGAGACCGAGACCCGCGACGCCTTCACCATCGAGGGGGGAGCCTGGACCGAAAAGGCCATCGCCAACCACGTCGCCGTACTGATCGAACACCATGCCGCGACGCTGCTGCTCGACACCTCTCTCGGGCGCCAGGTGGACCAACAGTTCGAGTCCGAGATGCCCTGGTACGACAAACCGCTGCTGCGCTACGGCCAGGTCACGCCGGTCCGCGACCAGCTGGATCGCGACGGGGTCCGGGTCGACCGCATCCTCCTCACCCACAGCCACTGGGACCATGCTTCCGGCCTGGTCGACTTCCCCGAGGTGCCGGTATGGGCGCCCTACGAGGAAATCGCCTTCAGCCGCATCGCAGTCCCACCGGCCGTACTGCCCAGCCAGTTCGCCCACGACATACGCTGGGTGCCCTTCGACTTCGACGACGAGCCCTTCATGGGCTTCGAACGCAGCCTCGACCTGTTCGGCGACCGCAGCCTGGTCCTGGTGCCGATGGTCGGCCACACCCCGGGCTCGGTGGGCCTGTTCCTTACCCTGGATGACGGCCGGCGCTTCTTCTTCACCGGCGACACCAGTTGGCGCCTGGAGGGTTTCACCGGGCCGAAGGAAAAGTTCTGGATCAGCCGCAGGATGGTCGACGACGACCGCGACGCGACCCGCCAACAACTGCAGAAGGTGCACGCACTGATGCGCCAGGAACCGGCGCTGGTGGTGGTGCCGGCGCACGATGAAGCGGTGCAGAGGACGCTGGGTTATTACCCGCACTGGATCGAATGACTCGACCAAGGTCTAGAAGCAGTAATTTTTGCGAAATGTTTTAGTCTTCAGGCTGCAACGAATTCGGACACACCGGATCGCCATCACCAGAGGAACAATAAGAATGAGCAAGTCCCCTCTCGCCCGCGGCGTGGCGCTCGCCGCCCTGGGCACCAGCCTCACCCTGCCCGGCCTGGTTCAGGCGGCCTTCCTGGAAGACAGCAAGGCCACCCTTGAGCTGCGCAACTTCTACTTCAACCGAGACCTGCGCCAGGACTCCAACCCGACACCGGCCCAATCCAAGCAGGAAGAATGGGCACAAGGGTTCCTGCTGCGCTACGAATCCGGCTTCACCGAAGGCACCGTCGGCTTCGGCCTCGACGCCATCGCCACCCTGGGCCTGAAACTGGACTCCGGCACCGATCGCAGCGGCAGCGGCCTGCTCCAACGCGACCGGGAGACCGGCCGCGCCCAGGACAGCTACGGCGACTTCGGCGCCACCGCCAAGGCCCGGATCTCCAAGAGCGTGCTCAAGGTCGGCACCCTGATGCCGAAGCTGCCGGTGGTGCAGGCCAACGACTCGCGCCTGCTGCCCCAGGTGTTCAGCGGCGGCGCACTCAACTCCGCGGAAATCGACGGCCTGACCTTCGATGCCGGCCGCCTCAAGCAGTACAACCTGCGTGACTCCTCGGACTACGAGGACATGCTGATGACCACCGGCGGTCGTCGCAACATCACCGGTGCCGCGGGCGTCACCGCCGACAAGTTCGACTTCGGCGGCCTGAGCTACAAGTGGAACGACAGCCTGACCACCAGCTACCACTACGGCGCCCTGGAAGACCTGTACAAGCAGCACTACCTGAACCTGGTGCACGTGCTACCAATCGCCGACAAGCAATCGCTGAAATCGGACATCCGCTGGGCCCGCTCCACTGACGACGGCAACACCAACGTCGACAACAAGGCCCTCAACGCCATGTTCACCTACAGCCTGGGCGGCCACGCCTTCGGCCTCGGCTACCAGAAGATGAGCGGCGACACCGGCTTCGCCTACATCAACGGCACCGACCCGTTCCTGGTGAACTACGTGCAGATCGGCGACTTCGCCAACAAGGACGAGAAATCCTGGCAGCTGCGCTACGACTACAACTTCGCCGCCATCGGCATCCCCGGCCTGACCTTCATGACCCGCTACCTCACCGGCGACGACGTGGACCTGGGCGCGGCCGGCAACAGCGGCAAGGAATGGGAGCGCAACACGGACATCGGTTACGTCATCCAGGACGGCCCGCTGAAGAACCTCGGCGTCAAATGGCGCAACGCCACGGTCCGCTCCAACTTCGCCAACGACCTGGACGAGAACCGCCTGATCCTCAGCTACACCCTCTCGCTCTGGTAGGGAGGCAAGGCCCTAAAAAAGGCCATGTCCTCGTAGTTGTTGCGCGCCTTGTGGGAGCGGATTTATCCGCGAATTTCGCGGCCAATCGGAATGCCGCCCAGCCGCCCCCACAAAATCAGGATTGCGCCACCAACAACGGGGACATAGCCATAAAAAAGCTATGTCCCCGTTAGATGTCGTAGTGCCCTGACCCTTTCTGGATCCCCACCTGCGCGGGGATGACGAGGTATGGGAGACTCCTGCCGAGAACTGTCATTCCCGCGCAGGCGGGAATCCAGGGGCAGGCAGCTGCAACGTTCAGATAGCGGGGCTTGACCGCACAACGCGTATGGGTGGGTTTAGCCGCTTGCCGGCGTAGCCCGCTGGCGGCGCCGCGGTCGATTGCGCGGGTGCTGGTGGGTTACGGCCTGTGGCCTACCCCCTACGGGGTCCTATTGATATTGCAGGCAGGCCGTTTCTGCAGGGCAGCTACAACACGCAACGGGGACATAGCCATAAAAAAATCCGATGCCAGCATCTGACATCGGATTTTTTTTGCGCCCTCGAAACGGCTCGCGCCGGAGGGCTTCCGCGTGACGCGAGGCTTAGGCCTGCGGCGCCTGGGTACGGCTCTTGTAGGAACCGTCGCGGGTGTCGATCTCGATCCAGTCGTCGATGTTGCAGAAGTCGGCGACTTTCACTTCTGTGCCGTTGCGCAGCTTGGCCGGCTTCATCACCTTGCCGGAAGTGTCGCCACGGGCAGAGTTCTCGGTGTAGGTGATCTGGCGCACGATGGTGGTCGGCAGGTCCACGGAGATCACTTTGCCCTCGAAGAACACGGCTTCGCAGATGTCGGTCATGCCTTCTTCGATGAACGGCAGGACGCTTTCCAGATCTTCGGCGCGCAGTTCGTAGGAGTTGTACTCCGGATCCATGAACACGTAGTCGTCACCACTGATGTAGGACAGGGTCACTTCCTTGCGCTCGAGGATGACCGGCTCCATCTTGTCGTCGGCCTTGTAGACGGTCTCGGTCTTGGAACCGTTGATCAGGTTCTTCAGCTTCATCTTGACGATGGCGCTGTTACGGCCGGACTTGGTGAATTCGGCCTTCTGAATCAGCCACGGATGGCCATCGATCAGGGCCACACTGTTGGCCTTCATTTCTTGTGCGGTTTTCATACGAGTATCCGGGTTTGGATGGAGGTACAGATTTCTAGGCCGCGCATGATAGCCAATTTCGGTGAAACTGCACCAGCGCCGTGGCAAGATCGGGCTGAACGGCCAGCTCCCGGCGCCATTGCCGGGCATGTTCGGCGAGCATCGCGGACTGCTGCTCCACCGCACTCCAGGCCGCGCCCATGTCACCCTGCCCGTTCCAGGCATGCCACCCGTTCCTCAGCGCCGCCGCGGCCTCCGGCGACAACCCGTCGCAGTACAGATTGAGGAACGCATCCAGCTTTACCCAGTGGGCGCCCTCGTCCTGCTGGTAGATATGCCAGAGCATCGGCCTGCCGGCCCACTGGGCGCGCACGAAGGAATCCTCGCCGCGGACCGCGTTGAAATCGCAGCTCCAGAGCAGGCGATCGTAGTCGTCCTGACTGAGGAACGGCAGCAGATGCACCTGCAGGCTGCCGTGGAGCCAACTGCCGCCTTCGCACAGGCTGTCGACACCCAGCCAGCGTTGCAGATCTCCCTCGATGCGCCCGCGCGGCACCATCAGCTGGGTTGGTACCGGCTGGCGCGACAACACGTCCAGCCAACCGGCCAGCCCCGGATTCTCGTAGGCGAACAGGGAAACGAGCCGGGCGCCAGCCTGCAGCTCGATACCAAGACCGGCGAAGAACCGGCGCCGCGCATCGGCATCTTCCTGCCACTTCCCGCACTGCCGCAGCAGATCGGACTCACGCAGCAAGCCCCCAGTGCCTGCGGTAAAGCCGGGGAAGAAGAAGAACTTCTGCAGGCCGCCCGACTGCGGCGATGGCAGGCCATGGCAGCCGTCCACCCAGTCCTCGGCGCTGAGATATTCGAGATTGAGCCAGAGCGGCCTGGAGGCCCGTGCCGCCATCGCCGAGACATAACTGGCGGGCAGTTCGCAGGCGAAGGCCTCGACCACCACATCGGCGACTTCCACCGGTGGGAACTCGACCGGCCAGCGGCAGACCAGTACTCCACTCACCCGCTGGCTCGGTAACGCCGCATCCGCCTGTGGGCAGAGGCGCTGGAACGCTCCTGGCTCGTCCACCCATAGGCGCACATCCAGACCATGCTCGGCCGCCAACTGGCGGGCCAGCCGCCAGGTCACGCCGATGTCGCCATAGTTGTCGACGACGTTGCAGAAGATGTCCCAGCGCATGGTCATGAGTCGATCCGGTTGCCGCGGACGCAAGCCTTCCCCGACCATCCTCTCGGGGCGGCCTGGAGAACGAGCGATAGCAAGGCGAGAGAACCGGCCCGGCGAGCGCCGGGCCGGAGGGCCGTCAGTGGGCTACCCGGCTGGTGCCGTCGACGGTCATGATGCGCACGCGCTCGCCGACGCGGAAGACTTCGTTCTGCTGCACTTCCTGGACGTAGGCGCGCAGGGTGCCGTCGTCCTCGCGCACGGTGATCTCGACGCCCTGGGCACGGGTCAGCCCTTCTTCTGTTGCGGCGCCGAGCAGGCCGCCGGCGACCGCGCCGATCACCGCGGCGACGGCCGCGCCGCGACCACCACCCACACCGCTGCCGGCAACGCCGCCGATCACCGCACCGGCTCCCGCGCCCACCGGCGTCTTGGTGCCTTCAATCTTCACCGGGCGCAGCATCTCGATGGTGCCGAGACGCACGGTCTGCACCCGACGCGCCTCGTCGCGGCTGTAGGAGTCGCCGCTGAGGTTGGAGGCGCAACCGCCCAGGGTGAGGCTCAGAGCGACGAGCGTGGCAGTCAACAGCTTGGATTCATACATGGGATTCTCTCCGAGTGAGGCGGTGCTAATTAGACAGCGCCTACCGCCGTCTGTCACCCGCCAGGCCGTTGTCCGTGGCCTTTCCATAGTGTAGAGGCTGGGTGCGACATCGGGTCAGATTTCCAGTCGCCGTGGGCTGGCGCAGGATGGCAAACCCTTTTGAGAATTTGCGCATGGACTACTTCATCGTCGCCGTCACCACCGTCGCCGGCCTGTACTTCCACTGGTGGATCTACGTCCGCATCCGCCGCTGGATGGACCGCGACCTGGCGCTGTCGATGGCGGCCGGCGATCCCGCCATGCAGGCCTATATGCTCGACCGCCTGGCCGAGGCCAAGGCCCAGGGCATTCGCCGAGGTCAACTGGAAGACTGGCTGCACCAGGCCGCTCGCGAGTACCTGCAGCGCCGCGCCTAGCCGCGCGCCATCCGCCACAGGCGGGCCAGGTCGCAGGCCCTCGCCTGGAGTTCGCCAGCGGCGCCGGCCATGGCCTGTTCGAGGCTCTGCGGACCAGGCGCGAGGCTGAAGGCGGCATCGATACCCGCGTCGTAGAGTTCCTGGTAGCGCTCACCCAGGCTACCGGCCAGCGCCAGTACCGGCACACCGGCGGCCCGCGCCAGGCGCGCCACTCCCACCGGCGTCTTGCCATGCAGGCTCTGGGAATCCAGCCGCCCTTCACCGGTGATCAGCAGATCGGCGCCGCGCAATGCCTCGGCCAGCCCAGACAGTTCGGCGACCAGCTCGATCCCCGGACGGAAGCTCGCCCCGAGGAATGCCCGGGCGGCGAAACCGAGACCGCCCGCCGCGCCGGTTCCGGGAAAGTCGCTGTGATCCTCGCCCAGCGCTGTGGCCGCTACCTGCGCGTAATGAGCGAGGGCCGAGTCGAGCGCCTCAACCTGTGCAGCATCGGCGCCCTTCTGCGGGCCGAACACCCTCGAAGCGCCGCGAGGACCACACAGGGGATTATCGACGTCGGCCGCGATCAGCAGCTCGACCCCAGCGAGTCGCGGGTCCAGGCCGGCGGGATCGATACGGGCCAGATCGGCCAGCGCCACGCCGCCGGGCGCCAGGTCACGGTCCGAGGCATCGAGAAAGCGTACGCCCAGGGCCTGCAGCAGGCCCGCGCCGCCATCGTTGGTGGCGCTGCCGCCCAGGCCGAGGATGATGCGCCGGGCGCCGGCATCCAGGGCCGCGCGGATCAGCTCGCCGGTGCCGTAGCTGCTGGCGCGGGTCGCGTCGCGCTGCGCCTTCGGCACCCGGTGCAACCCGCTGGCCGCGGCCACTTCCAGCACCGCGCCGCCCTCCCCGCCCAGCCAGCCCCAATGGGCCGAGACCGGCCCGCCCATGGGATCGCGCACCTGGCATTCGCGTCGCTCGCCGCCCGTCGCGGCCAGCACGGCGTCGACCGTGCCCTCGCCGCCATCGGCCATGGGCCGCAGCAGGATGTCCGCATCGGCAAACACCTGGTGCCAGCCACGGGCAATGGCCGCCGCCACCTCGGGCGCGGAGAGGCTCTCCTTGAACGAGTCGGGGGCGATGACGACCTTCATGGGAGGATTAGGGGGCCAGGCGTTCGCGCAACCAGGCATCACCTTGCAGACGGTAGTTGAGCCGGTCGTGCAGGCGGCTGGCGCGGCCCTGCCAGAACTCGATCCGCTCCGCCAGCAGACGGTAGCCGCCCCAGTGGGGTGGGCACTCCGGCGCGCGGTCGAGGAAGCGCCGCTCGGTCTCGGCCAGCAGCGCCTGGAGTTCGTCACGATCCCGGATGACCCGGCTCTGCGGCGAGGCCCAGGCCCCCAGCCGGCTACCCAGCGGGCGGACCTGGAAGTAGGCGTCGGATTCCTCGGCGGAAACCTTTTCCACCCGCCCCTCGATGCGCACCTGGCGTTCCAGGCTGGGCCAGAAGAAGGTCATGGCGGCGAAGGGACGTGCCCCGAGCTGTTCGCCCTTGGCGCTCTGGTAGTTGGTGAAGAAGGTGAATCCGCGCTCGTCCAGGCCCTTGAGCAGCAGCACCCGGCAATGCGGGCGCCCCTCCTCGTCCACCGTGGCCAGGGTCATGGCATTGGGCTCCACCGGCAGCTGCTCGGTCTTCACCGCGTCGTCGAACCACTGGCGGAACAGACTGAAGGGCTCGACGGGCGCCTGGGCCTCGTCGAGTCCATCCCGGGTGTAGTCGCGCCGCATGTCGGCGAGGGTCTGCGAAGTACGGCTGTGGCTGTCCGACATGAGTGGCTCCCCGAGGAATGATGCCGCCAGCTTACTGCGCCTTGTCCTTGCCCTTTTGATCTGCGGCAACCTGGGCCACCGGCAGAGCCGCCGTGGTGGACGCGGGCTGGTTGTACTGAGCCAGCAGCGCGACGAGGGTCTTCTGCGGGGTCAGGAGGATTTCCACGCGGCGGTTCAGGGCGCGCCCCTGGACGCTGTCGTTGGCGGCGCGCGGCATGTCGGAGCCGACTCCCTTGAGCAGCAGGCGGTCGCGTTGCAGGCCGCTGAGACGGAAGATCGAGGCCACCGCCTTGGCACGGTCCTCGCTGAGCTTGAGGTTGGTCTCGACCTGGCCGGTGCTGTCGGCATGGCCGAGGATCAGCACGCCGGTGCTCTTGTCGGTCTCGAGGATCTTGGCGACCCGGGTGAAGGGGCCGAGCACGGCCGGCAGCAGCATGCTCGGACGATCAGGGTTGAACGAACTCTCCACCGGGGCGGTGACGACCAGCACGTTCTCGCGCCGTTCCAGCTCCATCTTGCTGTCCTGCAGCGCCACCTTCAGGCGCGGCTCGTACTCGTCCAGCCAGGCGTTGGTCATCTCGTGGTCGATCTTCGGCGGCGCCTTCTTGACGACGGTTTCACTGCCGCCGAACGGCCACCAGCTGCCGGAGCCGGATTTGTCCGAGTTGCCGGCACAGGCGGCGAGGCTCACGCAGCAGAGCAGGACGAGCGTTTTCTTATACATGGTCAGGTCTTCCCCCTGGCGAGTTACAGGCATTGGCCCAGCGTGCGCGCCAACCGCTGCGCACGCGGGTCCATGAGTACATATGGTCCGAGACTGTTGGTGACGAAGCCGAAGGCGATCTCGCGCTCCGGATCGGCGAAGCCCACCGAACCACCCGCCCCCGGGTGGCCGAAGGCCTTGCGGCCGAGGCCGTAGGTGGCGTTGGCCACCTCCGGCTGGTCGAGCATGCAACCCAGCCCCAGGCGGGTCGCGGTGAGCAGGGTGCGATCCTGGCCGCAGGCGTGCTCGCGGGTCATCTCGCCGAGCAGTTCCGGCTCCAGCAGGCGGCCGTCGAGCAGGGCTGCGTAGAAGCCGGCGAGTGAGCGGGCGTTGCCGTGGCCGTTGGCCGCCGGCTGCTGCAGGCGGCGCCACTCGGGCTTGTTGGTACTGTTCAAGATCGACGGCGGATTGGTGAAGGCGCGGGTGCTGAGCGCTTCCGGCTCGCTCATCATGCACTTGAGCAGGCGCTGGGCGGCGGCGTCACCCATGTCACCCTTCTTGCGGGCAATGTGGGACACGCGATGGAACTCTTCGTCGGCCAGGCCGACATGGAAGTCCAGCCCCAGCGGCCCGGCGATGCGCGCGGCGATGGCTTCGCCGGGCCCGCGATCTTCGATCCGACGGATCAGCTCGCCGACCAGCCAGCCATAGGTGATGGGCGCGTAGCCATGCTCCTCGCCGGGCGTCCACCAGGGACGTTCGGCGGCCAGGGCGCCGGTCATCTGCTGCCAGTCGTAGAGCGCCTCGGCCGGCAAAAGCTCGCGCAGCGCCGGCAGACCGGCACGATGGCTGAGCAGCTGGCGCGGGGTCACGCGCTCCTTGCCGGCGGCGGCGAACTCGGGCCACCAGCGCGCCACGGGCGCATCCAGTTCGAGCTTGCCTTGCTCCACCAGTTGCAGGGCGGCCACGGCGGCGAAGGGCTTGGTGCAGGAGAACAGGTTGAGGATGGTGTCGCTGTGCCAGGTCTCGGCACCGTCCCTGTCGGTGGTGCCGGCCCAGATGTCGACGACGGTTTCGCCGCCGATCTGCACGCACAGCGCGGCGCCACGTTCCTGGGGATCGTCGAACAGTTCGACGAAGGCATCTTTCAGCGCCTCGAAGCGCAGGTCGAAATGGCCCTGGATCTGCAACCTATTACTCCTCGGTCGGGATGGCCGGCATTGTTCCAGCACCGGCTCTGCATGGGAATCCTGGCGCCCTGCCTGGGCCGCCTCGTCAGACCAACGGTCCGGGTTGCGGCGCGCCCAAGGCACGCCGGGCGTAGCCGGTCAGGGCTTGTCGGCAGGCGGCGGCGCCGCGGTGTCGGCCGGTTTCGACTCCGATTCGGCCGACTTGGCCGGCTCGTCCTTGCCGGCAGCTTCCTTCGGCAGCAGGGTCTGCGGGGCCTTCAGGTTGGCCGCGCGCACCGCCTGGACGAATCCCTGCCAGGGCCGGTCGGTGATGCCCACCAGGCCGAAATGGCCGTTCTCGCCATCCAGCAGGCGGCCGGTGGCGGGCTGGTCGAGGTACTGGAACCAATGCACGCCGACGATGGAGGGCTCCTCCAGCGCCCGAGCCAGGAAGTGGGCGTAGGCCGGGCCGCGCTCCTCTTCCTTGTAGACCTCGCTGGCGCCGCCCCAGAACGGGCCGCGGTCACGCGAGCCGAAGTGGAACTCGGTGACCATCAGCGGCTTGTCCAGCGCGCGCAGGGCGGCGAAGTCGTAGCCGTGCTGCGGCTCCTTGACGTAGAAGTTGAAGCTCAGCACGTCGCAGTACTGCGCGCAGGCCTCCAGCGCCTCCGGCGTGGCGATGGCGAAGCGGCCGCCCAGCAGCAGCTGGTTCGGCGCGTGCCATTTCAGCGAATCGGCGATGGTCTTGAAGTAGGTGTCGGCGAACAGGCGCTGGAAGTCCTGCAGGTCCTTCTCGATCTGCGGGAACTCGGGGCTCGGCAACGGCGGCTCGAAGCCGGGGTCCTCCATCAGTTCCCAGGCCTTGAGGTCGATACCCCAGGCCTTGGAGAGACCGTTCTGGTTGCGGTACTTGTCGCGCAGCTGCTTGAGGAAGGCGCGCTTGGCCGGCACGTCGGTGCTCAGGCGCAGGGTGCCGTAGGCCAACGCATAGCGTGACCTGGGGTCCTCGCCGGGCGCGGCCCAGGCCAGTTCGTTGTCGGCGAAGTAGCCGATCAGCCAGGGGTCGTCGCGGCGGTCGCGGCTGGCGATGGCGATGGCGCGCTCGGCGGCCATGGCGAAACGCGGGTCGAACGGGTCGGGCATGCCGCCCCACCAGTCGTGGCCGGTGCTGATGGTGGCGTAGTCACCGGAGATCGACAGCGGGATGGTATACGGCATGCGCTGGGCCGAGCCGAGGGCGTCGTCGCTCCAGTTGCCGAGCGTGTTGAAGCCCCAGGCCTGCAGGCGCTCCAGGGTATGGCGAGTCCAGCGGTCCTTGTCGAAGCCGGGCGCCGGGCAGGGTTCCAGCTCGGCCGGGGCAGGCGTCGCGGCCAGCGGCGGCTGGGCCGTCTCGCAGGGTTCGGCGTAGGTGCGCTGCAGGTTGGCGCGATAGAAGTCGTACCAGCGACCGTGGTCGTAGGCGCGGCCCCGGCTGGCGCCGGTGTCGCTGCGGCTGTCGTGCTCGCCATAGTAGGCGGCCAGCGGCTCGCCGTCCTTGGGCAGCTGGGCGAACATCGCTTCGCGGCCCTGCACGTAGGTCTGGCTCTGCCAGGCGCTGACCGCGTTGACCCCCAGCGAGTAGAACGGATGGCCCTCGGGGGTGACCAGGAACCAGCGACCGTCGCGCTTCTCGGTGCGGAAGAAGCCCTTGGCCTCGAAGCCGGGGCCATTCAACCAGCCGCCGAAGCGATCCTGCTGCGGGCGTTCGGCGAGCCAGCCCTTGAGCTGGTCGCGCTCGCGGGCCGCGGCCTCGCGCAGTTGCTGGTCCTTGCCGATCTTCTCCGGCCATTGGCCACGGCTGTACTGCCCCCAGGCATCGACGATGCCGTCGTAGATGGCGGCCTGGGCGGCCTCGGGATTCTGCACGCCGAAGCGGCCGAGCAGGATGCTCTGCGGCGCGTCGGGCTGGCTCATGGAGAGGGTCACGGCACTGACCTCGGCGGCGTTCAGCTCGCCCTCCACGGTCTCGGCCAGGAGCACCCGATGGCCCTCGACGGTGACCGGCATGGGCGGCGCGGCGCGCATGCCGTAGGCGCGGGCGGAGGTTGCGGCGAGCGGCACGAGCAGGGTCTGCGCCGGACCGGCAGGCAGGGCGATGCGGGTGGTCAGCGCCTTGCCGTCGCGGCTCTCGATGCGTACTTCCAGGGTGATGTCCCAGTCCATGGCGTTCTGCAGGCGCAGGCTCATGGCGCCGGCCCGGGACCAATCCCACACCTCGCCAGGCGGACTCAGGCGCAGGCTGGGATGCTCGGCGGCATTGAAGGTGAAGCGGCGCAGCACCTCGCCTTCGGGGGTGGGCTCGGCGGTCAGCTCCGGAAAACTGGCGGCCTGGCTTTCTACCTTCACGGCATCGGTGGGCTTGATGAAACTGAACAGGGTCTGCTGCCCTTGCTGCGCGGCGAAGGCCGGCGCGGCGATGCTCAGGGCGAAAACGAGGGGCAGTGAACGGCGAATCATACGAACAGGCACTCCGGAAGATGCCCAAGTAGACACCAGAGGGGCCATAGATGCCACCCCGGATGCTCGACGCAGGGCCGCGCCCGAGGTGCCGGTCGGCTCAGGCGATTTCCCGGCGGAACGGCGGTAGCGCGTTGAGGATGGCCTTGCCGTAGCGCTGGGTGACCACCCGGCGATCCAGCAGGGTGATCGTGCCGCGGTCGGCCTCGGTGCGCAGCAGGCGCCCGCAGGCCTGCACCAGGCGCAGCGAGGCGTCGGGCACGGCGATTTCCATGAAGGGGTTGCCGCCACGCGCCTCGATCCATTCGGCCAGCGCCGCTTCCACCGGATCGTCCGGCACGGCGAAGGGAATCTTGGCGATCACCACGTGCTCGCAGTACGCGCCCGGCAGGTCGACGCCCTCGGCGAAGCTGGCCAGGCCGAACAGCACGCTCTCCTCGCCTTCGTCGACCCGCGCCTTGTGCTTGTTCAGGGTCTCCTGCTTGGACAGGTTGCCCTGGATCAGCACGCGCTTGCGCCAGTCGTGCTCGAGGCCGTCGAACACGTCCTGCATCTGCTTGCGCGAGGAGAACAGCACGAGGGTGCCGCGACCGCCCTTCACCAGCTCCGGCAGGTCGCGCACGATGGCGGCGGTGTGGGCCGTAGCGTCGCGCGGGTCGGCCTTGAGGTCCGGCACCCGCAGCACGCCGGCGTCGGCGTGGTGGAAGGGGCTGGGCACCACGGCGGTGACCGCCGCCTTGGGCAGACCGGCACGCATGCGGAAGCGATCGAAGGTGCCCAGCGCGGTCAGGGTCGCGGAGGTCACCAGGGCACCGTAGGCGACGTTCCACAGGTTGCGGCGCAGGGTCTCGGCGGCCAGGATCGGGCTGGCGTTGACCTCGATGTCGAACAGCGCGCCGCTGTCGACCAGGGTCAGCCAGCGGGCCATGGGCGGGTTGTCTTCGGGGTCTTCGGCGGTGAACGCCGTCCACAGCTCCCAGGTGCCCTGGGCGCGGGCCAGCAGGCTGCCGAACAGCGGATACCATTCCTCGGCCTGATGGCTGGCGAGGCCCAGGCTGGTGCCTTCGTCGTCCATCGCCTGTTTGAGCAGTTCGGTGAGGCGGGTGAAGACATCGGTGAGCTTGGCGAAGCCTTTCTTCAGCTCGATGCCCAGCTCGCGCAGGTGCTCCGGCACCAGGCCGCCCTCGAAGCGATGACGCGGGCGCTCGCGGCCGTTCATGTCCTCGCCGGCGCGGAAGTCGGCCAGTTGCTCGCAGGCGCTGAACATGAACTGCTGCTGAGTCCGGAGTTCGCGGGCCTGCTCCGGCACCTGCTCGATCAGGCGGCCAAGGTCGCCGGGCAGCGGGTGCTGGGCCAGCAGCTTGGTCAGGTTCTTCTCCACCTGGCCGAGCCAGTCGGCGGTGCTGCGCAGGCGGGTGAAATGGGCGAAGTGGCCGATGGCCTTGTCCGGCAGGTGGTGGCCTTCGTCGAATACGTAAAGCGTCTCGCGCGGGTCCGGCAGCACGGCGCCGCCACCCAGGGCGAGGTCGGCCAGCACCATGTCGTGGTTGGTGACGATGACGTCGACCTTGGTCATGCCCTCGCGCGCCTTATAGAAGGTGCATTGCTGGAAGTTCGGGCAATGGCGGTTGGTGCACTGGCTGTGGTCGGTGGTCAGGGTGCTCCACACCTTGTCCTCCAGCTCCTCCGGCCAGCTGTCGCGGTCGCCGTCCCAGCGATTGCCGGCGAGCTTCTCGATCATCCGGGTGTAGAGCTTCTGGCTCTGCTCGTCGACGTCGATGCGGAAGCCTTCCTCCTCGAACATCTGCGCGGTGGCGCCCTGGGCCTGGCCCTCCTGCAACAGCAGGTCCAGCTTGGACAGGCACAGGTAGCGGCCACGGCCCTTGGCAAGGGCGAAACTGAATTGCAGGCCGGCGTTGCGCATCAGGTCCGGCAGGTCCTTGTGCACGATCTGCTCCTGCAGCGCCACGGTGGCGGTGGCGATCACCAGGCGCTTGCCGGCGGCCCTGGCGGTGGGAATGGCGGCCAGGCTGTAGGCGACCGTCTTGCCGGTGCCGGTACCCGCCTCCACCGCCACCACGGCGGGCTCGCCGTCGCGCTGCCCCTCGTCGTTGTGCTTGATCGTACCCAGCACCTTGGCCACCTCGGCGATCATCAGACGCTGGCCATAGCGTGCCTTCAGGCCCTTGGCCTCGAGGAAACGGCTGTAGGCGCCCTGGATCTGGGACTTGAGTTCGGAACTGAGCATGGGCGGGGCGCGGGCGGGGCTGGATAAATTCTCAGTAGTTTACCGATAGGTTATGCTCGCGCGCCATCCCGCGACCGAGACCAGGCCCTACCGATGACCGTCTTTTCCGCCCTCTATGCCGTACACGCGCTGGCCGCCCTGATCTGGGTCGGCGGCATGTTCTTCGCCTGGATGATCCTGCGCCCCGCCGCAGTCGCCAAGCTCCAGGCCCCGGAACGCCTGACCCTGTGGCTGGAGGTGTTCCGCCGCTTCTTCCTCTGGGTGTGGATCGCGGTGCTGGTGCTGCCGGTGACCGGCATGGGTATGCTGCACATGCGCTTCGCCGGCTTCGAGACGGCGCCACGCTACGTCCATGTGATGATGGGGCTGTACCTGGTGATGCTGGCGCTGTTCCTGCGCGTGCAGGTACTGCAGCTGCCGCAGTTGCGCCGTGCCGTCGAGGCCCAGGACTGGGCGGCGGGTGGTGAGGCGCTGGGGCGCATTTGCCGCCTGGTCGGCAGCAACCTGCTGGTGGGCCTGGCGCTGGTGGCGATCGCCGCCGCGCGTCCCCTGTTCTGAGTCAACAGGCTCGGGCGAGAATGCCCGTGACGAGATCTCCCGTGTCACCGGCTGGATGGCCGGCGACACGGGAGCAAAGACCCGACTCCCAAGATGTACGAATCAGCCCGGTGGGCGACCGCGCCTGTGCGACAGTCGCCCCCGGTTCTGATCGTTAGGGGCGAGCCTCGACCTCGGCTTCCACGCGACGGTTGATGGCGCGGCCTTCGTCAGTGGCGTTGTCGGCTACCGGGCGGCTCTCGCCATAGCCCACCGAGCTGACGCGGTCGCTGCCCACGCCATACTGGTTGACCAGCACGTCGCGCACGGCGTTGGCCCGGCGCTCGGACAGGCCCTGGTTATAGGCGTCGGTGCCGACGGAGTCGGTGTGCCCTTCGACCACGGTGCTGGTGGACGGATACTGGCTCATGAAGTCGGCCAGCGCCTTGATGTCAGCCTGGCTTTCCGGCTTGACCACGGACTTGTCGAAGTCGAACTTGACGTCCAGTTCGACGCGCACCGCCTCGGCCTGTTCGGGCTCGGCCACGGCGACTTCCTCGACCACGGTCTCCTCGACCACCGCCACCTGCTCGCTGGCGCCATGCACCCAGCAGTAGGAAGCGGCAACGCCGGCACCGACCAGAGCACCGTAACCGGCCCACTCCGAGCTTTCGATCGCACCCAGCGCAGCGCCGGTCACACCACCCACGGCCGCGCAGGTCGGCCAGTCGGTTTTCTGGATACCAGCACAGCCGGTCAGCAGGCCGCTTGCCAGGATCAGGGGTACAGCTTTCCTTGTGATACTCATCTTCTTAGGTCTCCTGTAGGGAATCGGCATCTAACCGACAGCAAAGAAGTAAAGATCGCTTCCTTACTATCTGCCAGTTATAGGCACTTTTCGCGCCAAGTTCCAAAGAGTTTGTCCATCGCGGTAGTCTTTGCGTTCACATTAAGATCGCAGCCATGACCCAGACCTTTTCCACCCGCACTCCCCAACAGGCGCTGGCCGCCCTGCTCGACCACCATGCTCCCCGGCGCCTGCTGGTGGTCGGTGGCAGCCAGCTGCCGGCGGTGACCGCCTTCCAGCAGGCGCACCCGGAAACCGAGCTGGCCCAGGCGCCGGCCGGCCCGCTGCCCGCAGAGCTGGCGGCCCAGCGCTACGACCTGGCTCTGTTCGCCGACTGCCTGGAACACCTGCCCAGGCGCACCGCCCTGGAGTTGCTGGGCGGCATCCGCAACCTCAACGCCAGCCGCCTGGCGGTGCTGGTCGACATGGCCGCCGGCGACTGGAAGGACACCGATTTCTTCGCCCTAGCCCTGCAGGCCAGCGAGAGCTTCCAGCGCGACAACCAGGTGCTGACCCTGTTCACCTACGACCTGCGCGACTACAAGCAGGTCCCGGACTGGCTCAACGCCAAGTTCTGGGCCAACCCCGAAAACTTCGGCAAGTACTGGTGGTGATCCCATGAGCCAAGCCTGCCCCTGCGGCAGCGGCAGTGCCCTCGACGCCTGCTGCGGCCATTATCACCAGGGCACCCCGGCGCCCAGCGCCGAACACCTGATGCGCTCGCGCTACAGCGCCTACGTGCTGGGCCTGGTCGACTACCTGGTCGCCACCACCCTGCCCGCCCAGCAGGCCGGCCTGGACCGGGACGGCATCCGCGCCTGGAGTCTCGGCAGCACCTGGCTGGGGCTGGAGGTGGAAGGCAGCGAGCTGATCGGCGCCCAGCCCGAACACGCCTTCGTCACCTTCACAGCCCGCTGGCACGACGGCAGCGGCGAGCACAGCCACCGCGAGCGCTCCGCCTTCGTCCAGCGCGATGGCCGCTGGTACTTCCTCGACCCCACGGCCGCGCTGAAGGCCGGGCGCAACGACGCCTGCCCCTGCGGCAGCGGGCAGAAATTCAAGAAGTGCTGCAGCCCCTACCTGGGCTAGACCTCGGCGAAAACTCTGCTTCATTTGTTACAGCCCCCGACGGGAATCGGGGCCAACAAGGAGCAGTAGATGAAGCACAAGCACAGTGGAGCGGCGGCCGGCCTGGCCGCCTTGATGGCCGTGGCGGGCGTCCACGCGGACGATGTCAGGGTCGACCTGGGCAGCAGCGAGCGGGTCACCCGCCTGTTCGCCTACCCCAACAACTGCAGCGTGATCTGCTATCGCGACTGGACCCTCGAACAGACCGCCGAGCACTACCTCAAGCAGAGCCTCGAACGCGACGGCTACGGCGCGGCGACGGTCAAGGTCAGCCGCGACGGCGACAGCCTCTCGGCCAGCTTCAGCGGCGTGCCGCAGGACTACGGCAAGCCGCTGACCGACCTGCTGAACGCCGGGGATCTGGCCTTCGACGGCGCCAGCAAACTCAACGGCGACAACAAGTGGCAATACAGCTGGTACTTCTTCCTGCCCCTGGGCATGGCCCTGGACAACCGCAAGAGCGTGGAGCTACTGCACTTCCCACCGGACTACTCGCTGACCCAGGCGCAGGACTACCTGGAGTCCAAGACCACCGACCGCTGGGCCTCGCTGCTCACCGAGAACGGCGTGCCGACCGCGCAGACCCCGGCCTTCCAGACCATCATCGACATCGCCCCGATCGCCGCGCCAGCCAGCGCCGGCGGCGACCTCGAAGGGGTCTACGGCTACTTCACCGACTACCAGACGACCATGGTCGCCCAGCTCACCGCCGGCGACGGCCAGGCCCTGCCCATGGTGGCCTTCGGCGGGCCGGTACGCAGTTGGGTCAACAGCCAGTACAAGGCGAACATCGGCGTGCTCGGCCTGGACGAGATCAGCCCCGCGCCGGGCCAGCGCGTGCCAGTGCTCGGCGCCAACCATCCCAGCTACATCTGGTACGCGGCCGACCCGGAGAACTACGACGGCGACCAGCAGAAGGCCGACGCCGCTGGGCTGCGGGTGATGGGACAGGACATCAGCGCCGCCTGCTGGCAGGCCGGCATGGGCCAGGACCCGTCCGCCGACCCGCAGAAGACCCTCGATGCCTGCACGCAGAAGTGGCAGGTGACCGACAAGGTGCAGACCTGCGAGCTGTTCTACACCTCGGTACGCAACCTGACGCCGCCCGAGGCCCAGGCCAAGTGCAGCGCCAGCGGCAGCTGACGCCCATGCGAAGAGGCCCGCGTCGGCGGGCCTCGTCCATCACTCCTGCAGCTTGATATGCGAGGTGTCCGGCGGCGGCCCGGCCGGCGCCGTCTTGGCCTGGCCCATGTCGCTGCCGACCGGCGCCAAGCTGAACTGCGACAGGTCGACCTGCGGCGCCTGGGCCTCAGGTCTGGCGTCCTGCAGATCGGCGCCGATCGGCGCGATGCCGAAGTCGGGCGCTTCCACATCGCTGAATGCGGCCATGTACTCGTCGCGCGGAATCACCTTCGCGGAGGCGGCGCTCCTGGCCGGGGCCTCCTGCGCGGGCGCCGCTGGAGCCGGGGCGGCGACCGGCTGCGGCGCGGGTGGCGGCGCCAGCGTCACTTCCTCCACCTGCAGCGGCTGGACGATGGCCAGCGCGCCGGCGCGCTCCATGGTGGCGCGGTACTTCTCCGCCCCCGCCGCGTCCAGGTTGCTCTTGATCACGATGCGCCGCCCGGAAAACAGCAGCGCGATGCGCTGGGCATCGGCCTGGAACAGCCGCGCCAGGTTCTCCTTGACCTGGTCCGGCGAAGCGCCTGGCACCACCTGCCCGGCAAAGGCGATCTCGTAGAGGCTCATGGTCCAACTCCTGTGCAATTCGGCCACCAGTATGGCGCAGTTTCATTCCGCCAACAGCCAGGGCCGGTTTCCGCCTCGTTCACGGCGCGACGAAACGGCGCCAAGCCCTATGGCTACCAAGCAACCGCTTGTTACACTGGGGCGTCCACCGGAGTAACGCAATGTCTTCACAGGCGCGAACCAATATCATCGCCCTCGCCGTCATCTTCGCCCTGCAAGCAGGGCTCTCGGGCTGTACCAGCTGGTTCACCGGCGATTTCGCGGACCCGGAAGTCCACCTCGTCAAAGTCGATGTGATCAAGGCCAAGTTGCTGGAACAGCAGTTCTCCCTGCGTTTCCGGGTCGACAACCCCAACGATTTCGAGCTGCCGGTACGCCGCCTGAGCTACGACATCCAGCTCAACGGCATCCAGTTGGCCGAGGGCGAGTCCAGCCAGTGGATCAACGTGCCCGCCCATGGCCGCCGGGAGTTCGAGGTGCCGGTGCGGACCAACCTGTGGCGCCACCTCAAGGGCATCGTCAAGGCGCTGGAAGACCCGGACCAGCCGATCCGCTACCGCCTCAGCGGCAAGGTCCGCACCGGCGTGATGTTCGGCCGCGACGTGCATGTGCAGCGCAATGGCGAGATAATCCCCGCCGATTACATTCCGGAGTGAGCTTCATGACTCAGCAACCCCATGTCCACGGCCCCGACTGCAACCATGACCACGATCACCACCACGACGACGGTCACCTGCACGGCCCGCACTGCAACCACCACCAGGAGCCGGTACGCAACCCGCTGAAGGAAGTTGGCCGCAACGACCCCTGCCCCTGCGGCAGCGAGAAGAAGTTCAAGAAGTGCCACGGCGCCTGACCCGGGCGCCCTCCCCGTAGGAGCCGGCTCTGCCGGCGAACGCCCGCACGGCGCGCCATTCGCGAGTAGAACTCGCTCCTACCGCCCTCTACAATCCGCCCCATCGTCCGTCTCCCTGCGCCAGGAGCCAGTCATGGGTTCGCGCCTGTTCCGTCCGCTGTTCCTCACCGCCGCCGCCACCCTGGGCAGCAGCCTGTTCCTCGGTGGCTGCCAGTCCTTCCTCGACAGCCGCTACGCCAGGAGCGTGCACCCGGACCAGGGCATCGTCCGCGTCCAGGGCCTGGCGCAGAGCGTGGTGGTGCGGCGCAACCCGCTGGGCATGCCGCTGATCGAGACCACCACCTTCCACGACGCCCTGTTCACCCTGGGCTACGTGCACGCCGCCGACCGCCTCAGCCAGATGGTCGGCATGCGCCTGCTGGCCGAGGGCCGCCTGGCCGAGATGAACGGCCCCGGCGTGCTGGAGATCGACCGTTTCATGCGCACGGTGAACCTGCGCGCCAGTGCCGAGGTGCTGTACAAGAACGCCTCGCCGCGCCTCAAGGAGTTCTTCGAGGTGTATGCCCGCGGCGTCAACGCCTACCTGTTCCGCTACCAGGACAAGCTGCCGATGGACCTGGCGGCGAGCGGCTACCGCCCGGCCTACTGGAAGCCGGAAGACTCGGTGCTGCTGTTCTGCCTGCTCAACTTCGGCCTGTCGGTCAACCTGCAGGAGGAGATCGCCTCGCTGACCCTCGCCGACAAGGTGGGCGCCGACAAGCTCGCCTGGCTGCTGCCCACCTACCCGGACGAACCGTTGCCCTTCGAGGAAGCCGAGAAGCTGCGTGGCCTGAGCCTGGCCGGCAGGATCCCGGGCCTGGCCGCGGTGAACCAGGCCGCCGGCCAGGTGGCGGCCCTCAACATGCTCGGCGTCGCCGCCTCCAACAACTGGGCCATCGCCCCGCGCAACAGCCGCAGCGGCAGGAGCCTGCTGGCCAACGACACCCACCTGCCGCTGTCGATGCCCTCGATCTGGAATTTCGTGCAGATCCGCTCGCCGAAATTCCAGGCCGCCGGCGTGTCCATCGCCGGGGTACCGGCCGTTGTCGCCGGCTACAACGGCAAACTGGCCTGGGGCATCACCATGGTCATGGGCGATAACCAGGACCTGTTCCTGGAGAAGGTCAAGCGCGAGGGCAACCGCCTCCACTACCTCGCCGACGGCAAGTGGCAGCCCGTCCGCGAGCGCCAGGAAACCTTCTTCATCCGTGGCCAGAAGCCGATTCGCGAGACCATCTGGGAGACCCGCAACGGCCCGCTGCTCAACTCGGCCCTCGGCGAGCGCAAGTCACCGCTGCAGCCGCTGCCGTTGTCCAGCGGCTACGGGCTGGCGCTGCGCACCATCCAGGGCGAGGCGGACCGCTCGCTCGACGCCTTCTTCGACCTGTCCAACGCCCAGTCGGTGGAACAGGCCTTGGAGGCCACCCGCGAGATCCGCGCCGCCGCGCTGAACATTGTGTTCGCCGATGCCCGGCAGATCGGCTGGCAGGTCACCGGCCGCTACCCGAACCGCAAACAGGGCACCGGCCTGGTGCCGTCGCCCGCCTGGGACGGCGCCTACGACTGGGACGGCCATGCCGACCCCATGCTGCATCCCTACGACCAGGACCCGGCCCAGGGCTGGCTGGGCACCGCCAACCACCGCATCGTGCCGCGCGGCTACGGCATGCAGCTGTCCAACTCCTGGTTCTACCCGGAACGCGCCGAGCGCATCGCGCAGCTGGCCGGCACGGGAAGGCACGACCAGAAGAGCATGATCGCCATGCAGTATGACCAGACCACGCCCTTCGTCGGCAAGCTGCAGGCGATGTTCGACGCACCGGGCATGGCCGAGCCGCTGAAGAAGGCCATCGCCGCCCTGCCGGCCGCCGAGCGGGCCCGGGCCGAAGAGACCCACAAGCGCCTGATGGCCTTCGACGGCCGCCTCGCCGCCACCTCCGCCGACGCCGCCCTGTACGGCGCCTTCCTCCAGGAAAGCGCCAAGGCCACCTTCCTCGACGAACTGGGCCCGGAAACCGGCCCGGCCTGGCAGGCGCTGGTGGACATCGCCAACAACAGCTACTCGGCCCAGGCCGACCACCTGCTGGGCCGCGACGACAGCCCGTTCTGGGACGACGTGAAGACGCCGCAGAAGGAAGACAAGGCCGCCATCCTGGCACGCAGCCTGGCCGGCGCGATCGCCTACCTGGAACGCGAACTGGGCGCCGACCGCAACGCCTGGCAGTGGGGCAAGCTGCACCAGTACCGCTGGACCAGCAACGCCACCAAGATGGCGCCCTACCTGAGCGCCAGCCAGCGCAGCGGCATCGAGTCCATCGCCGGCTATCTGGACCGCGGCCCCTACCCGGCCGGCGGCGACCACGGCACCCTCAACGTGGCCGCCTACGCCTGGGGCAAGGACTTCGACGTATGGCTGGTCCCGGCCATGCGCATCGTGGTCGACTTCGGCCTGGAAGAGCCGATGATCGGGGTCAACAGCTCGGGCCAATCGGGCAATCCGGCCAGCCCGCACTACGCCGACGGCATCGAGGCCTGGCTCAAGGGCGGCTACATGAGCTTCCCCTTCCAGGGCCGCAACATCGACAAGGTCTACGGCAGCAAGCGCCTGCTGCTGACACCGGGCCAGTAGGCCCGGCTCGGGGGTATCGCCGTCCCGCCACCGCGATACCTCCGCCGCTTCGCTGCGCCTCCGCCATCCCCGCTCCTGCCCGACACCCTCTATCCCGGTGCTTCCGTTCGTCGCCGCCGACGCTCTGACGCGGGCTCGGCTCGTGCCGTTTCGTCGTGAAAAACACCTTGCGCATCAATCCCATAGAAATAGGGAATCGGCCGTCAATTTAACGCCAATTTATAGACGCCAATATAACGACGAACGGTGATTATCAAAGCTCCGGTGGCTCCGTATAAAGCGCGCCAAGCCCGGCCGGCATCGCCGTCCAGGCGGGCAAGCGCTTCATTTCGTGTGCGAGATACTGGCAGGGCGGCTAGGCAGTTCTAAGTGTCGTGATCGACCTGCGCTCCGAATGAATTTTCCAGTTTCTCTCGGAGCCACACGCGACATGATCGACCTCAACACCTGGAACCTGACCATCCCCGTCGGCGAGCCGGCGACCACCATCACCACCCCCCTGCTGTCTTCCGGTTACCAGGACGACTACTTCAGGCACATCAACGGCACCCTGTTCTTCTGGGCCCCCGTCGACGGCACCACCACCAAGAACGCCAAGTACCCGCGCAGCGAACTGCGCGAGACCTATGCCGACGGCAAGCTGCGCAACTGGAAGTACAAGGAAGCCGACAACCACCTGCGCGCGACCCTGAAGGTCACCCAGGTGCCGTCCACCGGCAAGATCGTGGTCGGCCAGATCCACAACGTGGAAGGCGACGATCCGCCCATCAAGCTGCAGTACCAGTACAGCGGCTCGACGAAGACCGGCAGCATCGTCGCCATCTACCGCCTGAAGCCGGGCATCGCCACGTCCAGCGTCATCGTGCAGCGCAACGTGCCGCTGGGCGGCGCGTTCTCCTACACCATCACCCTGACCAAGGGCGGCACCCTGGCGGTGTACACCAAGACACCAACCACCGAGACGGCCAAGTGGAGCGCCAAGCTGGACCCGGCCTGGGCCGCGCAGACTCTCTATTTCAAGGCCGGCAGCTACGTGCAGGACAACGCCGGCAACAACACCGAGGCCGGCTCGGTGAGCTTCACCAAGCTGCAGGTGGAGCACCTTAAATAGGACGAGTACCGGTAGGGTGCGCCGCGCGCACCGAGGCCAGCCCCCATGCGCCCTGAGCGACCGCCGCGCACCCTGCGCGGCGGTGTCGAGCCGCTCCAGCAGACGGTGCGCGCGGCGCACCCTACGGGCACATCGAAGGCGGGCGTTAAGAACCCATGAGCATATGGGCCACGACCTGCGCCACGAAACAGTTTAAAAACAGTCCTTTACACTCGATTTGTAGCACTACACTTCAAATCGAGCGGCTAACCCCGCTCCCGGCGGGGTCTTATTAGAATCAAGAACAGCTGCCAGGCACCTGACCCCGCCGGCACCTTTCGCGAGGGCCTTATGGGAATTGCCGCCAGCGACTTGTGCCAGCACGTCATCCGCCCGACCCTGCTTTACCTGGGTCGCCACTCTCCCGCCGCGGAAGCCCTGCTGCTGGGGACCGCCGCCAGCCAGTCGGCCCTCGGCAGCGCCTTGACCTGCGGCGAGGGCTACGGCCTCTACCGCATCAGCGAAGACCGCCACCGGCAGCTCTGGGACCTGCACCTGGCGCGCGACCCGGACCTCGCCAGCCTGGTCCGCGGCCTGGCCAGCCAGCATGCCTTTCTCGCCGCGCCGCACCTCGAACTGACCGTCAACCTGCGCTACGCCACGGCCATCGCCTGGATGCTGGTGGAGAGCGAACAGGCCCCGCTGCCGGAGGCCCACGACCTCCATGGACTGGCCCGGACCTGGCGCCAGGTATTCCAGCCCCACGGGCGCCTGCGCGACTTCCTGCAGGCCTGGCGGCAGCACGTACCGCTCGCTCCGCAGGCCGCCTGACGGAAAAAAGGCTGAACCTTTTCAGAGACTTGCAAGTCACTGCCAAGCCGGTCCCCGCTTAACGAAACTTCACAAAAAGCCCGTTCCAGAGCGGTTGGCAAGGCCCGGCAAAACCGTTAGCTTGCCGCCCCCTGGTTCCACCGTTCGTGAGCACCCTAATGAAAAATCTCTGGTTGAAGACCTCCATCGCACTGGCCGTCGGCGCGATTTCCACTCACAGCCTGGGCAACGGAATTGCCATCAACGAACAGAGCGTCAGCGGCATGGGCACCTCCTTCGCCGGCCGCGCCTCCACCGCCAACGATGCCACCGTACTGTTCGGCAACCCGGCCGGCCTGACCAAGCTGGAGCGCCCGGAAGTGGTCGGCGGCTTCGGCCTGGTCAAGGCCCAGGTGGACCTGGACGACGCCAGCGCGCCGACCTCCAAGGGCGACATGGTGCCCCTGACCCCGGTGCCCTTCGCCTACTACGCCAGCCCGATCGACGAACAGTGGAGCTGGGGCCTGGGCCTGTACGTGCCCTACGCGCTGATCAGCGACTACGAGAAGAGCTTCGGCGGCCGCTTCAAGGGCCAGTACAGCAAGGTGGAAGTGGTCACCCTGCAACCGACCATCAGCTACGCGATCAACGACCGCGTGTCCGTGGGCTTCGGCCCGACCATCAACAAGATCAAGGGCAAGCTGGTCAACAAGCTGGACAACAGCGCCGTCGGCGGCACTGGCGAGACCAAGGTCGGCATCAAGGGCGACGACGTGGCCTACGGCTTCAACGCCGGCGTGCTGGTCGACATCACCGACCGGCTGGCCTGGGGCCTGACCTACCACTCCAAGGTCGACTACACCCTGGAAGGCCGCACCCGGGTCACCGGCGGCACCGGCCTGGTCGGCCTGTTCAACGGCGACTACGACGGCCAGCTGGACTTCACCACCCCGGAAACCGTCGACACCTCGATCAGCTACAAGCTCGACGACCGGTGGACCCTCTACGCGGGCAGCACCTTCACCCGCTGGAGCCGCCTGGACAAGATCGTGGTGGAGAACGAAGGCACCCCGCTGGGCGTGCTGGACGAGATCAGCGAAGAGCTGAAGTGGCACGACACCTGGTCCTACGCCATCGGCGCCTCCTACCAGCTCAACCCGCAGTGGGTGCTGCGCACCGGCTTCGCCATCGACCCGTCACCGGCGGAAAACGCCCACCGCTCCGTGCGCATCCCGGTGGGCAACCGCAAGGTGTTCTCGCTGGGCGCCGGCTGGACGCCGAGCCCCGACCTGAGCATCGACGTGGCCTACTCCTACCTGCAGGAGAACCCCGCCAAGGTCAACCAGTCCGCCACCGAACTGGCCGGCGTGGAGATCGCCCCGGGCTTCAGCGCCGAGTACAACAACAGCGCCCACGGCGTGGGCCTGCAAGCCAGCTACCGCTTCTGACGGCAGCCCCTGCGGCCACGAAAAAGCCGGGCCCAGTGCCCGGCTTTTTCATGCCCGCTTCGTAGGGTGCGCCATGCGCACCAGGGATTGCATGCAGGCTTGCCGGCGCGCCCGCCCGGCAATCAGGGAGCGATGGCCTTCTCGATGGCGTCGATCAGGGCCTCGTCGTCCGGCTTGGTCCGGCTGGAGAAGCTGGCGATCACCTTGCCGTCGCGGCCGACCACGTACTTGTAGAAGTTCCAGCGCGGCGCGCTGCTCTGTTGCGCCAGTTCGCGGAACAGGGGGATGGCATCGTCGCCGCGGATCACCTGGGGCTCGCTCATGGCGAAGGTCACGCCGTAGTCGATGAAGCACACCTTGGCGGTCTCCGCGGAGTCGTCAGCCTCCTGGCGGAAGTCGTCCGAAGGCACGCCGAGCACTTCCAGCCCCTGCGCCCGGTAGTGCTGGTAGAGCGCCTCCAGCCCCTTGAACTGGGGCGTGAAGCCGCAGCGGCTGGCGGTGTTGACCACCAGCAGCGGCTTGCCGGCGAAGCGCTGGCAGAGGTCGATGCGCTCCTTGGAGCGCAACTGTTGCAGGTCGCCCTGCAGCATCGGCGGACATTCCTCCGCCCAGAGTGGAGCGGCGAACAGCGAGGCCAGGGCCAGCAGGGCGATGCGCAGGGTCATGTCGATCTCTCTCCGAACGTGAATAGCGGCAACGCTACTCGCCCGCGCCCGCCCCGGCAATGCTCAGCACAGGTTCATGTTCAACTGCAGCAGGGCCAGCCCGCCACGGCTCCAGCCCCACCAGGCCAGCGCCAGCAGGGCGCCGAGCAGGAGCGCGGCGAGGCCGACGCCCAGCCGGCGGCTCACGCTGGCTCCGCCGCGCGCAGGCGGGCCACCGGCTGCTCGCGCACCGGCCAGTTGAGGGCCGCCGCCAGCAGGCCGAACAGGATAGACAGCTGCCAGACCCGGTCGTAGCTGCCGGTGTGGTCGTACAGGTAGCCGCCCAGCCAGCCGCCGAGGAACGAGCCGATCTGGTGGAACAGGAACACGATGCCGCCGAGCATGGACAGGTTGCGCACCCCGAACAGGGTGGCCACCGTGCCGTTGGTCAGCGGCACCGTGGACAGCCACAGCAGCCCCATCGCCATGCCGAAGGCGTAGGCGCTCCACTCGGTCAGCGGGGAGTAGACGAAGGCGACGATCACCAGGGTGCGCAGCAGGTACAGGGCGGTGAGCAGGCGCGGCTTGGACAGGTGGCCGCCGAGCCAGCCCGCGATGTAGGTGCCGAACACGTTGAACAGGCCCACCAGCGCCAGCACCGTGGTGCCAACCGAGGCCGGCAGGTGCTGATCGACCAGGTACGACGGCAGGTGCACGCCGATGAACACCACCTGGAAGCCGCAGACGAAGAAGCCCAGCGCCAGCAACCAGAAGCCGGAGTGACCACAGGCCTCGCGCAGCGCCTCGCCCAGGCTCTGCTCGGTGCCGGCGGGCGCCGGCAGGGGCTCGTCACGCACCATCAGCGCCAGCGGCGCGATCAGGGCCACCAGCATGGCCAGGGCGAGCAGCGCCGAGGACCAGCCGAGCCAGCCGATCAGCCCCAGGGTGCCCGGCAGCATGGCGAACTGGCCGAAGGAACCGGCGGCGGCGGCGATGCCCATGCCGAGGCTGCGCTTCTCCGCCGGCAGCGCGCGACCGACCACGCCGAGCAGCACCGAGAAGGAGGTGCCGGACAGGCCGATGCCGATCAGCAGGCCCGCGCTCAGGGACAGCGACAGCGCCGAATCGGCGCCGGCCATCAGCGCCAGGCCCGCTGCGTAGAGCAGCCCGCCGCCGATGATCGCGCGGCGCGCACCGAGGCGGTCGGCCAGGGCCCCGGTGATCGGCTGGGCCAGGCCCCAGATCAGGTTCTGCAGGGCGATGGCGAAGGCGAACACCTCACGCCCCCAGCCGTACTCGCCGCTCATCGGCGAGAGGAACAGGCCGAAGCCGTGCCGGATGCCCAGGGACAGGGCGAGAATCAGCGATGCTCCCAGCAGGACCCAGCCCGCCTTGCGCCACGGATCAGTCATGTGTGTGTCTCCGCGGGCCGCGCCCGTCAATCGATGGTTTCCAGATCGTCCAGCAGGCGCATCAGCGCCGCCCGCTGGTCCTCGCCCAGGCGCTGCGCCAGCGCCTGCTGGGCCTGCTCCCACAGCGGCGCGCCCCGCGCCAGCACATGCGCCCCGGCTTCGGTCAGCGCCACCCGCCGGCTGCGCTGGTCGGCGCCGTCACCGAGCCGCACCAGGCCCCTGCCCTCCACCACCCGCAGGTTGCGCCCGAGGGTGCTGCGATCCAGCCCGAGCGCCTCGGCCAGCGCCGAGATGCTCGGCTCGCCCAGGCGCTGCAGGTTGCGCAGCAGCGAGAACTGGGCGGCATTGAGCCCGACGTCGGCCAGGGCGTCGTCGTAGATACGGGTCACGCCGCGGCTGGCGCGGCGCAACTTGGTGCAGAGGCATTGGGTAGGCAGCATGGATACAGGTATATACCCGTATCCACCGGACAGGCAGTTACAGTTGGACGATAAGGCAGCGGCACAGATGAACACCGTAGGGCGGGTGAAACCCGCATCCGGGTCACGCGGGTTTCACCCGCCCTACGCGATCAACGCAAGGACCAGCAGCACCGCGCACTCGCCCAGTTCCAGCAGGGCGCCGGCGGTGTCGCCGGTGGTGCCGCCCAGGCGCGCGACGAGGGCCCGGCGCAGCAGCCAGAAGCACAGCGCCGCGGCGGCCAGCGCCCACAGCGCGCTCCAGCCGAGCAGCAGCATCGCCAGGGCGTGGACGGCCAGCAGCAGCGGCAAGCGCTCGCGCGGCAGATGCTCGCTCAGCGCCTGGCCCAGGCCTCCGGCACGCACATAGACGGTCGTCAGGAACAGCAGCGGCAGCAGCGCGCGGCCCAGCCAGGGCGCCAGCAACAGGCCGACCCAGGCGTCGCGCTCCAGCAGCACGACCAGGGCGGCGAACTTGAGCAGCAGCACCAGCACCAGCACGACCACGGCGATGGGCCCGCTGCGCGGGTCCTTCATGATCGCCAGGGTGCGCTCCCGGTCACCGTAACCGCCCACCCAGGCGTCGGCGCTGTCGGCCAGGCCGTCCAGGTGCAGGCCGCCGGAAAGACCGACCCAAACCGCCAGCAACAGCGCCGCCTGAAGCAGCGCCGGGGTGTCGCCGAGCAGCCCGTGCAACCCCAGCAGCAGGCCGCCGATCAGCAACCCTACCAGCGGATACCAGAGCAGCGAGCGGCCGACCTGCCGCGCCTCGGGCATGCCGGGCAGGCGCACCGGCAGGCGGGTGAGGAACTGCAGGGCGATCAGCAGCGGCGGCGGCAGCATCAGGCTCGGGCCCGCGTCAGGCTTCGACCAGCTTCAGGCCTGGCTCAACGCTCAGGCGGTGCAGCGCGCCGTAGCCCACCTCCACCTGCAGCAACTGGCCCTCCGGCAGGTTGCGGGCGCGGGCCAGCAGCAGGCGCATCACGCCGCCGTGGGTGATCAGCAGCACGCGCTGGCCGTCCAGCTCGGCCTGCAGGCGCTCGACGGCGCCGAGCACGCGCGCGGCGAAGTCGCGCACCGGCTCGGCTTCCGGCGGGGTGAAGTGATAGGGATCGTTCCAGAACTGGCCGAGCGCTTCCGGGTCTTCCAGCAGCACTTCCGCCGAGTTGCGGCCCTCCCAGGCGCCGAAGTGCAGCTCGCGCAGGTCGGCCTCGATGCGCAGCGGCAGGCCAAGGCCTTCCGCGAACGCGCGGGCGAAACTCTCGCAACGCTGCAGCGGCGAGCTGATCACCAAGTCCCAGCCGCTCTGCCCGGCCAGGGCCAGTTGCATCTGCTGGCGGCCCTGCTCGGTCAGCGCGTCGTCGCTGCTGCCGCGAAAGCCGGGGCCGGCGTCGGTCACGCCGTGGCGCAACATGTCCAGGGAAAGAGTCATTGCTTGTCCTCAACCAGTGCTTCAGAAAAAGTAGCCATGCCGCCGTGCAGCGCACAGGCCAGTTTGATCAGGGGCAGCGCCAGGGCCGCGCCGCTGCCCTCGCCCAGGCGCAGGCCGAGGTCGAGCAGCGGGGTGGCGTCGAACTCGGCCAGCAGCGCGGCGTGGCCCGGCTCGGCGCCGGCATGAGCGAACAGCAGCCAGGGCCGCACGCCGGGATTCAGGCGCACGGCGCACAGGGCCGCCGCCGTGCAGATGAAGCCGTCGACCACCGCCGGGATGCCGGCCTGGGCGCAAGCGACGTAGGCGCCGGCCAGCGCCGCCAGCTCGAAGCCGCCGACCCGGCGCAGGGCCTCCAGCGGCTCGCCCAGATGATCCGCGTGCAGGGTCAGCGCGCGCTCGATCACCACCTGCTTGTGGTGCACGCCGTCGAGGTCCAGCCCGGTGCCGGGCCCGGTCAGCTGGTCCGGGCTCAGGTCGCCGAGGACGCAGGCCAGGGCGGTGGCGGCGCTGGTGTTGCCGATGCCCATCTCGCCCGCGAGCAGCAGGTCGCAGCCCTCGGCCAGGGCCTCCGCCACCGCGTCGCGGCCGGCCTGCAGGGCGGCCGCGCACTGCGCGGCGCTCATCGCCGGCTCGACGGCGAAGTTGGCGGTGCCGGCGCCCAGGCGCAGGTGGCGCACGCCGGGCAGCTCCAGTGTGGGGTCGATGGTGCCCAGGTCGATCAGGCGCAGCGGCACGCCCTGCTCCCGGGCCAGCACGCTGACCGCCGCGCCGCCGGTGACGAAGTTGCCGAGCATCTGCGCGGTGACCGCCTGCGGGTAGGCCGACACGCCCTCGGCGACCACGCCGTGGTCGCCGGCGAACAGCACCAGCCGCGGCCGGGCGATGGACGGCCGCTCGCGCCCCTGCAGCGCGGCCATGCGCACGGCCAGCACCTCCAACGCACCGAGGGCGCCGCGCGGCTTGGTCAGCTGCGCCTGGCGCGCCAGGGCGGCGGCCTCGGCGGCGGCGTCGGGCTGGCGGCAGGCGAGCTGCCACCAGGGCGATGAAGTCATAGCGGCTCTCCTTTGAGCAGCATGGGCAGGCCGGCGACGGTGAACACCACCCGCCCGGCGCGTTCGGCCACGGCCTGGTGCAGCCAGCCGGCCTCGTCGACGTAGCGGCGGGTCAGTTCGCCCAGCGGCACCACGCCCAGGCCAGTCTCGTTGCTGACCAGGACGATGCGTCCCGGCAGCTCGGTCAGCGCTGCCAGGAAGGCGTCGCGCTCCAGGGCCAGGCGGTTCTCGTCTTCCAGCATCAGCAGGTTGGTCAGCCACAGGGTCAGGCAGTCGACCAGCAGGCAGCGCCGGGGGGCGGCATTGTCGCGCAGGGCGCGGGCCAGTTCGAGGGGTTCTTCCACCAGGCCCCATTCGGCCGGACGCGAGGCACGATGATGGGCGATGCGCGCGGCCATCTCGCCGTCCCAGGCCCGGCCGGTGGCGATGTAGGTGACGTCCAGCCCGCTCTGCGCGGCCAGCCGCTCGGCCAGGCGGCTCTTGCCAGAGCGGGCGCCGCCGAGGATCAGTTCGAGCATCGGGGTTTCCTGTGTAGAGTCGGTGGGCGCGCGATCGCGGCCGAGGCCGCTCCCACAACAGTGGCTACAGGCCACATAGTTCGCGGAGCAGGCGGGTGTCCAGATGCGCCTCGACCAAGTCGGCCAGGCGCTCGATGTCGCGCTCCCGGCGCGCATGGTAATCCACCTGGCGCGCCTCGCGCAGGCCCGCCCAGGCGAGCAGCGCGGCGCAGGCCGCCGGCTGCTCGAACAGCCCGTGCAGGTAGGTGGCCATGACCTGGCCGTCGGCGCTCAGGGCGCCGTCGCCGCGACCGTCGTCCAGCACCACGGCCGGCCGTGCCAGCGCCGGGCCGGCGCTGACCCCGGCGTGGATCTCGTAGCCGCTCACCGGCAGGTCGCCCAGGGCCAGGCGGCCATGCACGTTGCGCAGCTGCTTCTCAGGCTCCAGCACGGTGGCGTAGTCGAGCAGGCCGAGCCCCGCGCTGCCGCCGGCCGGGCCTTCCAGGCCGTGGGGATCGTCGATGCGCGTGCCGAGCATCTGCAGCCCGCCGCAGATGCCGAGGAGCTTGCCGCCGTAGCGCAGGTGGCGGGCGATGGCGGCGTCCCAGCCGTGCTCGCGCAGGCGAGCCAGGTCGGCGCGCACGCTCTTCGAGCCGGGCAGGATGATCAGATCGGCCGGCGGAATCTCCTGGCCGGGGCCGATGAACCGCAGGTCGACCTGCGGGTGCAGGCGCAGCGGGTCGAAGTCGGTGTGGTTGCTGATGCGCGGCAGCACCGGCACGGCGACCCGCAGCACCTCGCGTTCCTTGTCCGGCTGCAGCACCTGCACCGCGTCCTCGGCCTCCAGGTGGAAGTCCATCAGGTACGGCAGCACGCCGAGCACCGGCTTGCCGGTGCGCTGCTCCAGCCAGTCCAGCCCCGGTTGAAGCAAGGCGATGTCGCCACGGAAGCGGTTGATGACGAAGCCTTTGACCCGAGCCCGCTCGCTGTCCGAGAGCAGTTCCAGGGTGCCGACCAGGTGGGCGAACACGCCGCCCTTGTCGATATCGGCGATCAGGATCACCGGGCAGTCCACCGCCTCGGCGAAGCCCATGTTGGCGATGTCGCCGGCGCGCAGGTTGATCTCGGCCGGCGAGCCGGCGCCCTCCACCATCACCACCGGGTATTGCAACGCCAGGCGCGCGTGGGATTCGAGCACCGCCGCTCGGGCGACGCGCTTGTAGCCGTGGTAGGCCACCGCGTTCATGTTGCCGACCGCCCGGCCCTGGATGATCACCTGGGCGCCGGTGTCGCTGTTGGGCTTGAGCAGCACCGGGTTCATGTCGGTGTGCGGCGACAGCCCGGCGGCCTGGGCCTGCACCGCCTGGGCGCGGCCGATCTCGCCGCCGTCGGCGGTGACGGCGGAGTTGAGCGCCATGTTCTGCGGCTTGAACGGCGCCACGCTCACGCCCTGGCGCCGGAGCCAGCGGCACAGGGCGGTCACCAGGGTGCTCTTGCCGGCGTCCGAGGTGGTGCCCTGGACCATGAGCGTGGTCATGCCGGCATCTCCTTCAGAGCCTGTTCCAGGCGGCGCCAGCCGGCCTCGTCGCCGGGCAGGCCGAAGCGCAGGCAGCGGGTCTCGGCGAACAGGCGCAGGAGGATGCCGCGCCGGGCGAAGTAGCCGTGCAGACCCACCGCCTGCGGGTGGTGGACCAGCTGGAACAGCGCGGTGCCGCCGGCCGGAGCCAGGCCGCAGGCGCTGAGCAGCACGGCCAGGCGCAGGCCATCGACCCGCAGACGCTCGCGCTGGCGCCACTGCCCCTCGCCGTCGCCCAGCAACGCCCTGGCCACCGCCCGCGCCGGGCCGCTGACCGACCATGGTCCGAGCAGTTCGGACAGGCGCTCCAGCAGCGCGGCCTCGGCCAGCGCGAAGCCCAGGCGGATGCCGGCCAGGCCGAAGAACTTGCCGAACGAGCGCAGTACGATCAGCCCCGGCCGCTGGCTATCGGCGGCCAGGCTGTGTGCCGGCGTGCAATCCATGAAGGCCTCGTCCACCAGCAACCAGCCGCCGCGTTCGGACAGCCGCGCATGCCAGCCGAGCAGGCGCTCGCGCTCGATCAGCCGGCCGGTGGGGTTGTTCGGGTTGACCACCAGCAGCACGTCCAGGCGCTCCAGGCTGCGCTCGACCGCGCCTTCGCCCAGTTCGACCACCAAGTGACCCTCTCGGCGCCAGGCCTCGGCGTGCTCGGCATAGGCCGGCGACACGATGCCCACCCGGCTGCCGTCGCGGCACAGGCGCGGCAACGCCTGGATCGCCGCCTGGGAGCCGGCCACCGGCAGCAGCGCCGGGGCGCCGTAGTAGTCGCGAGCCAGGGCCTCCAGGCCGTCGTCGGCCTCCGGCAGGCACTGCCAGGCGGACGCGGGAATCGCCGGCAGCGGCCAGCCATAGGGGGCGATGCCGGTGGACAGGTCGAGCCAGTCCGCCAGCGGGATGCCGTAGCGCCGCGCCGCCTCGCGCAGCCGTCCGCCGTGCTCAAGCAAGGCACAGTCCTCCCGCGACTAGCACCAGCAGCCACAGGGCGACGCCGCCGTACACCAGGTTGAGCGCCCGCTCGATGTCCCGCGCCCGCGGCGGCGCGCCCTCGCCCAGCTGCGGACGCGGCTCCTCGATGCCGTGATAGACCGCCGAACCGCCCAGGCTGACGCCCAGGGCGCCGGCGCCCGCCGCCATCACCGGGCCGGCGTTGGGGCTGTCCCACAGCGGCGCCTGGCGCCGCCAGCAGCGCAGCGCCAGGCGGGTGCGGCCGAGCAGCGCGTAGGTCAGCGCCACCAGGCGCGCCGGCAGGTAGTTGAGCAGGTCGTCGATCTTCGCCGCCGCCCAGCCGAAGCGCTCGAAGCGTTCGTTGCGATAGCCCCACATGGCGTCCAGGGTGTTGCTCAGGCGGTACAGCATCACGCCCGGCGCGCCGAGCAGGCAGAACCAGAACAGCGCGGCGAACACCGCGTCCGAGCCGTTCTCCAGCACCGACTCGGTGCCCGCGCGGGCGACGCCGGTGGCATCCAGTTCGGCGGTGCGCCGGCTGACCAGGTAGCCGACCCGCTGGCGCGCCCGGGGCAGGTCGCCCAGGCGCAGGGCCTGGGCCACCGGCAGGGCGTGCTGGCCGAGGCTCTTCAGGCCGACGGCGAAATACAGGGCGAAGATGTCCAGCAGCCAGCCCAGGCTGGTCAGGCTCAGCAGCCAGACCAGCACCACCGGCGGCAGCACCGCCAGGCACCAGCCGCTGACGCCGTGGCTGCGCCAGCCACGGCCGCCGGCGTTGAGGCGCTGTTCGATGCGCCGGGCCAGTTCGCCGAAGCCCACCAGTGGGTGCCAGCGGCGCGGCTCGCCGAGCCAGGCGTCCAGGCCCATGCCGGCCAGGGCGGACAGCGCCACGCTCACGGCCGCCGGCCCCACTGGTCGGCGAACACCAGTTCGTCCAGCGGGCGCTCGTCGGCCCAGCCCTCCTCCACCAGCATCGGCCGCTGGTAGAAGCCGCTCACCGGCCCCAGGCACAGCACGGCCACCGGCTGGCTGCCTTCCGGCATGCCGAGCAGTTCGGCCAGGGCGAGCGGATCGAACAGCGACACCCAGCCCATGCCCAGCCCCTCGGCGCGGGCCGCCAGCCACAGGTTCTGGATAGCGCAACTGACCGAGGCCAGGTCCATCTGCGGCAGGGTGCGCCGGCCGAACACATGGGCCTCGCGGCCGTCCATCAGCGCTGCTACCAGCAATTCGGCGCAATCGCGGATGCCCTCGACCTTGAGCCGCATGAACTCATCGCCACGCTCGCCCAGGGCCTCGGCGGTGCGCACCCGCTCGGCCTCGACCAGGGCGTGGATGCCGTCGCGCAGCTCCGGCCGGGTGATGCGGACGAAGCGCCAGGGCTGCATCAGGCCCACGCTGGGCGCCTGGTGCGCGGCCCGCAGCAAGCGCGCCAGCAGTTCAGGCTCTACCCTTCCGCCGGCAAAGTGGCGCATGTCGCGGCGCTCGGCGATGGCGCGGTAGACTGCGGCGCGCTCCTCGGCGCTGAAGGCGTGCTCGCTCATGGCGCCAGCAGCCGCGCCGTCGCCCCGGGGTTGGACGGCAGGTAGAAGTGGATGTAGGAGGCGGTCAGCCGGCCGCTGCGAAATACCGCCTCGGCCACCGGCTTGCCGTTCGGGCAGGTGCCCTGGGCCAGCGGCGCCTGGGCGCAGTCCAGCACGGAATGGTGGTAGGTGTGCCCGCGCAGACGCCCTTCCGGCAGCTCCACTTCCTGCAGCGCCAGCGCCGCCAGGCGCGGCTGCATGACCGCGCGGCCCGGCAGCAGGCCGAGCAGTTCGGCGCTCGCGCCCTGCTTGTCGGTCAGCGATTCGAGCAGGTAGAGCATGCCACCGCACTCGGCGAGGAGCGGCTTGCCGGCCGCGTGATGTGCGCGGATGGTGTCGAGCATCGGCCGGTTTTCCGCCAGTTGGCGCAGGTGCAGCTCGGGGTAGCCACCGGGCAGATAGAGGCTGTCGACGTCCGGCAATCCCGAGTCAGCCAAGGGCGAGAAGAACACCAGCTCGGCGCCCAGCTCGCGCAGCAGGTCGAGGTTGGCCTGGTAGAGGAAAGCGAAGCTGGTGTCGCGGGCCACGCCGATGCGCACCCCGGCCAACAGCGGCTCGATGGCCGGCATGACGGGGGCGGCAAAGCCCACCGGCGCCGGCAGCAACTCGCCGGCGCTGGCCAGCAGGGCATCGGCGGCGGCGCCCAGGCGCGCGTCCAGGTCGGCCAGTTCCTCGGCCTGGATCAGCCCCAGGTGGCGGCGCGGCAATTCCAGCGCGGTGGAGCGCGGCAGGCCACCGAACCAGCGCATGCCCGGCGCCAGGCTATCGCGCAGGATGCCGTTGTGGCGCTCGCTACCGGTGCGGTTGGCCAGCACCCCGGCGAACGGCAGACCGGGCTGGAAGTGAGCCAGGCCGTAGGCCATGGCACCGAAGGTCTGGGCCATGGCGCCGGCGTCGATCACGCCCAGCACCGGCACCTCCAGGCGGCGCGCCAGGTCGGCGGCCGAGGGGCTGCCGTCGAACAGCCCCATCACCCCCTCGATCAGGATCAGGTCGGCCTCGCCCGCCGCCTGCCACAGCAGGCGCCGGGTCTCGGCCTCGCCGACCATCCACAGGTCGAGCTGGTACACCGGCGCGCCGCTGGCACGGGCGAGGATCATCGGGTCGAGGAAGTCGGGGCCGCACTTGAACACCCGCACGCGCTTGCCGGCACGGCTGTGCAGGCGCGCCAGGGCGGCGGTCACGGTGGTCTTGCCCTGACCGGAGGCCGGCGCGGCGATCAGCAAGGCCGGGCAGTGGCGTGGCTCGGCCATCAGAACTCGATCCCTTTCTGCGCCTTAACCCCGGCCTTGAAGGCATGCTTGACCAGGCTCATGTCGCTGACGGTGTCGGCCACCTCGATCATCCCCGGCTGCGCGCCGCGGCCGGTCACCACCACGTGCTGCAGCAGCGGTCGCGCCTCGATGTCGGCGAGCACCTCGTCCAGCTGCAGGTAGCCGTGTTTGAGGGCGATGTTCAGCTCGTCCAGCACCACCAGGCCGACGCTCTCGTCGGCCAGCAACGTGCGTGCCACCTTCCAGGCCTCGCCGGCCATGGCGATGTCGCGCTGGCGGTCCTGGGTCTCCCAGGTGAAGCCCTCGCCCATGACGAACCAGCGCACTTCGTCGGGGAAACGGCGGAAGAAGGCTTCCTCGCCGGTGCTGGCGGCGCCCTTGATGAACTGCACCACGCCGACCTTCATACCGTGGCCGAGGGCGCGGGCGACCATGCCGAAGGCGGAGCTGCTCTTGCCCTTGCCGTTGCCGGTGTGCACCAGCAGCAGGCCGTACTCGTCCCGGGCCTGGGCGATCTTCTCGTCGATCAGCGCCTTCTTGCGCTGCATGCGCGCCTTGTGGCGGGCGTCGCGTTCGGCCGATTCGCTCATGTCGGGCTCCTGGGCACCCTGCGCGCACGGGAGGTCCGGGCGCGGAATCAATCGGGGCAGGAGGAAAAGGCGGCGGCCGGGCGCGGGGCCCGCAACCGCAGAGCCCGCCGCACTGCCGTGGATCGCGACAGGCCGGTCTCCGGGCTCGTGAGTCAGGCCTGCAGCCTGCGGGTCGCGCCTTCCCGTGCCAAGGCACAGTGGCGTCGAGCGACCCTTGTCTCACCTACCGTTGCGGGGGCAGCGCCGGATTCTTCGTGACGAATGGACCGGCTTCCCTGTTTCACCCGCGAACGCCGCGCGCCGGGGCACCTGAAGCAGGCGCGCAGCTTAGGGGCTGTTGCCGCTCCGGTGCAAGCCGCGCCGCCCGGCAGATGGGTCGAACCCCTGGGGACCTGCGGGGTTCACAACCCAGACGACCGACCTTACCCGAGGAGAACGCCATGGTCCGTGAACGCTACGCTTCCTGCATCCAGGCCTGCAGCGCCTGCGCCATCGCCTGCGAAACCTGCGCCGCCGCCTGCCTCAAGGAGCCCGACCTGCAGCACATGGCCACCTGCATCGCCTGCGACATCGACTGCGCCGACCTGTGCCGCCTGGCCGAACGCCTGATGGCCCGCGACAGCCCGCTGTGCGACGAAATCCTGCGCCTCTGCGCGATAGCCTGCCAGGCCTGCGCCGAGGCTTGCGGCGAGCACCAGCACGACCACTGCCAGCAATGCGCCCAGGCCTGCCAGCGCTGCGTGGAGGAATGCGAGGCCGCGCTCGGGGCCTGAGCGGTATCAGTCAGCGCCGTAGGGTGCGCCGCGCGCACCTATGAAATCGCGGTGCGCGCGGCGCACCCTACCGGCAACCGCACTAGCGCTTGCGGCAGAGGCTCAGACCGTCGCCCAGCGGCAGCAGGCTGAGGTCGAGCCGGGTGTCGCGACGCAGGCCGCGGTTGAGCGACTGGATGGCGCGGGTGTCGGCGCTGTCCGGGTTCTGCTCCAGCACCCTGCCGCTCCACAGCACGTTGTCGAACAGGATCAGCCCGCCCCTGCGCGCCAGTACCAGCGCGTGCTCCAGGTACACCGGGTAGTTGGCCTTGTCCGCGTCGATGAAGATCAGGTCGAAGCTCTCGCCATGGCCGCCGCGCTCCAGCGCGCTGAGGGTCTCCAGCGCCGGCGCCAGGCGCAGGTCGATGCGCTCCGCCACCCCGGCCTCCTGCCAGTAGCGCTCGGCGATGGCGTTGTAGTCGCCGGGCAGGTCGCAGCAGGTCAGGCGCCCGTCCTCGCCAGCGGCCTGGGCCATGCACAGGGCGCTGTAGCCGGTGTAGGTGCCGATCTCGAGGATCTTGCGCGCGCCGCAGAGCTGGACCAGCAGGGCCATGAACTGGCCCTGCTCGGGGGCGATCTGCCAGCCGGCCGAGGGCAGCTTCGTGGTTTCCTCGCGCAGGCGCTTGAGCAGCGGCGACTCGCGCAGGGAGACGTCGAGCAGGTACTGGTAGAGGGCGTCGTCGAGGGCGAGGGTGCGGTTGGTCATGGCTGACGCGCCAGGTGGCCGGCGGCCAGGACGCGCTTGGCGCCGAGGTAGCTCTTCTGCCAGTAGGCCTGGGTCAGGTGATCCAGGCGCACGGTGCCGCCACTGGACGGCGCGTGCACGAAGCGCCCCTCGCCCACGTAGATGCCGGCGTGGGTGACCTTGCCGCCGCCGTTGGTGGCGAAGAACACCAGGTCGCCGCTCTGCAGCTCGCCGCGGCCGACGTCGGGCACGCGCAGATTGATCATGTCGCGGGTCGAGCGCGGCAGCTGGATGCCGGCGGCGTTGCGGTAGACGTAGCCGATCAGGCCGCTGCAGTCGAAACCGCTCTCCGGCGTGTTGCCGCCATAGCGGTACGGCGTGCCGTTCAGGCCGATGGCGCTGATCACCACGTCATCGGCGCTGGCGCCGACGATGGGAAAGAGCGCGACGGGTTCGTAGGAAGGTGGAGGGGGATTGCCGGCGCATGCGGTGAGCAGCGCGGCGAGGGCTAGCAGGGAGAGGCGAGCCGTGGAATGCATGGGCGGGCGTCCTGGCCGGAATGCGCCCTACTCTGCCGGCTCGCCGCCGCGGGCGCAAGGCCCGCGACGCTCAGCGATGCGCTTCGCGCGGCTCCGGCGCCATGGCCAGGACGCGCTTGGCTTCCATGTAGCTGCGGCTCCAGTAGCTGTCGTCCAGGCTGTCTACCCGCACGCCGCCGCTACGGCTGCTGCTGGAATGGATGAACTGGTCGTCGCCCAGGTAGATGCCGGCGTGGCTGACGCGGCCACGGCCACGGTTGTTGAAGAAGATCAGATCACCCGGCTCCAGCTCGCTGCGCGAGACCAGCGGCGCGTCCAGATTGATCAGTTCGCGGGTCGAGCGCGGCAGCTGCATGCCCGCCTCTTCCTTGAACAGGAAGCCGACGAAGCCGCTGCAGTCGAAACCGCTGGTCACCGAGGTGCCGCCCATGCGGTAGCGGGTGCCGACCAGGGACAGGCCATGAGCCAGGATGCTGTCCGCCAGCGAAGGCAGCTCGTAGGCGTTATCGTCCGAGAATTCCACCACCGGCTCTTCGTCGAAGATGAACTCGACGGGTTGCGGCTGGGGCTTGTGAGCCAGATCCATCTGGGGCTGCTGCGGCGCCTGGGTGGCGCAGGCCGCCAGCAGGGCTGAGAGTGCAATGGGCACGAGGGGTGCGAAGCGCTTTAGCATGGGCACGACCGTGTCTGTCTGGGTTTTTGTTGGGGCGCGACTATGCCGCCTATCGAGGCGATTTGCAAATTCAATACCCGGGAATGTGACTCAGTAGTTCCGGCAAAACGTCTGACGCCCTCCCCGCCAGACGCAGGTCCACCCGGCGGCTGATATCGGTCTCCCGGGGATTCACTTCGACGGTGAAACCCCCGTACCTGCTGGCCTGCACCACCGGCTCGACGATGTAGGGGAAGCTCGCGGTAGTCCCCACCGCGATAACCACCTCGAAGCCCTGCCGCACCTGGTCATAAAGCCGACCAATGGCATTCTCGGGCAGCATTTCCTCGAACAGCACCACCGGAGGGCGCAGCACGCCCCCGCAGCGGGCACAGCGCGGCGGGAGCGGCCTCCGCAGGTGTTCGGCCAGCTCGGCGTCCTCCGCCCCGCAGGACTGGCAGAACAGCGGCGCCAGCTCGCCGTGGATCTCGATCAGGCGCTCGGCCGGCGAGCCGGCGGCGCGGTGGTAGCCATCGATGTTCTGGGTCAGCACCCAGCAGCCCGGCTTGCGCCTCTGCAGCTCGGCGATGGCGGCGTGGCCGGCGTTGGGCACGGCGCCGAGGCAGGCCTCGCCGAGCTGGGCCAGGTACTTCCAGCACAGCGCCGGGTCGCGCTGCAGCATCGGCCCTGACAGCGCCGCCTCGATCGGCAGCCCCTCCGCCGTCAGGCCGTTGTACAGGCCGCCCAGGCCGCGGTAGGTCGGCAGCCCGGAATCCGCCGAGAGCCCGGCGCCGGTGATGACCAGGATGCGCTCGGCGCCCTGGATGGCCCGGGCGACGCGGATGATCTCCTCCTGCATGCCTGCCTCCTGGCGCACTCAGTGGTTGACGGTGAAGGACAGCATCATCGACAGCTGGCACAACGGCCGGCCGCTCTGCGCCTGCCACTCGTTGAAGGCGGCCTGCACCGCGGCCAGCTCCTTCTGGCTGGTCGGCGCCTTGTCGATGATTTCCTGGGCCTTGAGCGCGGCGACCATGTCGTTGCTGGGAATGAAGGTGTCCTTGCCGACCATGCGCAGGAAACGCGGCGCCGACAGGCCGCCGAGCTGGTTGCCGTGCTTGGCCAGGTACTTCCACAGGCCGACGATATCGCTCGCCGGCCAGTCGGCGATCAGCGCGCCGAAGCTGCCCTTCTCGTTGCGCACGTCGAGGATGAACTGGGCATTGCGCGGCACGCTCTTGAGCTTGCCCAGGTGGCGGATCAGGCGCGTGTCCTGCATCAGCCGCTCCAGGTGCTCGGCACCCATCAGCACCACCTTCTCCGGGTCGAAGCCGAAGAACACTTCCTCGAACGCCGGCCACTTGGCGTCCACCAGGCTGTGCTTGAGGCCGGCGCGGAATATCCGCAGGGCCATCTGCGACAGGTAGCGGTCGTCGCTCAGTGTGCGCAGTTCGGCCTCTCTCACGGGCTGCGGCAACCTGACCTCCAGGGCGGCGGCCGAGCCGAAGCGGTTGAGGCAGTATTCGTGCAGCCACTGATAGTCGCGCATGGGGGTTCCTCGTCGATCCGATGGCCGCACAGGTTGCCCGCAACCCTCGCCGCCGCGCAATATCGCCAGTCATGGACGATCCGCTCGAAACCTTGTTCCAGCACTGCCAGGCCCTGCTGCGCGGCGATGCCGACACCCTCGCCCGCCTGCGCGAGGCCGGCTTCGCCTGCGCGCCCGGCCACTGGGAGTTCCTGCTGCCGCAGCTGCACCGCTGGCTGGCGCCGCAGTGGGACTACCCGCGCCTGCGCCAGGCGCTCTACGCCAGCGACCTGAACAGCCGTCTCAGAGGGCTGGGCGGCGAGATCGCCATCGCCGACAACCGGGGCAACGTCGACCTCAGTCGCTACTGCCTGCGTCGTCTTTCCTGAACAGGTGACGGGTGGCCTCGGCGTAGAGCGCCGAGCCGGCGAAGTCCGGCGCATCCAGCACCCGGCCGACGAGGATCAGCGCGGTGCGGCGGAAGTCCTTGCCACGCACTTTCTCTTCGATGTCCGCAAGGGTGCCACGCACCCAGTCCTGGTCCGGCCAGCTGGCGCGATGGACCACCGCGACCGGGCAATCGCCGCCATAGTGCGGCAGCAGTTCCTCGACGATGCTCGGCAGGTGGCGCACGCCCAGGTGGATCGCCAGGGTCGCGCGGTGGCTGGCCAGGGCGCCCAGCGCCTCGCCCGCCGGCATCGGCGAACTGTGCCCGTAGCGGGTGAGGATCACCGTCTGCGCCACCTCGGGCAGGGTCAGCTCGGCCTCCAGCAGCGCCGCGCAGGCCGCCGTGGCGGTGACACCGGGGATGATCTCGAAGGGAATGCCCAGCGCCCGCAGTTCGCGGATCTGCTCGCCGATGGCGCCGTACAGCGAGGGATCGCCGGAATGCACCCGGGCCACGTCCTGGCCCCGGGCATGGGCTTCTGCCAGCAGGGCGACGATCTGCTCCAGATGCAGCTCGGCGGTGTTCACCACCCGCTCGGCGCCATGGCCCTGGAGCACGGCCTCCGGCACCAGCGAGCCGGCGTAGAGGATCAGCGGACAGCTGCGGATCAGGCGCTGGCCCTTGACGGTGATCAGCTCCGGATCGCCGGGGCCGGCGCCGATGAAATAGACGGTCATTGAGTTACCCCGATGTCAGAGCCTGCTCGCGACCTTGCGAGCCAGAGATAAGCGAAAACGGCTGAGGAAGAAGAGTTTACAGACGGCAGAGGAGCATTCCGAAGGGCTATGTCCCCGTTACGTATCGGTGGCGCAGTCCTGCGTTCGTAGGCGCGGCTGGGCAGCATTCCGATTGGCCGCGACATTCGCGGATGAATCCGCTCCCACAAGGGGTGCGACAACTCACGTGGACATAGCCGACGCGCAGCAGATCACGAGCAGGCGCTCAGGCGCGGGCGATGGCCAGGGTAGCAGCGGCGCTGCGCTGTTTAGGACAGATCAGGGTGGCGGCGCGACCGGAGCGCTCGCTGGCCGAGGCCAGGGCACTGGCCTCGGCCACGCTGGCGGCGCCGGTCAGCTCGCGGACCTGCTCCGAGCCTTCGCTGATCTGTGGCTCGTGGCAGGCCAGTTGCTCGGCCGTGTGGAAGTCCAGCGGCAGGCCGAGGTCATGTGCCAATTGCACCAGTCCGGCCTCACCGCGCTTGTGCTCGCTGGTGGCCAGACCATCCAGCGCGCCCAGCGGCAGCGCGAGCTGCCGCAGGGTCCGTTCCAGCAGTTCGCGCAACTCGGCCGCCGTGCAGCCGCGACGGCAGCCGAGGCCGGCGATGGTCACCGGCTCAGGCGTCCCGACGGGCGCCACGGCCGAAGAACCAGGCCGCGGCCAGGCCGAGGGCGGCCCAGAACACCGCGTTGGTCAGCAGCGAGGCCAGGATGAACTCGCGCTCCAGGGCGGCCGGCGCCAGGCTCTCGTGCACCTCCGGGTGCGGCGCGCCGATCAGGTGCGGCACGGCCAGCAGCACCAGGCCGACGACGCGCAACGCCCAGTTGCGGCCGAAGGCGATCAGGCCCAGGCCGGCTGCGGTGGCGACGGCGGTGCCGATCCACCAGTACTGGCGCAGCAGCAGGTCGGCGGCGGCGGTGCCCGGCAGCTCCGGCGGCAGGCCGGCGGACGGCGCCAGGCTGAACACGGCGAAGCCGCCCAGGCCCCACAGCAAGCCCTGCCAGGTGCGGTTCGGCGCACGCAGGGTGAACAGGCCGGCCAGCATCAGGGCGAAGCCGACGGCCACCACCAGGTTGCTGAGGCCGGTGGATAGGGTGCGCTGCCAGCCATCCTCGGGCGCCCAGGCTTCCTCGCCATGACTGTGGCCGGCGGCCTCGTCGTGTGCGTGGGCGACGGCCTGCTCGCCGTGGCTGTGCTCGGCCACCGGCTCGGCGGTCTCGAAGGTTTCCGCCTGGAGAATCAGAGGGGTGACCCACAGGCTCTGCAGCAGGGTCAGGACGATGGCGGCCAGCAGGCCGGAGAAGCCCGCGGTCTGGGCGATGCGCTTGATCATGGCGGGCGGTCTCAGTGGCAGGGGAAGGCGGCGCTGTGGCGGGTATCATGGGCGGCGTTGTGCATCGCCTCGATGTGCGAGAAGCCGGCGAAGAAGATCAGCAGCGCGCCGAGCAGGCAGCTGCCGACGGCGATGGTCAGGCGCTTGGACAACGGGAGCGAAACGGAATCGGAGGACGACAGCGTGCGGCTGGACATGATGAGCACCTTCCAGGGGTTGACGGACCGGTAGAAGGAACGCAGCACGAGTACGGCCACGGGGGCCACGAGCCGGCGTACGCCCGCCCACCGCGGGTTGCCAAACTAAGGGATTCAGGCCGGTCTCCGGGCTTGCGACGCCTTTGCAGGAACCGGGTCGGCCTTCCCATGCGCTCGGCACAGTGGCGTGGTTGACCCGTCGATCGCTTACCGTTGCGGGGGCAGCGCCGGACTCGCCTCCCCTGGTCTGGAGAGTGCCCACCGGCTTCCCGTTTCACCTCGCGCACGGCGGCGAGAGGCACCTGAAACAGCCTTTCTAGAACATCACGAAGCTCCACCCAGCGTCAACCGCGCGGTTGACCGCATCCCAGGCACTGCGTAGCCTTGCGCCATTTCCGAGGTTCTTCTTCGCCATCCGAAGAAGCTAAGAGGGAACAGGGTCTTTCAAGCCCTGGCTGCCCCCGCAACTGTGAACGGACGAGACTCCCCGACAGACCACTGCCAACCGGCGGGAAGGTGGGGAAGCGCGGCAACGCTGCCGCACGCCGTAAGCCAGGAGACCTGCCTCGCAAACGTTTCGACAACCGGGCGGGGTGATCCGGTGGTGTTCGGCCCTCGCTCGTCCGCGCGTGCCCCGCCCTGCCCGTCCGTCCATTCCACGACGTCCCCGGGGCTCTCCATGCAATCGCTCGCCAAACTTCCCGTCACCATCGTCACCGGCTTCCTCGGCGCCGGCAAAACCACCCTGCTGCGCCACCTGCTGGCCAACGCCGGCGGCCGCCGCATCGCGGTGATCGTCAACGAATTCGGTGAGTTGGGCATCGACGGCGCCATCCTCAAGCAGTGCGCCATCGGTTGCAGAGAGGAAGAAGCCAACGGCCGCGTCTACGAACTGGCCAACGGCTGCCTGTGCTGCACCGTGCAGGAAGAGTTCTTCCCGGTGATGCGCGAGCTGGTGGCACGCCGCGGCGAGCTGGACCACATCCTGATCGAGACCAGCGGCCTGGCCCTGCCCAAGCCGCTGGTGCAGGCCTTCAACTGGCCGGAAATCCGCACCGCCTGCACCGTCGACGCGGTGATCACCGTGGTCGACAGCCCGGCCGTGGCCGCCGGCACCTTCGCCGCCTTCCCCGAGCAGGTGGACGCCCAGCGCAAGCAGGACCCGAACCTGGACCACGAATCACCACTGCACGAGCTGTTCGCCGATCAGCTCGCCAGCGCCGACCTGGTGGTGTTGAACAAGACCGACCTGCTCGACGCCGACGCCCTGGCCGCCGTGCGCGCCGAGGTGGCCGAGGAGCTGCCGCCATCGGTCAAGGTGATCGAGGCCCAGGGCGGCGACCTGCCGCTGAGCGTGCTGGTCGGCCTCAACTGCGAGACCGAGCTGCACATCGACGCCCGCCGTACCCACCACGACGAGGAAGACGAGGACCACGACCACGACGAGTTCGACTCCTTCGATGTGGTCCTGCCGGAAGCCGAGGAAGCGCGCCTGCTCGCCGCCCTCAAGGACGCCGTGGCCAAGCACGGCATCCTGCGCGTCAAGGGCTTCGCCGCCATCCCCGGCAAGGCCATGCGCCTGCTGGTACAGGGCGTCGGCCAGCGCTTCGACCGCCATTTCGACCGCGCCTGGGGCGCCGACGAAGCGCGGCAGAGTCGCCTGGTGCTGATCGGCCAGGAGTTGGACCGCGCTGCCATCGAGGCGGAGCTGAAGGCGGCGCTGGCGTGAGGAGAGCGAGCCGACTGCGGCTCCCTCACCCCCGGCCCCTCTCCCGAGGGGAGAGGGGAGAAAAGCTGCACCCGGCCCAACTCCCTCTCCTCCTGGGAGAGGGCTGGGGTGAGGCTCTCCCAGGCAACTCGGAGCCCTGACCCATGCACCTCCTGCGCGCCCAGGCCGGCGTCACTCTGCCGGCCGACAGCATCGCCGACCTCGGCCAGACCCCGGCCGAGCTGGTGATCCTCTGCACCGGCGACTCCCACCTGTCGCTGCTGGCCGAGGTAGCGCGCGAACTGCCCGAAGACTTCCCCAGCCTGCGCCTGGCCAGCCCGGCGCAGTTGCCCAATCACGCTTCCGTGGACTTCTACGTTGAGGAAGTGCTTCACCACGCCAAAGTCATCCTGATCTCGGTGCACGGCGGCGTCAGCTACTGGCGCTACGGCATCGAACGCCTAGTCGAGCTGGGCCGGCAAGGCGCCAGGATCATCCTGGTGCCCGGCGATGACAGCCCCGATCCCGAGCTGACCGAACTGAGCAACGTGCCGACCGAGGACAGCCAGCGCCTGTGGCAATACCTGCGCCAGGGCGGCGCGGACAATGCCCGCCACCTGCTGCACTGCATCGCCAGCCGCTGGCTGGATCGCGACTACCCGTGGAGCGAGCCACGCGCCCTGCCGCGCACGCTGATCCATCACCCGCGCCACGGCGAGGCAACCCTCGAACACTGGCGCGCCGACTGGCAGCCGGGCCGGCCGGTGGCGGCGCTGCTGTTCTACCGCGCCCAGGTACAGGCCGGTAACACCGCCTTCGTCGACACCTTCTGCCAGCGCCTGCAGGCCCAGGGCCTCAACCCGCTGCCCATCGCCGTCGCCAGCCTCAAGGAAGCCGAATGCCTGGCCCAGGTCGAGGCCTGGCTGGACGAAACCGACACGTCGGTGATCCTCAATACCACCGGCTTCGCCCAGTCCAACCCGGAGGCACCGCAAGCTCGGCCGTTCCGCCGCGACGTACCGGTGCTGCAGGCGCTCTGCGCCCTGGACAGCGAAGAACAGTGGCAGGCCAGCGCCCAGGGCCTGGGCCCGCGCGACCTGGCCATGCACATTGCCCTGCCCGAGCTGGACGGTCGCCTGATCACGAGGCCGATCAGCTTCAAGGGCGTGGCCGCACGCAGCGAGCGCAGCCAGAGCGACGTGGTGCGCTATCGCCCGCACCTGCCAGGCATGGACTTCGTCGCCGAGCTGGCGCTGCGCTGGACCCGGCTTGCGGCCAAGATCAACGCCGACAAGCGCGTCGCCCTGATCCTGGCCAACTACCCGACCCGCGACGGTCGCATCGGCAACGGCGTCGGCCTGGACACTCCGGCTGCCGCGCTGAATATCCTGCGCGCCCTAGAGCAGCAGGGTTATCCGGTCGAGGGACTACCGCACGACGGCACCGCACTGATCCACCAGTTGCTCGGCGGCGTGACCAACGACCTCGACAACCTCGACCTGCGTCCCTGCGCCCAAAGCCTGGCGCTAGACGACTACCAGCGCTGGTTCGCCAGCCTGCCCGCGGCCAACCAGCGCGCCGTGCTGGAGCGCTGGGGCCCGCCCGAGCAGGACCCGCTGTACCGCAGCGGCCGCTTGATGATCGCCGGCCTGCGCTTCGGCCTGACCTTCGTCGGCATCCAGCCGGCGCGTGGCTACCAGCTGGACGCCGCGGCGGTGTACCACGACCCGGACCTGGTGCCGCCGCACGGCTACCTGGCCTTCTACTGCTGGCTGCGCACGGCGTTCGCCGTCGATGCGCTGATCCATGTCGGCAAGCACGGCAACTTGGAGTGGCTACCAGGCAAGAGCGTCGGCCTGTCCGAGGCCTGCTGGCCGAGCGCGATCCTCGGCCCGCTGCCCAATCTCTACCCCTTTATCGTCAACGACCCCGGCGAAGGCGCCCAGGCCAAGCGCCGCACCCAGGCGGTGATCCTCGACCACCTGATGCCGCCGCTGACCCGCGCCGAGAGCTATGGCCCGCTGCGCGACCTGGAGCGTCTGGCCGACGAGTACTACGAGGCCAGCCAGCTCGACCCGCGCCGCGCTCTGGAGCTGCGCGGTGAGATCCAGCACAAGGTGCGCGAAGCCAGCCTCGACCGCGAGCTGGGCCTGCAGGTCAACGACGATCCGGACAGCTGGCTGCCGCAACTGGACGCCTACCTGTGCGACCTCAAGGAATCGCAGATCCGCGACGGCCTGCACTGCTTCGGCGAATCACCAAGCGGGCGCCTGCGCCGCGACACCCTGCTCTCCTTGGTGCGCATCCCGCGTGGCGATGGTCACGGCCAGCACGCCAGCCTGCTGCGTGCCCTCGCCCAGGACCTTGAGCTGGAGTTCGACCCGCTCGGCGGCGAGCCGGCCGAGCCCTGGAACGGCCCGCGCCCGGATTACCTGCAAGCACTCAGCGATGAGCCCTGGCGCAGCCGTGGTGATACCCGTGAGCGCCTGGAGCTGCTGGCTTTGCAACTGATCGACACAACGGATTTCGAATCCGTTGGATCGGCCAGTAATGCGGTATTGCACGAGCTACACAGACATATCGCCCCAATGCTGGATAGCTGCGGCAGCACCGAAATGAATGGTCTGCTCACCGCCCTGCAGGGCCGTTTCGTGCCGCCAGGGCCGAGCGGCGCACCCAGCCGCGGACGCCTGGACGTGCTGCCCACCGGGCGCAACTTCTATTCGGTGGACGTGCGCCACCTGCCTACCCCCACCGCCTGGCGCATCGGCGTGCAGAGCGCCGAGCGCCTGCTTGAGCGCCACCGGCAGGACGAGGGCGAACACTTGCAACGCCTGGGCCTGTCGGTATGGGGCACGGCGACCATGCGCACCGGCGGCGACGACATCGCCCAGGCCCTGGCCCTGCTCGGCGTGCGCCCGGTGTGGCAGCCCGGCAGCCAGCGGGTCGAGCGCATCGAGGTGCTGCCGTTGGAACAGCTCGGTCGCCCACGGGTGGACGTAACCCTGCGCGTATCCGGCTTCTTCCGCGACGCCTTCGCCAACCTGATCCGCCTGTTCGACCAGGCCGTGCAGGCAGTGGCCGAGTTGGACGAGCCGGAAAACATGAACCCGCTGGCCGCCCGCGTCTGGCAGGAAACCCTGACCCATCAGGACCAGGGCCTGGACCCGGTCGAAGCACGGCGCCAGGCCGGCTGGCGCATCTTCGGCGCCAAGCCGGGGGCCTATGGCGCCGGCATCCAGAATGCGGTGGAAGAACGCCTGTGGCAGACCCGCGCCGACCTGGCCGAGGTCTACCTGAACTGGGGTGGCTACGCCTACGGCCAGGGCGCCGAGGGCCTGCCGGCTCGCGCGCAGTTCGCCGAACGCCTGCAGCAGCTACAGGCGGTGCTGCACAACCAGGACAACCGCGAGCACGACATCCTCGATTCCAACGACTACTACCAGTTCCAGGGCGGCATGCTGGCGGCGGTCGAGACCCTGCGCGGCGCCAAGGCCGCTAGCTATTTCGGCGACAGCAGCCAGCCGGACAACCCGCGTATTCGCACGCTCAAGGAAGAACTGGGCCGCGTGGTGCGCGCCCGCGCGGTGAACCCCAAGTGGATCGCCGGAATGAAACGCCACGGCTACAAGGGCGCCTTCGAGCTGGCCGCCACGGTCGACTACCTGTTCGGCTTCGACGCCACCAGCGAACTGGTCGACGACCACCAGTACGCCCTGCTGGCCGATGCCTACCTGCTGGACAAGGACACCCGCGACTTCATCCAGCAGCACAACCCCGGCGCATTGCAGGACATGCTCGAGCGCCTGCTGGAAGCCCAGCAGCGCGGCCTCTGGCAGCAGCCCGGCGAGTACCGGGCGGCGCTGGAAAACCTGCTGCTGGATGCGGAGGAGTCATGAATGCCACGCCTCCCGTCGTAGGAGCGAGCTCTGCTCGCGAAACTGTTGTGCCGCATCCGTTCGCAAGCAGAGCTCGCTCCTACAGGTATGTAGCCCGGATGCAATCCGGGAACGCGCCCCAAAGCCCGCGCGGGTTTCACCCGCCCTACGCCAGCCTCGCGCCATATCTCCCAGGAGAGAGACGAAGCTCAGAGCCCCGCCCGCAGCCGCTCGGCCGCCTCGCGCAGCATCGCCTCGGTGCCACTCCAACCCAGGCAGCCGTCGGTGATCGACACGCCGTAGCGCAGCTCGGCAGACAGCGGCTGGCAGCCATCCTCCAGATGGCTCTCCAGCATCACCCCGCGCAGGCTGGCGTCGCCGGCCAGGCGCTGGTCGAGCACGTCGCGCAGCACCGCCGGCTGGCGCAGCGGGTCCTTGCCGCTGTTGGCGTGGCTACAGTCGACCATGATGCGCGCGGCGATGCCCTGCTTCTCCAGGCTCGCCCGCGCCACGGCCACGCTGGCCGCATCATGGTTCGGCCCGCCATGGCCGCCGCGCAGCACCAGGTGGGTATCCGGGTTGCCGTCGGTCTCGACCAGTGCCGGGCGGCCCAGGCCATCTACGCCGAAGTGCTGGTGCGGATGCGCCGCCGAGCGCATGGCATCACAGGCAATCGACAGGCTTCCATCGGTACCGTTCTTGAAGCCCACCGGCACATCCAGACCGCTGACCAGCTCGCGGTGCACCTGCGACTCGCTGGTGCGCGCGCCGATGGCGGCCCAGCCCAGCAGGTCGTCGAAGTAGCCAGCCACGAGCGGCTGCAGCAACTCGGTGGCCACCGGCAGGCCGCGTTCGAGCATGGCCAGCATCAGCCGGCGCGACAGCTCCAGGCCGCCGACCATGTCGCCGCTGCCGTCCAGCTGCGGGTCATAGACCAGGCCCTTCCAGCCGATGGTGGTGCGCGGCTTCTCGACGTAGGCACGCATCACCAGCAGCAGCTGGTCGCTCACATCAAAGGCCAGTGCGGCCAGGCGGTCGGCGTATTCGAGGGCGGAAATCGGATCGTGCAGGGAACAGGGGCCGACGACGACCAGCAGGCGCGGGTCGGAGCCATCGAGCACGGCGCGGATGGCCTCGCGCTGGGTCTGTACCTGGCTGGCGAGAGCGGCGGACAGCGGCAGGCGCTGACGCAAATCGGTGGGGCTCGGCAGCGGCGTTGCGCGGCGGCGAGTGGTGGATGGCGGCACGGCTTGTGCGCGCAGAGCGGTAACGGAAGCATTCATGGCGGTGGTCCTCGCCCGGCGTGGCCTCATGCCACGCGCGGCGCGCTATCTGGGTGTTCGGCTGGAATCTCGGTGGTGCGCGGCAGCGCTGCTAAATCGCCAGGCGGAGGTGCGGTAGCTGCGGTAATAAGTGCGGTAGTAAGCGGTCATGTTTCGATCCTCTGTGTGCATCGTGCTGGCCTTGTGGGCCGAAAAAACAAAAACCCCGGTCGGGTGGCCGACCGGGGTTTCGTGAAACTGGCTGGTGGCGACCCTTTGCTCTGGGGCGCCTGTGGGGTATCAGGCGCGCCGCTGGCTAAACCAATACCCATAAAAGAAATAAGCGACGGCCTCGACCTGCGCGCACACGCCAGCCACGCCGACAGCGGCGGAGCGAACGAGACGGTTCAGGGAAGGACGAGACGACATGCTGATCTCCAAAACGATGGTTGCCACGCTAACCGATCGACCCTCCCTCTTTCAACCCTTGGAACCTGCTTACGACCTCCTGGCTGTCGGCCATACGGCGTTAAAAGCGACCTCGGAATGCTCATGTACTGCTTGTACATTGCGCTGCCTCAGCCACTTTTGCCTTGTCTGGCTCTAATCCAGAAGCTCGTAAACAGGTTCACTACTTGAGGTAACGCCATGCAGCCCCACTTCCCCCTGGCCGCCGTGGTGGCCGCCGACGAGCTCAAGCTGGCGCTGTGCCTGGCCGCCATCGACCCGGCCCTGGGCGGCGTGCTGATCGAAGGTCCGCGCGGCATGGCCAAGTCCACCCTGGCGCGCGGCGTGGCCGACCTGCTCGACGGCGGGCGCTTCGTCACCCTGCCGCTGGGCGCCAGCGAGGAACGCATCGTCGGCACCCTCGACCTGGATGCAGCGCTCGGCGAGGGCCGCGTGCGCTTCTCCCCCGGCGTGCTGGCCAATGCCCACGGCGGCGTGCTCTACGTCGACGAGGTCAACCTGCTGCCCGACCACCTGGTGGACCTGCTGCTCGACGTGGCGTCCAGCGGCACCAACCACATCGAGCGCGATGGCCTGTCGCACAGCCACCCTGCGCGCTTCGTGCTGATCGGCACCATGAACCCCGAGGAAGGCGAGCTGCGCCCGCAACTGCTCGACCGTTTCGGCCTCAAGGTACAGCTCGGCGGCATGCCCGAGCCGGCCCAGCGCGCCGAGATCATCCGCCGCCGCCTGGCCTTCGACGACGCACCCGAAGCCTTCCTCGCCCAGTGGCAGACCGAGCAGGACGCCCTGCGCCAGCGCTGCATGGATGCCCGTCAGCGCCTGAGCGCAATCGCGCTGGATGACGCCAGCCTCGACGCCATCGCCCAACGCTGCTTCGCCGCCGCCGTCGACGGCCTGCGCGCCGACCTGGTGTGGCTACGCGGTGCCCGCGCCCATGCTGCCTGGCGCGGCGCCAGCCAGATCGAAGCGCAGGACATCGACGCCCTGGAGCCCTTCGTCCTCGCCCATCGCCGCCGCGAACACACACCGCCCGCCGCTAGCCCGCCGCCAGCACCAAACCAGTCGCAACAGCAGCCAGCGCAACCAGACCAGGGCGAAGGCCAGTGGGGGGCGCTGCCGCCGCAGGCCGTGGCAGTCGGCGAACGGCGCGAGCCACCGAGCTGGCCAAAAAAGCCCTGAGCATCCGCCCGCGCCAGGCCCCAGGCGCGGATGCCTTACCCCGTCCCGGCCAGGCTCAAGGCGGACGCAGCGGCGCTCGCGGCAGCAGCACGCCCACCCGAATCGACTGGCCGGCGACTTTCGCCCACGGCCGCCCGCGCCGCCGCGCCGACCTGCACTGGCACGCCCGCCGCCTGCGCCCGGGCGAGCTGTGGCTGGTGATCGTCGACGCCTCGGCCAGCACCCGCCGCCACGGCGCCCTGGCCCAGGCCAAGGGCCTGCTCGCCGAGCTGTTCGACAGCGCCTACCGCCAGCGCGCGCGCCTGGCCGTGCTCGAAGCCGGCGGCGCACAGCCGCGCTGGCTGTGGCAGGGCCAGAAGGCATCGCCTGAACTGCACGCCTGGCTGCAGCAACTCGGCGCCGGCGGCGGCACACCGATCATCGAGGCGTTGCAACTGGCCACGCCCTGGCTGGCGCGCCGCCAGCGCCACAAGCCGGGCGAGCGCCAGCGCCTGCTGCTGCTCACCGACGGCCGCCTGCGCGACTGGCCGCGGCTTACCGCGCTACCCTGCCCCGGCCTGCTGCTGGACATCGAGCGCGCACCCATCCGCCTCGGCCGCGCCCACCAGCTGGCCAGCGAGCTGGGCGCCGACTACCACCATATCGACGAACTGGCGCCAGCCTCCCGCGCGCCCACATGGAACAGACCATGAAAGAACTGCTGCTGGTCGGCATCGGCGCCGGCGACCCGGACTACATCACCCAGCAGGCGATCAAGGCCCTGCGCCGCAGTGATGTGATCTTCCTGATGGACAAGGGCCCGGCCAAACACAAGCTCAACGCCCTGCGCCGGGAAATCTGTGAACGCTTCCTCGAAGGCCACCACCCACGCTTCGCCGAAGGCCAGCAGCCGGAGCGCGAACGCGACGCCGCCGACTACCGCGCCAGCGTGGACGAACTGAACCGCGACAAGCAGGCGGTGTTCGAGCAGCTGATCGACGAGCAGATGAGCGATGGCGAAGTCGCCGCCTTCATGGTCTGGGGCGACCCCTCGCTGTACGACAGCAGCATCCGCATCATCGAGTCCATCGCCGCCGCACGCAGCGACCTCAGCTATGACGTGATCCCCGGCATCACCAGCCTGCAGGCCCTCACCGCCCGCCACCGCGTACCGCTGAACCAGATCGGCCGCGCCGTGGAAATCACCACCGGCCGCCTGCTCGCCGAGGGCTGGCCCCGGGGCGCGGACAGCGTGGCGGTGATGCTCGATGCCAAGGACACCTACCTACGCTTCGTCGGCCAGAGCCTGCACATCTACTGGGGCGCCTACGTGGGCACAGCGGACGAAATCCTCATCGCCGGCCCGCTGGAAGAGGTGGCCGAACGTATTGCCGCCACCCGCGCGGCGGCGCGGGAGCGCAACGGCTGGATCATGGACAGCTACCTGCTGCGCAAGAACGGATCAGCGGCGGGCTGAGCGAGCCTGACGGGGCAAACATCCGATCTGTCCACACACCATCGCTCGTGGCGCGTTGGATCACCTGATTGGCGCCCTTGGGCGTGCTGGCGAAGGTACACACGGGCACACTCGGGATAACGGACGCCCACCCGGGCAGGCCGACCCATCAGACTCTGCAGGAGAGCACCATGTCCAGAGGCGCCCCGATTCCCCGCGACCCCGCCAACGATTACTCCAACGAGCAGGCCAGCGCACGCCGCGACTTCGTCAAGGAACAGACCGGCGCCTCGCTGGATACGGTCGGCAAATACGCCATCGACCCGGAAGTCACCCGCGGCAACATCGAGAACTTCATCGGCGTGGTGCAGATGCCCCTGGGGCTGGCCGGCCCCTTGCGGATAGAGGGCGAGCACGCGCGCGGCGACTTCTACGTGCCGATGGCCACCACCGAAGGCACCCTTCTGGCCAGCTACAGCCGGGGCATGCGCGCCATCAGCGCGTCAGGTGGAGTGAAGACCACCGTGGTCAAGCACTCCATGCAGCGCGCTCCGGTGTTCCTCTTCGAGAACGCGCTGCAGGCACGCGAATTCGGCGCCTGGCTGGTCAGCGAGTTCGAGACGATCAAGGCGGTGAGCGAAACCACGACCCGCAGCGGCAAGCTGTTCGAGATCGAGCAGTACCCCGTGGCCAACATGCTCTACACCCGCTTCTGCTACACCACCGGCGATGCCGCCGGACAGAACATGACCAGCAAGGCCACCTTCGCCGCCTGCGAATGGATCAAGGCCAACCACCCCTTGCAGCCGCGCTACATCCTCTCCGGCGCCCTCGATACCGACAAGAATCACTCGGCCATGAACATGATCCAGACCCGCGGCAAGCGGGTGATCGCCGAGTTCACCCTCAAGCGCGAAGTGGCCCACGAGCTGCTGCGCGTCGACCCCGCCAACCTCTACCGCTACCGGCAGATCGCCGCCGTGGGCGCCTTCCAGGCCGGCTCGGCGTACAGCGGCGCGCATTCGGCCAACGGGCTGGCGGCGGTGTACATCGCCACCGGGCAGGACGCGGCCAACGTGGCCGAATCCCACGGCGGTATCACCTATGGGCAGTTGCTGGACAACGGCGACTACTACTGGTCGGTGACCCTGCCGGCGGTGATCTGCGCGACCCACGGCGGCGGCACCAGCCTGCCAACCCAGCGCGAATGCCTGGAAATGCTGGGCTGCTACGGCGCCGGCAAGGCCGACAAGCTGGCGGAAATCATCGCGGCGGTGGTGCTGGCCGGCGACGTGTCGCTGACCTCGGCGATCCTGGCCGGCGACTGGGTCAGCAGCCATGAAGCGCTGGGGCGCAATCGCTGAAGTCGTGGGCAGCGTGGGCGGTGTCGCGAGAAGCGCCATACCGCCCATGCGCATTCACGACTCGCCGTCGATCCTGTCGGAGAACCAGTTGACCAGCATGTAGGGAATCACCGAGGGAAAGAAATAAAGCGGATTGCGCTGGTAGATCGCGAAGGCGATGCCGCTCCAGCAGATCAGGGCTGCGCCCCATCTGAATTTGTCCGATAGCTTGAGGGGCTCTTTCATCCGGTCCCGACTCCGTGGTGACCCGCGAACGTACAAGTTACGAAGCAATGCTCACCCTATCCCTGGGCGTTTCCGCAAAGACCGTCACACTTCCAGCGCACGGCAGCTGTCAGCCGCTTTAATCGCGTTGACATCCGACACGCTTCGGATGTTGAATTCGCGCCCTTATTTCCACCCTCTCCTTCAGTGGTGAACGAAGTGCCCCGCGCCAGCCAACTCGCCTGATACCGACGACGGTCCATCGTGCCTGATGGCTGCCCGCACACCCGCGTGGCCGCTTCCCACATTCTGCCCGCCTGAACCTTGTCGTCGGTTTTCCCTATTTCCTATGGAGAAAACCCATGAACATGGATTTCCGCGCGTATGCGCAAAGCCTCGAGCTGCACAAATACCCACGCACTCCGCACCTGGAAAGCTCCCGCCTGCAACCAGGCGACACGGACATCGATCAGGTCCGTTATTCGTCCCTGACTGGTCAGTGGCTGGTCGTCGAAGAAAAGCTGGATGGCGCGAATGCCGGCATTAGCTTCTCGGCCGCCGGTGAACTGCTCCTGCAGTCCCGCGGCCACTACCTGACCGGCGGCGGCCGGGAACGGCAGTTCAACCTCTTCAAGCAATGGGCGGTGGCTCACGAGGGCTGGTTGTTGAGCCGTCTCGAAGATCGATACGTGCTGTTCGGAGAGTGGCTGCACAAGAAGCACTCGGTGTTCTACGACCACCTGCCGCACTTCTTCTGCGAGTTCGACGTCTGGGATCGGGCGCGAGGCGTGTTCCTGTCGACAGCCGCCCGACGCCAGCTTCTACGGGACGGCCCGGTGCTCTCCGTTCCGGTCCTTCATGAAGGGCCGGCGCCGGCGCGGCTCAAGGACCTGCTCGACCTGGTCGGTGATTCCCAAGCGAAGTCGGTGACCTGGCGCTGCGCGTTCGAAGCCACGGTGCAGCGGGAAGGACTGGACCTGGAACGCGCCTGGCGACAGTGCGACAAGTCGACCGTGATGGAAGGCCTGTACCTGAAGCTCGAAGACGAGAACGAAACGACCGGACGCCTCAAATGGGTCCGCAGGGACTTCGTCCAGGCCATCCTGGACGCGGACCAGCACCACGCGAACCAGCCCTTCATCCCGAACCTGCTGGCGGACGGAGTGGACCTCTACTCCCCTCGCCTCTCGAGGGACTGGAACGGCTTGCGGCGTGGCTACTGAGGGAGAACATGAGACATGGACATTCGACAACTGAAAGGCCTGGTACCCGCACCCGGCCAAGGCTTCGACGCGAAGGCGTGCCTGGAGACCATCCCGGCCCTGGCCCGGCTGGCGAGTACGCCCCAGGACCCGTACTACCACGCCGAAGGTGATGTGTGGACGCACACCTGCATGGTGGTCGAGGCGCTGCTCGCCCAGCCGGTCTACCAGCAGGCGACCGATGAACAGCGCTTCGTGCTGTTCATCGCCGCCCTGCTGCACGACATCTCGAAGCCGGACACCACGGTGATCGATACCGAGACCGGCCGCATCGGCCAGCCGGGCCACTCACGTCGCGGCGCCATCGACGCGCGCCTGCTGCTGTGGCGTGCGGGCGCGCCTTTCGCGCTTCGGGAGCAGGTCTGCCGGATCATCTCGGTCCATCAACTCCCGTTCTTCGCGCTTTCGGGCAACCGCAGCGCGCAAAGCCCGGAGTTCATCCTGCACAAGCTGTCGTGGGAACTCCCGGTGTGGATGCTGTGCGCAGTCGCTGAAGCGGACATGCAGGGGCGGTCCTACGAAGGGAAGCAAGGCGTCCTCGACGAGATCGAGCTGTTCCGGGAACTGGCCGCCGAGGAAGGCTGCCTGTACGGGCCACGTGAATTCGTGGACGACTACACCCGGGTCCAGTACTTCCGTGGTGCCCGCGTCCACCCCGACTACGCGCTGCACGAGCCGGAAGGTTCTCGCGTCATCGTGCTGTCCGGCATGCCCGCCAGCGGCAAAAACACCTGGGTGGCCAGGCACCACCCAGACCTGCCGGTGATCTCGTTCGACGACGCACGCGAGGCGCTGGGCCTGCGCCATGGCGAGAACGAAGGGGCGGCCGCCCACTTCGCCATCGACCAGGCGAAGGCACTTCTGCGCGAGAAAAAGCCCTTCGTCTGGAACTCGACGCACCTGTCGGCCCAGATGAGGAAAAAGACCCTCGACCTGCTGTATGCCTACCAGGCGAACGTACAGATCGAGTATCTGGAGATGCCCGAGAAGGAGATCTACCGGCGCAACAACAGCCGGGATACCAGCCTGCGCAACGACGACATCCGGCGAATGCTGTTCAAGTGGGAGGTGCCATTGCCAACCGAAGCGCACCGGGTTCGTTACCACGGCGACCAAGGCGCTTTTTAGGTGGCGATGGGGGCATTCCATCTGGTGGCCGTATGCTGGAAATACGCTGTTAGGGGATGGAGGCTGCCGTCGACGGCAGCCTCACGCGAATGATCGCTTTCGGTCGGAGGCGGCCTGGGAGGTCGTCTACTTTCGGCCAGAGGCGGACACGCAAAGAGCTACTATCCGGCCTGCATGCCCGGTGTGATTAGAGGTGTTCTTTGAAGAACGGCACGATCTGCTCCATGGCCAGCGCTACCGGCTCTGGAAGGTCGTACAGGTCGTAGTGCGACCAACCTTCGGCCACGAAGATCTGCTTGGTTTTCGACGCCGCCCGTCCGTAGATCTCCCAGCCATCGCGATAGGCACCGAAGGCGCCGGGCTTATCACCGATGACCACCAGCAAGGGTTGGGTCAGCAGAGTTTCGGCGTGGGCAAAGGCATCCCAGGCAATGGCCGCGCTGTTGAAGGAGAACAGACCGCTGGTGGCACCATTGGGCTGCTGACCACGCGCTGACTTGTAGTAGTCGGTGGCTTCCAGCACATCGATATCGGTCAGGCCTGCCTGCTTGCCCGCTTCGACCGATTCAGGCAGATAGTTGATGACGTGGCGTGCCGCGCCCTTGGCTTCCGCCGTGCGCTGTTGGGCCATGGCCGTCAATGCACCTACCGGATCGAACTGGGTAAATCCCTCACGCATCAGGCGCCCGAAGTTCACTCCGGTAATCGATGTGAGCGCCTTGATCCGATGGTCGGTGATGGCAGCACTGACGGTATAAGCACCACCCCCACACACACCAATGGCGCCAATGCGGTTCTCATCCACATAGGGCAGCGTCACCAGGTAATCGATGGCGAATCGAATGTCAGAGACGCGAATGGCCGGGTCTTCGATAAAACGTGGCTCACCGCCGCTGGCGCCCTGGAAGCTGGCGTCGAAGGCCAGTACCACGAAGCCGGCCTGTGCTAGCTGACGGGCATAAACGCTCCCCGAGGTCTGCTCCTTGCAGCTGCCAATCGGGTGGGTACTGACGATAGCGGGATAGGTTTTGCTCTGGTCAAAATCCGCTGGCAGGTACAAGTCGGCTGCGCTGTCCCAGCCGAGGTTGCGGTAGGTGATGTGTTGGATGGTGCTCATGCTTCGGACTCCTGATCCCGGCACCGCTGCGCCGGGCATCGACAAGATTGGGGGGTTACAGGCGGCTCTGGAAGAAGTCAGCCAGCACAGAGACGGCTTCATTCACATAGGGCTGCTTGTCGTACAGCGACATGTGGTTGGCCCCCTCGATCAGGTGCATGCTCTTGTCGCTGCTGGCGGCACGCGCCAGGAGGTCATCGCTCATCCATTTGCTACCCGCCTGGGTGCCCGCCACGATCTGCAACGGCTGGGTCAGGAAAGCCTCGGCCTTGTGGTAGGCGTCGTAGGTGATGATCTGCGGCAGGCTGCGCGCAGTCATGAAGCCCGGCGCATTGGGGTGCTGGGCGCGCGGGGTGTGGTAATACTCCCAGGCCTCACGCAGTTCTTCGTTCGGCGCATCTTCTTCGCGCATCGGTGCCAGCGGCAGGGTCGCCAGCTCAGCGCTCTTGGCGTCGCTACTACGTGCCTGAGAACCGTGCTCGATGTACGACAGGGCATCGGCATCCTTGACGGTGTTTTCCCAGCCATTGCGGAACATCTGACCAATGTTGACGGCGCTGACCGTGCCGACAGCCTTGATGCGACGGTCGTTGATCGCCGCATTGGCGGTGTAGCCGGCGCCGGCACAGATGCCCATCGCACCGATACGAGCCCCATCGACGTAAGGCAGCGTGGTCAGGTAGTCGACCACTGCACTGATGTCCTCGCTACGTACATAGGGGTTCTCCAGCTGGCGCGGCACACCGGTGCTCTCGCCTTGGTAGGAGGCATCGAAGGCGATGGCCAGCAATCCCTGTTCAGCCAGCTTCTGCGCATACAGACCGGAAGCCTGCTCCTTCACACCCCCGCCCGGATGAGCGACGACGATGATCGGATACTGTTTGCTGGCATCAAAACCAGCCGGTTGATGGATGACGGCGGCAAGAGTGATGCCTTGGCCGTTGAGGGTGGGGATGCTGACTTTCTGCATGATCTGGGCTCCAGTACTGAGCGTCCGGGTGTCGCTCGATGGAGTTATCCTAGGCCCAGGTTTGTTTTAGAAAAATATGCAAAACTCGACATGAGACGTTAGGAATCCTTAACAATATGTCGATCAATCCAGCGCTTCTCCCGGCCCTTGCCTGGTTCGTCCATATCGCTCGTCATCGCAGCTTTACCAAGGCGGCGACCGAGATGGATATGTCCCGTGCAGCGTTGTCACAGCACCTCAAAAGCCTGGAGCAACAGCTCAACGTGCGGCTGCTGCATCGCACCACACGAGACATGTCGCTGACTGAAGAAGGCCAGCGTCTGTTCGATGCCTTGGCCCCGGCCCTGAAGATGATCGATACGGCAGTCACCGAGTTGGGGGAGGTGCAGGCCGCACCCACCGGTCTGATCCGAGTGAATGCCTCGCGCATCGCCGCACGCACCTTGCTGGAGCCGTACCTGGGCGAGTTTCTCGCCCGCTATCCGGGACTGCGTCTGGAGATGGTGCTCAATGACGGCATCTCCAACATCATCGCTGACGGTGCCGATGTCGGAATTCGCCTGGGCGAGAGTCTGGACGAACACATGGTGGCCGTACCGATTACCCCGCGTATCGAGATGGCAGTTGTAGGCTCGCCGGCCTACTTCAAGCGCTACGGTATTCCACAGACGCCAGCGGAACTCGGCCAGCACAACTGTCTGGCGTATCGCTTCACCAGTAGCGGCACGCTGGATCGCTGGTCGTTCACCGAGCCGGATGGCGATGGGCATACCCAGGTGTTCGAGCCACGCGGCAGTGTGGTGTTCAACGATGACGAGAGCATGCTCAAGGCTGCCATCCAGGGCGTCGGTCTGATCAAGTACCTCGATATCTGTGTGCTTGAGCAACTGGAATCGGGGGAGCTGGTGAGAGTGCTACAACCTTGGTGCCCATCTTTCCCTGGCTTCTACCTCTACGCCCCTACACGTGCGCAGATGCCGGCCAAGGTGAGAGCGCTGATCGACTTCCTTGTAGAGAAGCGATCACTGCTGGGCTGACTTTGTGGCCTCAGAAGCGAAGATCATGACTGACTGCTTATGGCCGATTCTGTTGAAAAACTCCCTCGGCGATTTTCTTCGCCGAAAGTGCACGGCTGAGGCTGAAATCTGAATCGTTGCGCTGGTCGAGTTGCTCTGGATTTCGCGTAGAAGCGCTCGATTTGTACATTTTTCCGGCTACGAGCAAGCAGCTCTGTCGCACATCGAGTTTTTCAACAGAATCGGCCGGTAGCGACGTCCACGAAAAACGCCGTTGCTGGCTGTGCTGACCCCGATGGGCACTGCCGGCCATCTGCTCAGAGTCCAAGCCATGAGCCCGCCCCAGCCCGCTCCGCACTACTCCCTGCTTATCCAGCCTTCGCTTCGGCGCCACAGCTCCGCGGCCAGAGCCGGATCACAGGCAACCGGGGATGGCTGTTCTTCCTTGCTATCGGCGTAATAGCGCCCGGTTTGACCGGTCACTCGGGGGTCGGTTGCGCAGTACAACGTCGTAGCGGCTCCGTCCTCTTCACTGCGCATAAACAGCTTGATCACCCACGCGAGCATCGAAGGCAGTGCTCGCCATACGTCTGTCGCGACCACGCCGGGATGAACCGCATAGGTCGTGACGCCGGTCCCCTCCAGGCGACGAGCCAGTTCCTTGGCATGCAGCAGGTTCGCCAGCTTCGCGACTGCGTACTCCTGTAGCGCCGTACGACTTCGCGTCGGCTGGCGCACCCGGTCAAAGTCGATTCCCTGGGCATGGCGGTGCGCCTTGCTGGAGAGCATGACGATACGCGCCGGGGCCGACTCGACAAGTCGCTCCTTCAGCAACTCGACCAGCAGGAAGTGGCCTACGTGGCAGGTGCCGAATGCCAGTTCGAAGCCGGAGGTGGTCATGCCTCTCTGCCCCGCCAGCCCCGCATTGCAGATCAGCAGATGGAGATGCAGGCCCCGCTTGAGAAAGGCATCGGCACAGCGGCGAACCGAGCCGAGATCGCCCAGGTCGAGCAGCAGGAACTCGGCCTGGGCGGTGCCGTCACTCAGGCTCCGGATTTCATCGAGTACAGGGCGTGTGCGTGCCTCGGAACGGCAGGCCAGGAACACCCGATATCCCTGCAGCGCCAGCGCGCGAGCGGTGATCCGGCCGATACCGGAGTTGGAGCCGGTCACCAGAGCGACCTTCCCGTTTGATTGAACACGTGGCATCGGGTTGTCCCTGTTCAGGTGGGTAGTGCCTGGCCTTTTAGCTTGAGCAGATCCAGGGCGACGTCGACGATCATATCCTCCTGGCCGCCGACCATGCGCCGCTCGCCCAGCTCGACCAGGATGTCGAGGGTCTTCAGGCCGTATTTGGCAGCGGCGACTTCGGCATGGCGCAGGAAGCTGGAGTACACACCCGCGTAGCCGAGGCCGAGGGTCTCGCGGTCGACCCGCACCGGGCGGTCCTGCAGCGGGCGGACGATGTCGTCGGCCGCGTCCATCAGGGTGTAGAGATCGGTGCCGTGGTTCCAGCCCAGGCGCTCGGCGGCGGCGATGAACACCTCCAGCGGCGCGTTGCCGGCACCGGCGCCCATGCCGGCCAGGCTGGCGTCGATGCGGTCGCAACCCTCCTCCACCGCGGCGATGGAGTTGGCCACGCCGAGCGACAGGTTGTGGTGGGCGTGCATGCCGGTCTGCGTTTCCGGCTTGAGCACCGCCTTGAAGGCACGCATGCGGTCGCGGATATCGTTCATGTTCATCGCGCCGCCGGAGTCCGCCATGTAGATGCACTGCGCACCATAGCTCTCCATGAGCCGGCCCTGGCGAGCCAGCTCTTCGGGCGGAACCATATGGCTCATCATCAGGAATCCGACGGTGTCCATGCCCAGCTCGCGGGCGTATTCGATGTGCTGCCTGGACACATCCGCCTCGGTGCAGTGGGTGGCCACGCGCACGATACGCGCGCCGGCCTCATAGGCGTTCTTCAGGTCGTGCACGGTGCCGATACCGGGCAACAGCAGGGTGGCGATCCTGGCGTGGCTGATCTCGCTGGCCACCGCCTCGATATATTCGAGGTCGGAGTGCTTGCCGAAGCCGTAGTTGAAGGAGGAGCCCTGCAGGCCGTCGCCGTGGGCCACCTCGATGGAGTCCACCCTGGCCTTGTCCAGGGCACGGGCGATGGCGCGCACGCCGTCAAGGCCGTACTGGTGGCGGATGGCGTGGCTGCCGTCGCGCAGGGTGACGTCGGAGATGTACAGCTTCTTGCTCGGGTCGAAAGTCATGTTCGCGCTCCTCAGCCGTTGCGCGTCGCGCTGTTCAGGATCGATTGCGCCATGCGCTCGGCGGTGGCCAGCGCGGCGGAGGTCATGATGTCGAGGTTTCCGGCATAGGCCGGCAGGTAGTGAGCGGCGCCTTCGACTTCGAGGAACACCGAGGTCTTCAACCCGGAGAACCGGCCGTGGCCGGGGATGTTCAGCGGCGCGGATTCGGGGATGACGTCGAACTGCACCTTCTGCTTCAGCCGGTAGCCCGGCACGTAGGCCTGCACGGCGGCGGCCATCTCCTCGATGCTCGCCTCGACCTCGGCCTGGTCGGCCGCCTCGGAGAGCACGAACACCGTGTCGCGCATCATCAGCGGCGGCTCGGCCGGGTTCATGATGATGATGGCCTTGCCCTTGGCCGCGCCGCCGATCACCTCGATGGCCTTGCTGGTGGTCTCGGTGAATTCGTCGATATTGGCGCGGGTGCCGGGGCCGGCGGACTTGCTGGCGATGGAGGCGATGATCTCGGCGTAGTGGACCCTGGCCACCCGCGACACCGCCGCGACCATGGGTATGGTGGCCTGGCCGCCGCAGGTGACCATGTTGACGTTGAGCTGGTCGAGGTTCTGCTCCAGGTTGACCACCGGCACGCAGTAGGGGCCGATGGCCGCGGGGGTCAGGTCGATCAGGCGGATGCCCGGCTTCACGCCACGCAGGAAGCCGGAGTTCCAGACGTGCGCGCCGGCGCTGGTGGCATCGAAGACGAAGTCGATCTCGTCGAACACAGGCAGGCGGCTCAGGCCCTCGACCCCCTCGGGAGTGATGGCCACGCCCAGGCGCTCCGCGCGGGCCAGGCCGTCGGACGCCGGGTCGATGCCGACCATGGCGCCCATTTCCAGGTACTGCGCGTTGCGCATCACCTTGATCATCAGGTCGGTGCCGATGTTGCCGGAACCGACGATGGCGACTTTGAGTTTCTTGGTGCTCATTCCGTTTCTCCAGGCCGGCGGCTCAATGGAAGTGGCAGCCGACTTCGCCCAGGCGAGTCAGGCGCAGGTGCAGGTGATCGCCGGGGACGACCTGGGTCATGGGACCGAGGGCGCCGGACAGCAACACGTCGCCGGCCACCAGCGGGCGACCGAACTCGGCCATGGTGCGGGCCAGCCACAGGCAGGCATCCAGCGGGTTGCCCAGGCAGGCGGCGCCGACGCCGATGGAGGCCTGGCGGCGGTTCTTCTCCAGCAGCATGCCCTCCAGGCGCAGGTCCAGCGCCGACAATCGTGTGGGTTGCTTGCCCAGCACGTAGAGGGCGGAAGAGGCGTTGTCCGCCACCGTATCGGCCAGGGTGATCCTCCAGTCGACGATGGCGGAGTCGACGATCTCGATGGCCGGCAGCAGGTACTCCACCGCACTCATCAGCTCGGCCAGCGTGGTGTCGGCATCGGGCAGGTCGCGACCGAGGACGAAGGCGATCTCGCCCTCGGCCTTGGGCTGGATCAGCCGGCTGCAGTCGACGCCTTCGCCATCGGCGATCTCCATGTCGGCGAACAGCATGCCGAAGTCCGGCTGGTCCACGCCCAGCTGCTGCTGCACCGCAGTGGATGTGAGGCCGACCTTGCGCCCGACCAGCCGCCGCCCCTGGTCCAGGGCACGCCGGGTGTTGATCTCTTGCACGGCGTAGGCCTCGGTCAGGGTGGTGATGCCGAAGGTCGCCGAGATCTGTGCGCAGGGTTCTCGCCGTTGCCGCGCCTGTGCCAGCGCGTCGGCGGCCTGTTCCAGCTTCTTCAGGGCGTCGCGGCTCATGCGCTTTTCCTCATGTCGGCGACGTTCGCCTGGCCGGCGGCCAGGTTCGGCCGCCAGCCCAGCTGGCGTTTGAGTTCGGCCAGCGCAGTGTCCAATTGCTCAGCGGGCACCAGGGCGAAGACAAACTTGTCCGGTCGTACCACGGCGATCAGATCGCGACCGCGTCCTGCACGCTTGAACCAGCGCACCAGATCCTCATCGGGCTCCTCGACCTCGACCAGATCGGCGGGACTGAAACGTTGCACGCCCATGCCCTGTGGGCGGCCGCCGAAGGGGAACAGCGTGACGTAGCGGGTATCCAGCGCCGACAGGAACTGCCGGGACTCGGCAGACAGGGCAACCCGCGGGTTGTTCTCCAGGCCAAGCAGGGCGAAGCCCTCCCCGAGCACTTCGTCGAGCGGAACGCGCTTCCCCTTGAACGTGCGGACTTCCGGCTGGGGCAACAGCGTGCCGGCGACGTCGCGGCGGCCGCTCCTGGGCAGCCCCAGGTAGGAGCCGGGCTTGTAGGTCGGGGTGGGCTTGAAGCCACCCTCGCGCAGCCACTTGCCCAGTACCGGGGTGGCATTCAAGACCCTGACGGCAACGTTGCGCAGCGCCGTCTTGAACGGATTCGACATGGAGACGAAGTCTTTCATCCTCACCGAGATGTCGATCATCGCCTTGGCATGGTGGTAGCGCTCGCTACCGTAGGTGTCGAGCAGCTTGTCGGCGGCCTTGCCACGCAGCACCGCCTCCAGCTTCCAGGCCAGGTTGTAGGCGTCGCGCACGCCGGAGCTCATGCCCTGGCCCATGAACTGCGGGGTCATGTGCGCGGCGTCGCCGGCCAGCAGCACGCGTCCCTTGCGCCACTCGCGGGCAACCAGGGCGTTGAAGGTGTAGACCAGCTTGCGCTTGACCTCGAACCTGTCCGGGTCGACGTAGCGGCTGAGCAACTGCCGTACCGTGGCCGGGTCCTCCATGTACTCCTTGGTCTGGCCGGGCATCAGCATGAACTCGAAGCGGTGGAAGCGCCCCGGCTGCGGGCAGCTGACCACCGGGCAGCCCGGATCGCAGATGAAGTTGAAGTAGGGAATGTGGCGCAGCGCGTCTTCCCCTTCCTTCATCTCCAGGTCGACCACCAGCCAGGGCTCGGGGAAGTTCTTGCCGTCCATGCCGATGCCGAGCTTCTCGCGCACCGTGCTGCGGCCGCCGTCGGCGCCGACCAGGTAGCGCGCCTTGAGGGTGGCCGGCGCCGGGTCGACGTCGAGATCGACGCGGCTGCCGTCGCCATCGCCGAAACGGCAGCTCTGCGTGGCCTGGTGAGTGAGGGTGACCAGCTCGCCATCCTGCTCGAAGTCCACCAGCTCGCGCCCGCGCACCACTTTCACCGTCGGGTGGTTCGCCAGCAGGTCGCTGAGCCTGGTCTCCAGCCAGGGCTGGTAGAGGAAGTTGATCACCGGCCAGCCGAAGCGGCGCTTGAGCTGCCAGTAGCGGCCGATCACCCGTCCATCCGGGAAGGTCCACTGGGCCGGGGTGTCGATCTGCATGTCGGCCGCCAGATCCTTGGCGACACCGGCGGCCTGCATCACGCGCATGCACTCGTCGTCGGTATACACCGCACGGGCATTGCCGTAGAACACCGGTTCGCGCTCCAGTACCAGCACCGACAGGCCGCGCTTGCCGAGCAGGTGGGCCAGCGTGGCGCCGGTCGGGCCGAGGCCGGCGATGACGACGTCGACGATTTCAGAATTGTGGGTAGTCATGGCGGTTCCTACAGCGGGGAGTACTCGGCGCGGCGCAGCGAGCGCAGGCCTTGGCCGAAATTGCCCAGGTTGGTCTTGAGCGTGTTCCAGGTACCAGGCTTCTGGGGCTTGTGGCCCCACAGGCTGATGCCCTTGTAGGTCGCGATCTGCCAGCTGGCCTCGTCGACTTCCAGGGCGTTCCAGCCCAGCTCCAGTTCGAAACCGGAGGGGGTGAGGACGTAGAACGACTGCTCGCGGTCGTTGGGGTGTTCGCCGATCTCGTGGGCCATCTCGAAGCCCAGCCGACGGCAGCGCAGGAAGGCATCGGTCAGCCCACCGACTGACGTGGTCAGCAGGTTCATGTGCTGGGCCTTGGTGCGGATCGGGTCGAGCGCAAGGCCGCGCACCTGGGCGATGGCGATCGAGTGGTGGCGCGGATTGACGCGGAAGAACTCGATGTCGACGGTCACACCAGCCAGTTGCTCGACGATGGTGTCGCTCTGCCGGGCATCGAAGATTTCCTGCCAGAAGCGGCGCATGTCCTTGCCGCGACGGCTGGTGATCGCCAGGTGGCCCATGCCGGCCTCGCCGGTGATGAAGCCTTCGCTGAGCATGCTCAGCGGCTCGTCGGTGGTCAGCGGCTCGATGAACAGCTCGATGGCCATGCGCTTGGGCCCGATCACCCGCCAGAAACGCACCACGCCGCGTTCGGCGGCTTCCGCCGCGCTGCTTTCGTGGATGGCGATGCCGCGGGTTTTCAGGCGCTGGAGCACGATGTCCAGGGTGTTCTGGTCGCTCAGCTGCCAACCGATGGCGGCGAAGTCTTCCGCCGGGCCGCGTTTGACGATGATGCGGCGTTGGTACTGGTCCATGCGCAAGGCCAGCAACTGGCTGTCCACATGCTGCAGGTGCAGGCCGATGCCGTCCTGCAGCAGGGCCTGCCAGCGGTCCAGCCGGCTCGACTCGATGACCACATAGCCCATGCTGCTGGCGCCGAAGATGTCCTGTTTCATAGGTACTCCGTACGCTCAGGCCGGGTTGTGGCAGGCGAGGAAGCCGGCGGTGACGGCGTTGAATTCCGCTGCGCGCTCCCACTGCACCCAGTGCCCGGTCTTGCTGAACAGGTACAGGTCGCAGTTGGGCATGCGCTTGCGCAGCGTCTCGCCGCCACTGGGGCGATTGACTTTGTCTTCCGCCCCCCACAGCACCAGGGTCGGCACCTGGCACTGGTCGAGGCGTGCGTCACGGGTGAAGTCCATGCGCAGTGCGGCCTTCAGGCCTGGTGGGCGACGCAGCGGCGGAGCGGCGACCACTTCAGGGTCGATGCTGGAGCGGTAGCGCTCGGCGATCATGGCGTCGGTCACCAGGCTGCCGTCGTAGACCAGGTATTCGCGGATGAAGCGGGTGATCTTCTCCAGCGTCGGGCCTTCGCCGTTGTAGTAGTCGAGCAGCTGGTTCAGCCCCTTGGTGGGCAGGCTGCGCGTGGTGTTTATCCCGCCCGGGCCCATCAGTACCAGGGCCGAGACCCGCGCCGGCGCCTCCAGTGCCATGCGCAGCGCGCAGGCGCCGCCAAGGGAGTTGCCGACCACGTGGGCCGACTTGATCTGCAGGACGTCGAGCAGGCCGAGCATGCTCCTGGCCAGATCGCCGAAGGAATCGCTGCGATCCAGGCCCTTGGTCGACTGGCCATAGCCGGGCATGTCCACCACCAGCACGCGGAACTGTTTGGCCAGTGCCTCGATGTTGCGCGAGTAGTTGGACATGCCCGAGGCGCCCGCCCCGCCGCCGTGCAGCATGAGCAGAGGATGGCCCTGGCCGGCCTCGCTGAGGAATATCTGCCGCCGGCCGACGCTGACATGGCGGGATGTGAGGCCTGGAATGGCTGCGTTATGGGTCATGTGCGCTCCAGAGATACCTGCTGGTTGTCGTGCCAATTAATCTACAATTGCTCATATATGAACACAAGTGTTCATTTGAATGCTGTAGTGATCTCACTCGCTGATGCGAGCGTTGCCTGCTCGTAAAAGGCCGCCCCGCAGGGCGGCAAGGGTCTAGAGCGGAACGCCTTCGACTGGAGTAGCCGGGGTCAGCGAATGCCCGCGTTGCGCAGAGCCGCCGGGGTGTATTCGGCGGCCAGCGAAGAGAAGCCGAACTCGATCGGGTCCTTCTCCTCGTTGCGCATGCCGGAGACGATGTAGCGGCCATTGATCAGGTCATACAGGGCCTCGGCACCCAGCCACGGCACCTGTACGTCGTACAGCGGTGTCAGATGTCCCTCCGCGGCGCGCCACAGCGTGCCGCGCGAGTCGTAATGGTCCGCCAGGGCGATCTGCCAGGAGTCTTCGTCGATGAAGAACACCCGCCTGGCGTAGATATGGCGCTCGCCTTTTTTCAGGGTGCCCTCGACCTCCCACACGCGGTGCAGCTCATAGCGCGTGTGAGCGGGGTTCAGGTGGCCGGGATGGACGATGTCGCTGTACTTCAGCGTCGGCGAGTCCAGCTTGAAGCTGTTGTAGGGGATGTAGATCTCGCGCTTGCCGACCAGCTTCCAGTCGTAGCGGTCGGGCGCCCCGTTGTACATGTCCAGGTTGTCGGCGACCCGCTGCCCCTCCGAGGCCGGGTACGGCCCGTCGTAGGAAATCTGCGGAGCGCGACGCACACGACGCTGGCCGGCGTTGTAGATCCAGGCCATGCGCGGCTCTTTCACCTGGTTCAGGGTCTCGTGCACCAGCACCACGTCGCCGGCCTGGCGTGCCGGAGCGGTGACCAGCTGCCGGTAGTAGAACAGCACGTTGCCGGGCTTGGCCGGATTGAAGTCCTTGATCCGGTCGCGGAAGGTGAACTGCTGCTTGAAGTACACCGGCATGAACTTGCCGCTGGCCAGTGGCGTGGCCTGCACGTGGGTGCGCTTGGCACTGCCGCCGCGGTAGCGGGTGATGTGGTTCCACAGCACTTCCAGGCCGTTCTGCGGGATCGGGAATGGAATGGCGGTCGAGAAGTCGACCAGGCCATTGCCGCCCTCGACCAGCCTGGCCCTGGTCGCGTTCTCCTTCGCCGCCTGGTAGACGGCATCGGGCAGGCTGGCACTGCGATGACTCGGATAAACCGGTATCTGGTAAGTGGCGTATCGCTTGAGCATCGCCTGCTGGCCAGGACTCAACTTGTCCTGGTACTGGGCCGCGTTCTGCGCGGTGATGGTGAACAGCGGCTGCTCGTTGGCGAAGGGGTTGCTGAGGAAACCCTGGGCGCTGAGTGTCCCGGCGTCCTTGGGCAGGCCACCGGTCCAGGCAGGGATGCTGCCATCGGCGTTGCCGTCCATTTCGGCGCCGATGGGGGTCAGGCCGGAGCCAAGCTGGTTGGCCTGATCGGGGCTGACCGCCGCCAGGGCGGTGTGGGCGAAGGTGCAGGCAAGGGCGAATGAGCACGCCGAGAGCATTTTATTATTCATCTGGATAACTCCACTTAGAACGACACGGCGAAACTCAGGGCGACGTAGTCGCGATCGGCCATCGCGTTGTAGTCGCCGCCGAAGTAGTCGGTGTAGGCGAGACTGGCGGTGTAGGTATTGAGGTAGACGGCGTCCAGCCCCAGGCTGATGGCCTTGGAGCCTTCGTTGAAGCCGGGCTCCGGCCCGTAACCGTTGACGTCGTGGCTCCAGGCCAGGCTGGGCCTGAGTTCGACGCCGTCGATCACATTGCTGTACTCCCAGATCGCGCGAACGCGGTAACCCCAGGAGGTGCTGGTGGTGAAGCCGTCGTCGGTGCAGTACTTGGGCGTCCTGGTATTGATCTGGGTCGTGCAGATGCTGTTGTCGGCCAGCTCACCCATGCCGAAGGTGGTGCTGCGGCCATAGCGCAGGCCGTCGCCGCCCATGCCGCCGACGTGGGTCACGCCGGCTTCGCCGACCAGGGTGAGGCGATCTGCCCCCATGACCTGGTCGAAGAAGTGGGTGGCTGTGACTTGGGCCTGGGTCAGCTCCTTGCGCTGGTAACCGGACATCGTGGCGCTGTTGGCAGCGGTGAAGTAGCCCGACGACAGCACGGGTGAGAAATTGGGATCACCGAAGAAAGACGCGACGATGTCGACCGCGCTGATCTGGATCGGCATGTTCGGCCGGTAGCTGATCTCGCCGGAAAGCGTGGTGCCGGTCGGCAGGATGGTGCTGAAGCTCAGGCCGTACAGCTGGATGTCTTCCGGGTAATCCGCGAAGTACTGCGAGGTACCCAGGCGGTATCCCTGAACCAGGGCCTGGCCCTGGGCGCTGCCGACCACGGCACTGCATATCGCCGGATCGTCGATGCCGAGGTTGGCGCAAGCCTGGCTGGCGAAACCCAGATCGGCCATGTGCGGGCTGCTGATACCGCTGATGTAGGGCATGCGGCTGTGGTAGTTCATGAAGTAGGCGGCAAACTCGCTGTTCAGCTCCGGGGCGAACCAGCGCAACGCGGCGCCCCACTGGCCGTCATCGCGGGCGTCGTTGTCACCCGCGCGCGGAATGCGAATGCCCTCGTTGGTCAGATCGACGCCGAAAGGTGAAAGCGCGGCCTGGGCCAGGGCGTTCTGATCCAGCGCGGGACCGGCGACCAGGCCGGTGCAACCATCGGCAATCGCATCGTTGGGCGCGAAGAAGGTGCCGCAGTTGTCGATGACGCTCTGATCCCACTCCAGCTGGTAGAACAGCTCCGCGGTCAGGTTATCCGTGAGGTTCTGCGACAGGTAGAACATGTTGACCGGGATCAGGGCTTCCTTGATCTCCGAACCAGGGCGGCGAAACGCAGCGACATCGACCGGGTTGATGCTGTTAATCCCCCCCTGGATGAAGGTGCTCTCGCCCCAGCTCACCACCTGCTTGCCGAGGCGAACCGTCCCCGGCAGGTCGGCGATGGTGTAGCCGTGGTAGGCGAAGGCATCGAGCAGCTGCACGCCGCTGGATTGCGCGCCGGTCTTGCGATTGTGGTCGTCGATGTCCTTGAACAGGCGGCTCTCGTCCTTCAGCTCGAAGTCGTACCAGTACTTGCCGCGCAGGAACACGCCGCTCTCGCCGTGGCTCAGCTGCAGGTCGTGGATGCCCTTGAAGATCTTGGAGAAGGTCTCGCCCTTCTTGAAGTTGCGCCGACCGTCGTCGGTGACGCTGCTGCCGAGCAGATCGGGATCCGGGTTGCGCAATGCCCAGCTGGCACCGATGGACAGGGTGGAATCCAGCTGGCCATCGATCTCGCCGATGGAAAAGTCGATGGCCTGGGCCGACGCGGAAAACAGGGTTGCAAGGCTGATTGCATTGGCGAGCCGGGCCGGCCGCCATCGGGGTTGCTTGAGCATCTTCACTACCTCTTGTTGTTCTTGTGTTGCGACGCAGGCCCTTTTTGCGGGACGAGCCGGCCCGTACAGGTCATCGAGGGCTCGATGAAATCCGTATTTCTGGAAGTGCTGGGTATTACGCCCTGCGTACTAGCGGGCGCTTGATCAGCAGAAGTGCCTGACTGGCCTAACCTGCTTGTTCACTTTTTTCAGGCAATAAGCTCCTCCTGCGCATCACATGGTGCGCTTTGCAGAACCGGGTTTATCAGTCGTCTAGAGTCGGTAACTCTGGGAGCGGAGCAGTGGCAAATGCTCTAGCTTCATCAGCTGGCACACCCAACCCTCGCAGGACAAACTCCGCGGTATCGGCGCCGGCATCGCGCCACGTCTTATGCCCTTGCAGGACGAGACTGATAGCCGACAGAACCGCTCCAGCGATCAGGCCAATGGCGGACAAGAGTTGATCCTGACGGAAGCTGTAGCGCTGACTGGCAAGGCCTTCCAGCACGTCTCTCACAGGTGGGCCATCCCACAGAGCCTGCATCGATACATGCGAGGCTCCATAGCGAAGTAGGAAGCTACCCCAGTTGTGCTCCTCATGGGCTCTACGGATATAGAAGCGAATGCCGTTGGACAGCCGCTGCGCCGGATCCAGCCCAGGGGCCGCGCTCTTGCCAACCCGCTCGTTCATTTCGGATGCCAGCTCGGTGGCGACCGTCTCGAACAACGTTTCGATGGATTCGAGATTCTTGTAGATGGTGTTGCGCGCCAGCCCCGCCTTCTGCGCCAGTTCACTGACGTTAACGTCCGCCAGTTCCTTCTGGGCGAACAGCTGGAGGGCCGCTTCATGGATGCGCTTTTGAATGATGCTCACGGCTATAGACCTTCGAGACGTCGAATGCTCACAAGTGAACACCACTGATCACTACAAATCAACCACGAAATCGTCTGTTTTTTAGCCGGACATCACCATGCACCCCATGAAATACGTCTGGAACAGCCATTACAGAGGCCATGAGCGCGGCGAGAGGCAGCTTGTGGAAGGGTTACAGGCAAGCCAAGACATGATCCGCCCTTGACCGTAGTGATCACAAGTGCTCATCATGGATCGAGTGTGTTAGCGGTGAGTCGCCGATCGGCTCGAATTCCATGCTCGCCAAGGTACCTCTCATGGCCATCAAGCAAGGGCGCATAGACGTCCACCACCACGTAATCCCCCCTGCCTTCGTCGCCACCATGCAAGCCAAGGGCATCGAGAAGGTCGCGGGCGCCCCGCTTCCCAGGTGGACTCCGGAGAAGTCCATTGCCGTGATGGATGCCAACGGCATTCAGACCGCGATCACCTCCCTCTCCGCACCCGGTGTTCACTTTGGCGGCGGAGCCGCCCAGGCCGTCGACCTGGCCCGGCGCTGCAACGAATTATCCGCAGGGATGGTGGCGCAGTATCCCGGCCGCTTCGGCTTCTTCGCGGTGCTGCCGATGCCCTTCACCGCGCAGGCCTGCAGCGAGGCCATCTACGCCCTGGATGTGCTGAAGGCCGATGGCGTGGTGCTGCTGGGCAGCACCGACGGCCATTTCCTCGGCGACCCACTGTTCGACGAGCTGATGAGCGAGCTGGATCGCCGCCGGGCGGTGGTCTTCGTGCATCCCAACCTGCACGAGACCAGCGTGAACATCGGCCTCGACATGCCGGGCTTTCTCATCGAGTTCCTCTGCGACACCACGCGCGCCGCGATCAACCTGATCCTGAGCGGAACCCAGGAGAAATACCCCAATACCCGCTGGATCCTGGCCCATGCCGGTGGCTTCCTGCCGTTCGTGGCCGGGCGGCTGGGCACGGTGGACATTCCCGATCTGCAGCGCCACGCGCCACAGGGCGTGCAGTACTACATCGAGCGCTTCTACTTCGACACCGCGCTGTCGCCGTCGCGCTACTCCATGGTGGCGCTGAAGGAGCTGGTCGATCCCTCGCACATCCTGTTCGGCAGCGACTTCCCGTTCGCGCCGGCCCCCGCGTCGGCGCTGCAGTGCCGCACCCTGGACGAATCCGACCTGTTCCCCGAGCCGGTCAAGTACGGCGTCGCCCGGGGCCACGCGCTCGAACTCTTCCCCCAGTACCGCCATGCCGACGAGGTCGTCGCCGCCCTCCCCATCTTCGAGAGCGAGTCCGTGGCCGGGCGCCTGCGACGAGCGATGACCGGGCCGATGTCATCCATGGCCGAGTCCATGCGCAACCGCTGATCTGCGGGGCTTCAGTACAAGAACAAGAGGTGGTCATGAAACGTCGTACATTCGTCGTGGGCGCTGGCGCGCTCATAGGTGCCGGGGTGCTCGCATCGAACATGAAAAGCGAACCAGAGAAGAACATCGTGAGGAACCTTGATCCGGATGCGGACGCGGCGGCCATCGCTGCAGTCGAGCAATCCGGCGTGATCGACGTTCACCGCCATATCGTGCCTCCGGCCATGCGTGACCTGCTGGCACGCCGCAACACGAGGTCGCTTGCCGGGCTCGAACTGCCCGACTGGTCCCCTGAGTCGTTCATCGCCTCCCTGCAGGCGGACGGCGTGCAGACGGCCATCACCTCTGCGGTGCTGCCCGGCATTCAGGTGGGTGAAGCCGAACTGACGGCCTTCTCGCGCAGCAGCAACGAGTTCTCGCGCGAACTGGCCGAGCGCCACAAGGGCCGGATGGGATTCTTCGCGCACCTGCCATTGCCGTACACCGAACGGGCCTGCGCGGAGGCCATCCATGCGCTCGATACCTTGCAGGCGGACGGCGTGGTCCTGATGGCCAGCAACGACGGGAAATTCCTGGGCGATCCCCTCTTCGCAGAGCTGATGCACGAGCTCAACGAGCGCAGCGCCATCGTCTTTGTCCACCCGAACGTACCGGCCACCGACCCTCTCGGCCTGAGCACGCCCCTGAGCGTGGTGGAATACCCCTGCGACATTACCCGAGCCGGGCTGAACCTCATCCTGACGGGCACGATGGAACGCTTCCACAAGATCCGCTGGATTCTCGCTCACGCCGGAGGCTTCCTGCCCTATGTCGCGTGGAGGGTGTCCCTGGCCAACACCATGATCGAGTATGGGGACACCGCGACCCAGGGCGTGCTGACTTACCTGAGGCGCTTCTACCTGGACACCGCCATCTCCCTCTCGCGCCCATCGATGGCGACGTTGCGCGAGCTGGTCGAGCCAGACCGGCTGCTGTTCGGCACCGATGTGCCATTCGCCTCCGGCCAACACGCTCAGCAACAGATCAAGGAACTGGTCGCCTCCGACTTCTGGAGCGCCGGTGAAGCGGCCCGTGTCGAACGCGGCAACGCGCTTAGCCTGTTCCCCGACTACAAGCAGCCAGATGAGGCTGTCGCGGCATTGCCCTCCTTCGAACAGGAGTCATTCCTCAATGGGACCAAGCGGCAGGTACTCTCGCCGCTGCGCTCGCTTGCCCAGAAGCTCAGAGAGTGAAAGCAATGTCCGCCACATAAGGAATGATCGGACACGCCCTCGAGCCAACCCTGTAGGAGCGGACTTGTCCGCGAACGGACTGACAGCAAATCTTCACGGCCAATCGGAAGCCCAGCCGCCCCCACGAGGGCAGCCATAAGCAAACAGCATTAGGCCAGTCAACGAAATCGCCGGCATCACCCGATGCCGGCGTTTCTCCAGCGGCTACACAAGCGGCGTGCGCTTCACGAAGCGTTGGTGCCCCACCGCCGCCCACGCATGGTTCTCGATCTTGTTGGTGGCGATGAAGTTGCAGCCGCTTTCGAGGCAGTCGTACCAGTTGTCGTCGCTGTTCACTTCATAGGCCCGCAATAGCACATCCTTTTTCCCAGCAGCCTTGCGGAATACCGCCATCCATTGGTCACGTGTCGGGTGGGTGATGTTGTAGTTGAAGAAGACCCGATGAGTGTCCGCCGGGTCTTCGTCGTTGCCGCATTTCTTGTCCGCGAAGCAGAGGCGTTTCTTGGGATCGGTCGACGCGTATTTCTTCTTCGCGGTTTCGTCGCCGGTCAGGCAGATGATGATCTTGCCAGCCAGTTCGGCGACGGTTGGCCAGCCGTTCGTCCTGGCCCCTTCGGGCAGGGAATCGCAAGTGCCCATGAGGTCCCCGGGTTGGTAGATCGGCATGAGCAGCCGTGCGCGGATGTATTCGTCCAGCTCGGCGGGGAAGTTGTCCGAGTGCACCTTTTTCAGGTCGATGTGCAGGGTGATCACATCGTGCCCCGGGTGGGCGTTCGAGTAGGCGGTGAGGTCGGACAGGTACTGCGACAGCTGGCGGTCCTTCTTGTCGTAGTCCTTGGTGTGCGTCACCGCCCATTCGTTGCCGTCCTTGGACTGCGCCACGTCGATCTCCAGCGAGCCGCAGCCATCCTTCGAGGGCTGGTCGGCATTCCACTGCAGCTGCTGGACGAAGCCTTCCTTCCGCTCGTAGCTGTTGTGGGCGGACTTCATCGACACTTCATTGAAACGCAGTTCGGCATAGCTGGCCTTCAGCAACGTGAAGGTGATCCGGCGCAGGTCCTTGTCGCCCGGCGAATGGCGTTCGCCATAGGTCGCGAGCTGCAGGTTGGCCTGGGCATCGGTGACGCTGGATTTCAGGCCGCCGCCTTCCTGGGGGTCCTTTATGCTCTTGATGTAGGCGGTGCCGAGGACTTGCTTGTCGCCGTCGCGTAGCAGCTCTATATCCAGTTCGCCGTGATGGCCGGTCTTCGCCTTCACCCTGAACGTGGCCGTGCTGTTCGGGCCGATCAGCTTGTCGTCGATGGACTTCCCGTCCCCTTCGACCCAGTAATCCCGGGTCACTTTGGTTCTGATCGACACATCGAGCCTGTTGGAAATGATCACATCCGCTGGACTTGCCATCGTAGATACCGCTCCTGGTTGCTGTGTTGTGTGGGGGCGACATGCCCGCCTTCCATTCACGACTCCGAACGAAAGACCCTTGGTATAGCAGACGGGTCGGCGCCGCGCGGCCGGGGCACACCAGGGATGCGGAGGACGAACGGGCGGCTCAGGCGCCCCGCTTCCCCCGCCGGTATTCGTTCACCGTCACCCCGGTCCAGCGGCGGAAGGCCTGGCGCGGGTCTCCAACCGCCGCGCAGTGATTGGGTCGGCGGCTGACAGCCTGCGCCCGCCCCACCACGGCCAACCCGGAGCACCACCCTTTTCGGTACTATGGCGGCTCCCCGCGCGGCCCGTACCGACACAGCCCATGATCATCTACCCCCAACGCGTCTCCCTCTGGACCCTGCTGTTCTCCATCAAGGGCTCGATCATCCCGGTCATCTGGAAGAAGGTGATGTACACCGTGCTGCTCAGCTCGCTGGTGGTGGCGAGCCAGGGCCTGCTCGACGCCCACCACATGCTGCTGACGGCGACGCCCTTCACCCTGTGGGGGCTGACGCTGGCGATCTTCCTCGCGTTCCGCAACACCGTGGCCTACCAGCGCTTCTGGGAGGCACGCACGCTGTGGGGCGAGTTGCTGATCGTCGCGCGCAACCTAGCCCGGCAGAGCGTGACCCTGCTGCCGGAACTGGACCGGGAATCCCGCCTGGCGCTGGCGAGGCCGCTGATCGGCTTCGCCCATGCGCTGCGCGACACACTGCGCGGGCAACCGATGAGCGACGACACCCGGCGGGCGCTGGGCGACGACGCGCCAGACCTGCCGACCTCACCCAACGCGCTGCTCGGCCTGCTCGGCCAGCGCTTCATGGCACAGGCACGCGGCAGCGGCGCCAGCGACGTGGTGCTGGTCGAGATCGACCAGCAGCTGACCCGCCTCTCCTACGTGCTGGGCGGCTGCGAGCGCATCCGCAACACGCCGATTCCCTATCCGTACATCCTGATGCTGCACCGGGTGGTGCACATCTACTGCTTCCTGCTGCCCTTCTGCCTGGTCGGCAGTATCGGCTGGTTCACCCCCGTCGCGGTGTGCGTGCTGGCCTACACCTTCTTCGGCCTGGACGCCCTCGGCGACCAGATCGCCGACCCGTTCGATACCCAGCCCAACGACCTGCCGCTGGACGCCATCTGCCGCACCATCGAGATCTCGACCCTGGAGCTGATCGGCGAACCGACGCCGGCGCCGCTGGAGCCGGTGGGCGAGGTCCTGCTATAGCCAGCGACAGCACGATCAGAATTCCCAGCGCCAGGAGTCTCCGATGAATCCCCACCTCGCCCCCGTCGACCTCGCCAAGGCCTACCGCCTGCTCAACCACGGCCCAACCGTGCTGGTCTCGGCGCGCCACGGCGGCGTGGACAACGTGATGGCGGCGGCCTGGGCCTGCGTGCTGGATTTCGCCCCGCCCAAGCTCACCGTGGTGCTGGACAAGGCCACCCGCACCCGCGAGCTGATCGAGCGCAGCGGCCGCTTCGCGATTCAGGTGCCGACGGTCGCGCAGCTGCGCCTGACCCATGAGGTCGGCAATCACAGTCTCAAGGAGGCGCCGGACAAGCTGGCCCGGGCCGGCGTCGACCTGTTCGAACTGCCCGGCCATGACCTGCCCCTGGTCGAAGGCTGCTCCGCCTGGCTGGCCTGCAAGCTGGTGCCCGAGCCGCACAATCAGGGGGCCTACGACCTGTTCATCGGCGAGGTGGTCGGCGCCTGGGCCGATGATCGGGTGTTCCACGGCGGCCGCTGGCACTTCGAGAACGCCGACCCGGCCTGGCGCAGCCTGCACCACGTGGCCGGCGGGCACTTCTATGCCATCGGCGAGGCGCTGACGCCGCCTCAGTAGCCGCGGGCGAAGTCGACCTCGCCGCGCAGCGGCTGTCCGTCGCGGTAGCGGCGCAGGTTGTCGATGAACAGCCGGGCCATCGCCGCCGGTTCAGTCGGCGCCGAGCTGTGCCCGGTGAGCAGCAGGCGCGGCGCGTCCCAGAACGGGTGGCCCGGCGGCAAAGGCTCCTCGCGGCACACGTCGATCACCGCACCGGCCAGTTGCCCGGCCTGCAGGGCCGCCACCAAGTCGGCGTCGACCACCGCCACGCCGCGCCCGCAGTTGATCAGCAGCGCCTCACGGCGCATCCGCGCGAACAGGTCGGCATCGTAGAGATCGCGGGTGGCCGGCGTATCCGGCAGCACGTTGACGATGCAATCGGCCCAGGCCGCCTGTTCGGCCAGCTCGTCCAGGCCATGCACCTCGGCGAAGGGCTCGATGGGTCTGGACTGGCGGGCAATGCCGCGCAGCGCCACGCCGAACGGCGCGAGGAAGCGGGCGATCTCGCTGCCGATGTCGCCCGCGCCCACCACCAGCACCTTGCAGCCATTCAGGCTGGGCGGCGGCTGGCCGTCCCAGCGCTGCTCGACCTGGCTGGCCAGGCGCGCCAGCACGCGGCGGCGGTGCAGCAGCAGGTAGGCGAGCACATATTCGGCCATGGGCTGGCCGAAGATGCCGACCGCCCGGCTCAGGCGGTAGTCGCGCGGCAGGCCGACTCCCAGCAGCGGCGTGATGCCGGCCCAGGTGGATTGCAGCCAGTCGGGCCGCCGCCCCTGGCGCAGCAGCGGCAGGAGCAGGTCCGGCTCACCCAGCCACACCGGGCACTCGCCCGCGCGGGCAGCGTCGTGGTGCAGTTCGAGGCCAGGCTCGGCCGTTCGCAGCAACTCGGCGTAGCGCGCCTGTTCGCGCTCCAGCAGGAGGACTCGCATCAGACCGGATCGTTGCGCCGCAGCAGTTCTTCCGGCAGGTGCTGGATGTACTCCTCCTCGGGCGGCGGCATCTGCAGGTGGTAGCCCTGCTTGTCGAGATTATCCAGCACCAGGGCGATGTCCTCGCGAGCCAGCTTCTTCTCCGGCGTGAGGATCATCTCGAAGCACAGCTGCGGTGCGCCGAAGGCGGCCAGCAGGCCCTCGGGCACGCGCTTGAGGGCATCGGCCTTGAGCACGTAGAGGTACATCTCGTTCTTGCGCGGGCTCTTGTAGATGGAGCAGATCTTCTTCATTGCAGTACGTCCAGCAGGGCCTGGCCCATCAGTTCACGGCGCCATCCGCGCAGGTTGTCCGGCAGCGTCCATGGGCCGTCGGGGTAGCCGCTCTTGAGCAGGGCTTCGAGGGATTTCTTGCGCAGCATCAGCTCGGGGACGATCTGCAGACGCTCGGCCTCGGCCTGGCCGACCGCGCGCAGTTGCTTCAGCAGCGCGCCGGCCTCGATCGGCAGCGGCGTCGGCAGGGACTCGGGCCACCGCTCCGGCGGCAACGCCGCGGCCTCGCGGATCAGCCGCAGGATGGTCTCGCCATCCTGGCGCACGGTGCGCGGGTGCATGTCCTCGATGCGCGCCAGGGTCACGCTGTTGTCCGGCTGGAAGCGCGCCAGCGGCCACAGCGAGTGCTCGCGCAGGATGCGGTTGCGCGGCTGGTTGCGCGCCCGCGCCTGGCGCTCGCGCCAGGCGTACAGGGCACGCAGCACGGCCAGTTGCTGGCGCGACAGCTTCCAGCCCAGCTTGGCCTCCTTGTACAGCTCGTCCGGGTCGACCTCGCGGCGCAGGTTGGCCACCAGCTCGGCGCCGTCGTCCAGAATCCACGCCAGCTTGTCCGCCGACAGCCTGGGCAGCAGCACCTGGTACAGCTCGGCCAGGTGCTGGGCGTCCTCGGCGGCATAGCTCACCTGGGTCTCCGAGAGCGGCCGCTGCAGCCAGTCCGAGCGGGTCTCGCCCTTGGGCAGTTCGATGTTCAGCACTTCCTGCACCAGGCGCGAATAGCCCATGGAGAAGCCGATGTTGAGGTAGCCGGCGGCCAGCTGGGTATCGAACAGCGGCTGCGGCAGCGCGCCGGTCAGGCGCAGGAAGACTTCCAGGTCCTCGCTGCAGGAATGCAGCACCTTGGTCACGCCCGGGTCTTCCAGCAGTGCGGCGAAGGGCGCCCAGTCACTCACCTGCAGCGGGTCGACCAGGTAGGCGCGCTGGCCGTCGCCCACCTGCAGCAGGCCGGCGATGGGATAGAAGGTGTCGACCCGCATGAACTCGGTATCGAGGGCGACGAAGGGCAACTGCCGCCACTCGGCGCAATGACGCGCCAGGCTGGCGTCGTCGAGGATCCATTGAATATCGATGGCCACGCGGCACTCCTTGATTGATGCGGCGCAGTATATATGCCCGAGCGTGATACCGGGCATTCACGCCCGTTGCCCACGGAACAGCGACTCCCCCACACCCCGTCGTCCCCGCAAAGGCGGGGACCCAGCGCGTCATCATCTCGAACGGTTACCTTTCGGACGGTCATCCCCGCGCAGGCGGGGACCCAGGAACACGATGTCGTGGCCAGCTCCTGGATTCCCGCCTTCGCGGGAATGACGGGATTGTCCGTGCAGGTTCTTCCCCTCTCCCGGCAGCCTGTACACTGCCGGCACCACACCACCAGGGAAGAAACAACAATGAAGAAAATCCTCGGTCTCGTCGTGCTGCTCGTTGTGGGCCTGGGCGTCGTCCTCTCCTTCACCCCCAGCCCCATCGCCCCGCTGGCCTGGAAACCCCAAGAAGCGCCGCAGATGACCGGCGTGCTGGAGCCCAACGACACCCTGATGAAGGCCGAACTGCTGGCCCAAGGGCAGATCCACGGCCCGGAAGACACCGCCGTGGACGGCCAGGGGCGGGTCTACGCAGGGCTGCACGACGGCCGCGTGGTGCGCATCGCCGACGGCCAGGTGGAAACCCTCGCCGACACCGGCGGCCGCCCGCTGGGCATGGACTTCGACGCCCAGGGCAACCTGATCGTCGCGGACGCCTACAAGGGCCTGCTCAGCATCGACCCGCAGGGCAAGGTCACGGTCCTGGCCACCGAGGCCGAGGGCGTGCCCTTCGCCTTCACCGATGACCTGGACATCGCCAGCGACGGGCGCATCTACTTCACCGACGCCTCCAGCAAGTTCCAGCAGCCGGACTACCTGCTCGACCTGCTGGAAGGCCGCCCCTACGGCCGGCTGATGGTCTTCGATCCGGCCAGCGGCAAGACCGAGGTGCTGCTCAGGGACCTGTACTTCGCCAACGGCGTGGCCCTGTCGCAGCACGAGGACTTCGTGCTGGTCAACGAGACCTACCGCTACCGCATCCAGCGCTACTGGCTGAAGGGCGACAAGGCCGGCACCCACGACCTGTTCGCCGACAACCTGCCGGGCATGCCGGACAACCTCCAGGGCGACCGCGCCGGCACCTTCTGGGTGGCCCTGCCGACGCCGCGCAAGAGCGACGCCGACTTCCTGCAGAACCAGCCCTGGGTCAAGGCCCAGCTGGCCAAGCTGCCCCGCGCCCTGTGGCCGAAGCCGACCGCCTACGGCCTGGCCATCGCCCTCGACGAGCAGGGCCAGATCGTCGAGAGCCTGCACGACACCAGCGGCACCCACCTGCGCATGGTCACCTCGGTCAAGCCGGTGGGCGACTACCTGTACCTGGGCAGCCTGGACAACGACCGGATCGGCAGGCTCAGGATTCGCTGACACCCCCTATGATGTGCCCGTCCATCGACCCGCCACAGGAGGCCCCATGCCACTCGCCCAGCTGATCACCGCCGACCACCTGCAGACCCGCCAGGGCGAACCGGGCCTGGTCATCCTCGACTGCCGCTTCGCCCTCGACGACCCGGCCTACGGCGCCCGCAGCTACACCGAGGGCCATCTGCCCGGCGCGCAGTTCGCCGACCTGGAGCGGGACCTGTCTGCCCCGGTGGTCAAGGGCGTGACCGGGCGCCATCCGCTGCCCGACGCCGACGAACTGGTCGGCAAGCTGCGCGCCTGGGGCCTCGACGACGACTCCACGGTGGTGCTGTACGACGACGGCCCCGGCGCCTTCGCCGCCCGCGCCTGGTGGCTGCTGGCCTGGCTGGGCAAGCGCGACGGCGTGTTCCTCCTCGACGGCGGCCTCAAGGCCTGGAAGGACGCAGGCCTGGCGCTGACCGACGAACGCCCCGCGCCACGGCCGGGCCACTTCGCCGGCCAGCCGGACGCCAGCCTGGTACTGAGCGCCGGGCAGCTGCAACAGCGCCTGGGCGACGCAGACCTGACCCTGCTGGACGCCCGCGCCCTGCCCCGCTTCCGCGGCGAGGTGGAGCCGCTGGACCCAGTGGCCGGGCACATCCCCGGCGCCCGCTGCGCGGTGTTCACCGACAACCTGGGCGAAGACGGTCGCTGGCTGCCGGCGGACCGCCTGCGCGCACGCTTCGACGCCTTGCGCGGCGAGCGGCCGGCGCAATCCCTGGTGGCCTACTGCGGCTCCGGCGTCACCGCCTGCCACAACCTGTTCGCCCTGAGCCTGGCCGGCTATCCGCTGGCGCCGCTGTACGCCGGCTCCTGGAGCGAATGGATCACCGACCCGGCGCGGCCGGTGGCGACCGGGGACTGAGCGGGCTCCGAAATAGACAAGCAAGACCGGTGCGCACGACGCACCCTGCGAGGCACACCACTGTAGGGTGCGCCATGCGCACCGCGCTCTACTGCAACCCGCGCAACCGCTTGGGCGTCAGTCCGAGGTAGCGGCGCATGGCGGTGGTCAGCGCGCTCTGGCTGGAGAAGCCGCACTCCCCGGCGATCCGCACCAGCGGCAGCGGGCTCTCGCGCAGCAGCCGCGCGGCGTGGTCGAGGCGGGTCTTGAGCAGGTACTGGTGCGGAGTCAGGCCCACGCTGTCCTTGAACTGGGCGTGGAAGTGGCTGGGGCTGAGGCAGGCCACCTGGGCCAGCTCGATCACCGTGATGCGCCGCGCCAGGTGCTCGACGATGTAGGCGTCCAGCCGGCCGATGTCGAGGCTGGCGATGGCGCCGCGGCGGCCTTCGCCGAACAGGCGCAGATGCAGGGCCCGCAGCAATACGCCGCCGAGCGCGCGGGCCAGGTGCGGGTCGCTGCCGTAGCGGGCCAGTTCGGCGCCGGCGTAGCTCAGCAGGTTCTGGAAATCGGCGTCCAGGGTCGGGTAGCGCGGGCTCTCGAACAGCTGGGCGAGCAGGTCGAGGTCTTCCGGCGAGGTGTCGCGCCCGTCCAGGTCGAGGATCAGCATGCGGTTGTCGCCCATGCCGGCGAACTGGTGGTCGGCGTCCCCGGGCACCAGGCAGGCGCGCATGCGGCAGACCTCGCCGCCACAGCCGCTGACCTCGAATTCCGCGCGACCGGACAGCGACATCACCAGCTGGTGATAGTCGTGGGCGTGTTCGTGAGCCTGGTTGTCCAGGCGCGCGAGGCGGGCATTGAGCATGGGCGGAATACCGGACCGAGGCAGGGTTGCACTTTAACCAGTTGGACGGCGAAGCGGCAGTATCACCGATAAGCGGCATCGGTTGCACCATCCCTCAAAAAAGGCGCAACCCGAAAATGACATTGAAATGCCCCGGCCATCGCCCCATCTAACCCGCTACCACAGGTTGAGCAGACAAGGGCCGCCATGAGCGATCAGGACATCACCCACGAATACATCGAGGCCGAGGCGCATCGCCAGGCCACCCACCTCGCCCTGCCAGGCCAGACCCTGCCGGACAAGCTGTACGTCCTCCCCATCCACAACCGCCCGTTCTTCCCGGCGCAGGTGCTGCCGGTCATCGTCAGCGAGGAGCACTGGGCGGAAACCCTGGAACTGGTGGCCAACACCGAGCACAAGTGTCTGGCGCTGTTCTACGTCGACCAGCCGGTGACCGATCCGCGCCACTTCGACACCGCCAGCCTGCCGGAGCACGGCACCCTGGTGCGCGTGCACCACGCCAGCCGCGCCGACGGCAAGCTGCAGTTCGTCGCCCAGGGCCTGGGCCGGGTGCGCGTGCGCGGCTGGCTCAAGCGCCACCGCCCGCCCTACCTGGCCGAGGTGGACTACCCGCAGGGCCAGAATGACGGCCGCGACGAGGTCAAGGCCTACGGCATGGCGCTGATCAACGCGATCAAGGAACTGCTGCCGCTCAACCCGCTGTACAGCGAGGAGCTGAAGAACTACCTGAACCGCTTCAGCCCCAACGACCCGTCGCCGCTGACCGACTTCGCCGCCGCGCTGACCACCGCGCCGGCCGGCGTGCTGCAGGAAGTGCTCGACTGCGTGCCGATCCTGCGGCGCATGGAGAAGGTGCTGCCGCTGCTGCGCAAGGAAGTGGAAGTCGCACGCCTGCAGAACGAGCTGTCCGCCGAGGTGGACCGCAAGATCGGCCAGCACCAGCGCGAGTTCTTCCTCAAGGAACAGCTCAAGGTGATCCAGCAGGAGCTGGGCATCACCAAGGACGACCGCAGCGCCGACGCCGACGAATTCCGCGCCCGCCTAGCCGGCAAGACCCTGCCCGAGCAGGCGCAGAAGCGCATCGACGAGGAGCTGCACAAGCTGGCGATCCTCGAATCCGGCTCGCCGGAATACGCGGTGACCCGCAACTACCTGGACTGGGCCACCGCCCTGCCCTGGGGCCTGCTCGGCCAGGACAAGCTCGACCTCGGCCACGCGCGCAAGGTGCTGGACAAGCACCACGCCGGGATGGACGACATCAAGGCGCGCATCACCGAATTCCTCGCGGTGGGCGCCTTCAAGGGCGAGATCTCCGGCAGCATCGTGCTGCTGGTCGGCCCGCCCGGCGTGGGCAAGACCAGCATCGGCAAATCCATCGCCGAATCCCTCGGCCGGCCCTTCTACCGCTTCAGCGTGGGCGGCATGCGCGACGAGGCGGAGATCAAGGGCCACCGCCGCACCTACATCGGCGCCATGCCCGGCAAGCTGGTGCAGGCGCTGAAGGAAGCCGAGGTGATGAACCCGGTGATCATGCTCGACGAGATCGACAAGATGGGCGCCAGCTACCAGGGCGACCCGGCCTCGGCGCTGCTGGAAACCCTCGACCCGGAGCAGAATGTCGAATTCCTCGACCACTACCTGGACCTGCGCCTGGACCTGTCCAAGGTGCTGTTCGTGTGCACCGCCAACACCCTCGACTCCATCCCCGGCCCGCTGCTGGACCGCATGGAGGTCATCCGCCTGTCCGGCTACATCACCGAGGAGAAGCTGGCCATCGCCCGCCGCCACCTCTGGCCGCGCCAGCTGGAGAAGGCGGGGGTGAACAAGAACCAGCTGAGCATCAGCGACCCGGCGCTGCGCGCGGTGATCGAGGGCTACGCCCGCGAGGCCGGCGTGCGCCAGCTGGAGAAGCAGCTCGGCAAGCTGGTGCGCAAGGCGGTGGTGCAGTTGCTGGACAACCCCGGCAGCAAGGTGAAGATCGGCCCGAAGGACCTCGAAGGCTACCTCGGCATGCCGGTGTTCCGCGGCGAGCAGGTGTTCAACGGCACCGGAGTGATCACCGGCCTGGCCTGGACCAGCATGGGCGGCGCCACCCTGCCGATCGAGGCGACCCGCATCCACACCCTCAACCGCGGCTTCAAGCTGACCGGCCAGCTCGGCGAGGTGATGAAGGAATCGGCGGAAATCGCCTACAGCTACGTCGGCGCCCACCTCAAGCAGTACGGCGGTGACCCGGGCTTCTTCGACCAGGCCTTCGTCCACCTGCACGTGCCGGAGGGCGCCACGCCCAAGGACGGCCCCAGCGCCGGCATCAGCATGGCCAGCGCCCTGCTCTCCCTGGCGCGCAACCAGGCGCCGAAGAAGGGTGTGGCCATGACCGGCGAACTGACCCTGACCGGCCAGGTGCTGCCCATCGGCGGCGTGCGCGAGAAGGTGATCGCGGCGCGGCGGCAGAAGATCTTCGAGCTGATCCTGCCGGAGGCCAACCGTGGCGATTTCGCCGAGCTGCCCGACTACCTCAAGGAAGGGCTGACCGTGCACTTCGCCAGGCGCTTCGCCGACGTGGCCAAGGTGCTGTTCGCCTGAGGCCATCCCCAGCAGACGGGTGAGCCGCCCTCACCCGCTCTGCTTATGGGGCGCAATGCTGTAGAAAGGACACTGCTCACCTCGTCCGCATGGAAGCCAACCGATGTCGAAATTCATCCTCGCCCTGCTCGCCACGCTCCCGCTCGCCTGCGCGGCGGAGGTCTACAAGTGGACCGACGAACAGGGGCGCGTCCACTTCGGCGACCAGCCGCAGGACAAGGAAAAGGCGGAGCGGCTCTCCCTCAAGGTCACGCCCTACGAGAGCGTCAGCTACGAGTCGGTCGCGCCCGCCAGGAGCCAGCGCGTGGTCATGTACGCGGCCAGCTGGTGCGGTTACTGCCGGCAGGCCCGCAACCATTTCCGGCAGAACGGCATCGCCTACGTCGAATACGACATCGAGAAGAACCAGAGCGCCCGGAAAGCCTACGACGCCATCGGCGGCAACGGCGTGCCCGTCATCCTGTTCGGCGACAAGCGGCTGAACGGCTTCAGCATCGACAGCTTCCGGGCTATCTACCCGTAATCGAGGACGTGCCGTGCGCACGCAATGCCCCTCTCCCAGCCCTGCCCCGCTATGCTGTGCGGGTTTCGACCGACAGGAGTCCGCCATGAAGCCGTTCCATCGCCTGCTGCTGCCCTGTGGCCTGGCCCTGCTGGCCGCCTGCGGCTCGCAGCCGCAATCCACCGTGAGCGTGGAGGAGAAGCAGCTGGGCAAGTGCCCGCTGCAGCTGCACGCCGGGCAGACCCTGAACATCGCCCTGCCGAGCAACCCCACCACCGGCTTCCGCTGGGTGGTGGCCGACGCCGCAGGCGGCGTGCTGCGCAGCCTCGGCCCCGAGGTCTACGTGACGCCGGAGGACGCCGGGCTGGTCGGCGCCGGCGGCCAGTCCACCTGGCGCTACCAGGCCTACCAGGCCGGCGAGGGCCGCCTGCTGATGCACTACCAGCGGCCCTGGGAACAGGACGTGGCGCCGGAGAAGACCATCGACTGCCGGATCGACGTGCGATGATCGCGGCGCTGCGCCGGTTCGCCGGCAACAGGCGCCAGCAGTTCTCCCGCTGGTGGCACTCGCCCATCCGCCGGCGGGATCGCCTGACCGGCGCGATGATCGGCGCCATGGCCTTCTTCTGGATCGCCAGCCTGGGGCGCCTGGCCTTCGCGCCCTCGCCCGAACTCGGCCAGCTCGCCCTGTGGGCGCTGGGCGGGGTGTTGCTCGGCGCGGCGTTCGGCGCCCGCTATCCGCGGCTGACCACCTGCCTGCTGTTCCCCTTCGCCACCATCGGCACCGGCCCCTGACGCGACAAACCGCTCCAGCTGTTACGTGCCGCACTGATTCCGGCCGGCAGCGTGGCCATAATGGGCGCAAACAACAACAAGAGAACCCCGCCATGCGCCCACTGCTGCTGATCGTCGCCCTCGCCGGCGTCGCCCTGTTCCTCCTCGGCCATCACTTCGAACTGACCTGGCTGCGCCTGCTGAGCAAACCGCTCCCGGTCATCTGCCTGCTGCTCTGGCTGCGCGAAGCGCCGGCCGGCCACTACCGGCGCTGGATCGCCATCGGCCTGGGCCTGTCGCTGCTCGGCGACCTGCTGCTGGAATGGCCGGCGGACCTCTTCGTGTTCGGCCTCGGCGCCTTCCTCCTCGCCCACCTGGCCTACCTGGCCGCCTACCTGGGCGACACCCGCCGCCTGGCCCCCTTCGACCTGCTGATCGCCGCGCTGGCAGCCGGCGGCATGCTCTATCTCCTGGCCACTGCCGGTGGCGGCCTGGGCCAGATGCTGGCGCCGGTGGCGCTGTACAGCCTGGTCATCGGCTGCATGCTGTGGCGCGCGCTGGCGCGGATCGGCGTGGTGGCCGGCGCGTCCGCCTGGCTGGCGGCCGGCGGCGCCGCGCTGTTCGTGCTGTCGGACAGCCTGATCGGCATCAACCGCTTCGTCGCGCCCTTCGAGGGCGCGCGCTACGCCATCATCCTCAGCTACTGGCTGGGCCAGTTCGGCATCGCCGCCTCCGCGGTGCTCCTGCTCGCCCGCCCGGCTCACACCGCGACCGCCTCCACGACGCCTTCCCTGGCCGAGCGCTAGGCAACGTCAGGCGCGCCCGTGCCGCGCAGGCACGGGCGCGCTCGCCGGAAAACGGCGACGCCCCGGCAAATCGTCTATAGAGAGAGTCAGGCTCTCTGGTGGAGGTCGGCCATGCAAGGCAAGTCGTGGATGCTGCTCCCGCTGTACCTGTTCCTGCTGTCAGGCTGCGGTAGCCTGCTCCCCAGCGAGCGCGCCGAGGTGCTCTCGCCGTTCAACGACTACCTGGACGCCGAGATCCGCTACTCCCAGGCCCAGCCCGGCAAGACCACCCGCTCCGATCTGTTCTCCCTCGGCTTCGACCCACTGGCCCAGGGCAACGGCAAGATGCTCTCGTTCATCGACCTGCGCCTGATGTTCGTCCAGCCCAACGTACCCATCGAGTACCTGCCCGACGGCCTGCTGCAGTGCCTGGAGGCCAAGGACCGCTGCATCGGCTACGCCTTCGACTTCAACAAGACCGACACCCAGCGGGTCGGCAACTTCTGGGCCGACGTGTTCAACTTCCGCAAGAAGCGCGAGCTGCAGGGCTGGGCCTTCCGCGCGGTGTTCGTGCTGGTCGACGACACCCTGGTGCACAAGGTCAGCAACGGCGAGCCGAACATCCGCCGCTACGAGGTCAAGCGCAACCCACTCGGCCCGCTGCAGGGCGCCGGCGAATTCTTTTCCGATCAGTTGAAGTGAAGGCGGTTGGGCCACGGCCCGCTCTTGGCTAGAATGCCGGCCTTTTCCACACCGGACCGACCGCCGTGAAGCAGCAGCCCGACCGACTCTTCTCCCAGCCCCTGGAACAGGTGCCGGACTTCGTCTTCAACGAGGACGTGGCCAGGGTCTTCCCGGACATGATCAAGCGCTCGGTGCCGGGCTACCCGACCATCGTCGAGAACCTCGGTGTGCTGGCCGCGCAGTTCGCCCAACCGCACAGCGTGCTGTACGACCTGGGCTGCTCCCTCGGCGCGGTGACCCAGGCGCTGCGCCGCCACGTGAAGACCGACGGCTGCCGGGTGGTCGCCGTGGACAACTCCCACGCCATGGTCGAGCGCTGCTCCGAATACCTGCACGCCCAGGACGCCATGTTCCAGGAGCTGCTGCCGGTCGAGGTGGTCGAGGCCGACATCCTCGCCCTGGACCTGCAGCCGGCCTCCCTGGTGGCGCTCAACTTCACCCTCCAGTTCGTGCCGCCGCAGCAGCGCCAGGAGCTGCTCGCGCGCATCCGCCAGGCCCTGCTGCCGGGCGGCGCGCTGATCCTCTCGGAAAAGCTGCGCTTCGAGGACGAGGCCGAGCATGCCCTGCTCGGCGAGCTGCACCTGGCGTTCAAGCGTGCCAACGGCTACAGCGAACTGGAAATCGCCCAGAAGCGCAGCGCCATCGAGCACGTGATGAAGCCCGACAGCCTGGAACAGCACCGCGAGCGCCTGCTGGCCGCCGGCTTCTCCAAGGTCGTGCCCTGGTTCCAGTGCCTCAACTTCGCCTCCCTGATCGCCCTGCCATGATCCGCCACCTCGACCTCGACGCCCTGCAACAGCAACTGGCGGGCAGCCCGCTGCAGGACTGGGCCGCCGACCTGCCGGCCCAGCTCGACGCCAAGCTGGCCGTGGGCCACGGCGACCTGGCGCGCTGGTTCGCCGCCGTCGAGGCGCTGCCGGCGTTGCCGGTCGAGCACGCCGAGCTGCGCGACGCCCTGCGCCTGGAAGGCGCCTGCGACGAGGCCACCCGAACCGCGCTGAAAAGCGCGCTGCAGGGCCTGATTCCCTGGCGCAAGGGGCCATTCGAGCTGTTCGGCGTGCACGTCGACACCGAATGGCGCTCGGACTGGAAGTGGTCGCGGGTGGCGCCGCACCTGGACCTGGCTGGCAAACGCATCCTCGACGTCGGCTGCGGCAACGGCTACTACATGTGGCGCATGCTCGGCGCCGGCGCCGACGCGGTGGTCGGCGTCGACCCCAACTGGCTGTTCCTCAACCAGTTCCTCGCGGTCAAGCGCTACCTGCCCGACGCGCCGGCCTGGCACCTGCCGCTGGCCCTGGAAGAACTGCCGGCGAAGCTGGAAGGCTTCGATACCGTGTTCTCCATGGGCGTGCTCTACCATCGCCGTTCGCCCATCGACCACCTGCTGGAACTCAAGGACTGCCTGCTCAGGGGCGGCGAACTGGTGCTGGAAACCCTGGTGGTGGAAGGCGACGCCCAGCAGGTGCTGGTGCCCGAGGACCGCTACGCGATGATGCGCAACGTCTGGTTCCTGCCCTCGGTGCCGGCGCTGGAACTCTGGCTGCGCCGCGCCGGCTTCGTCGACGTGCAGTGCGTGGACGTGTCCACCACCAGCGTCGAGGAACAGCGCGCCACCGAGTGGATGCGCTTCCAGTCGCTGCCCGACTTCCTCGACCCCGCCGACCACAGCCGCACCCTCGAAGGCCTGCCGGCGCCGACCCGCGCCGTGCTGGTGGCGCGCAAGCCGTAGGCAGAGGGGGCGCTTCCTTTCGTCATTTCCGCGTTGACGGGAATCCATGCGCAGACCAGGGCACCGCGTCCCTGGGTCCCCGCCTTCGCGGGGACGACCACCTACCTCGTCATTCCCGCGCAGGCGGGAATCCATGCGCCGGCCGGAGCACCGTACCCTGGGTCCCCGCCTTCGCGAGGACGACCACTTTCCTCGTCATCCCCGCGCAGGCGGGAATCCATGTGCCGGCCGGAGCACCGTGCCCTGGGTCCCCGCCTTCGCGAGGACGACCACTTTCCTCGTCATTCCCGCGCAAGCGGGAATCCATGTGACGACCGGAGCACCGTGCCCTGGGCCCCCGCCTTCACGAGGACGACCACTTTCCTCGTCATTCCCGCGCAAGCGGGAACGACGAGGCGTTGGGACGGGAAATCCCGTGTGGCGCGGTCGAGACAGGCGCTGCTCGGAAAGCAGCCCGGGCACCGAGGAAAACTCTCGTCCAGCCTCCAGCGCTTTCATAGAGAAGCTGTCCCCCCATGACGCCCTATCACTCCCCCGACTCATTCGCGCCACGTTTGCGAACAATTCTCGTTTTAGCTAGTCTGGCGCGCCCGCTTCGCCTTCGGACCCGCCATGGCCCCCAATCTCGAGCAGCTGTTCCGCCTGTACCACAGGGAACTCCAGCAACTGGCCTACCGCCGGCTGGGCGACCGGGAAGCCGCCGCCGACCTGGCCCAGGACACCTTCCTGCGCTACGCCGGGCTGGACCACGGCGGCCGCCGCGAAGCCATCGCCAACCCGCGCTTCTTCCTCCTGCGCATCCTCGGCAACCTGATCATCGACCTGCGCCGCAGCCGCGGCCGGCGCAGCGAAACCACGCCGCTGGACGAACTCGACGACCACTTGCTCGACGCCCGCCCCGGCCCCGAGCGCCTGTACGAGCTGCGCCAGCAGTTGCAGCTGCTGCACCAGGCGCTGCAGGAGCTGCCGCCGAACTGCCGCGAGGCGCTGCTGCTCAATCGCCTGCACGGCCTGAACCACGCGGCCATCGCCGAGCGCCTGGGCGTCTCGCCGAGCATGGTCTGCAAGTACATCATGCGCGCACTGCGCCACTGTGCCCGCCGCCTCGGGCTGGTCGCCGAATGAAGCCCAGCGACGAGGAACTGGACCGTCCCCTGCCGCCGCTGACCGAGGAGGCGTTGCAACGGCTGGTGCGCCTGCACGACGGCGCCGCCAGCGAGGACGACTGGGCGGACTACGCGCAGTGGAGCCGGCTCAGCGCCGACCATCGCGCCGCCAGCGCCGACGCCGAGCGGCTGTGGGAAGCGCTCGGCCATTCCCCGGCCACGCCGCGCCGCTTCGCACGCCCCGCGCTGGCGGTGCTGCTCGCCCTGTTCCTCGCCGGCGGCTGGCAGGCCGAACGCCAGGGCTGGCTGGCCGACCAGCGCACCGGCAGCGGCGAGCGCCGCGAACTCACCCTCGCCGACGGCTCGCGCCTCGAACTGGCGCCCCACACCCGCGTCGACCTCGCCCTCGACGGCGAACGGCGCGTGTTGCGCCTGCATGGCGGCGAACTGCACGTGCAGGTCGCCGCCGACCCGCGCCGTCCGTTCGAGGTCGAGGCGGCCGGCGGGCGGATTCGCGCGCTGGGCACAGGCTTCGACGTCCGGCGCGAGGGCGACCGGGTCTCGGTGGTGGTCACCGAACACAGCGTGCTGGTCAGCCAGGACGGCGCCGAGCAACGGCTGGAGAGCGGGCAGCGCCTGGCGTTCGGTCCCGACGGCCTGCGCCCGCCCGAGCCGGCGGACGTCCAGGCCGCCACCGGCTGGCGCCGCGGCCGGCTGGTGTTCGACGGCCAGCCGCTGGGCGAGGTGCTCGACCAGCTCGGCGACTACCAGGACGGCCTGATCCTGATCCGCGACGAGCGCCTGCGGGCGCTGCCGGTCACCGGCGTGTTCGCGACCGGCGACGTACCCGCGCAACTGGAACTGCTGCAGAAGTCCCTGCCGATCCGCATCCGCCACTGGCCCTGGCTGACCCTGGTCGAGCCCGCTGACGGTTGATGGTCCAGGCAAAAAACCGGCTATGTCCCCCTCACGGAGTGGAGGCGCAAGCCCTGTGGGAGCGGACTTGTCCGCGAAGCCTTGCCGTCAGCCCCGTTCGCGGACAAGTCCGCTCCCACAAAAGCAGGCTTGCGCTCACCGACAACCGTTAACGCAGACATAAGAGCCATTTTTGACGTCGTCCTCCGGACGACGGCCCGAAGGGTGACCGCCAGGGATGGCGGGCCACAAAAAAACTTCCGGCGCGCTGTCAGGTTTGCGCGCGCCGTCGTCTTCCCCCGTTGAGAGCGATTTTCATTGAGCTGATTTCAGCAAAGGGGAGAACCATGCACCGATCATTCGCGCCCACCGCCCTCTGCCTGGCCCTGGCCTCGGCCGGCCCGCTGGCCCACGCGCAGCCGCCCGCCCAGGCCGTGGAGGCGAACCAGGCCAGGCACTACGACATCGCGCCCGGGCCGCTGGGCCAGGCGCTGACCCGCTTCGGCGAACAGAGCGGCCTGCGCCTGATCGTGCCCAGCGAGCTGCTGCAAGGGCTGAACAGCCCCGGCCTGCAGGGCGAGCACGAACCCGGCGCGGGACTGGACCGGCTGCTGCAGGGCAGCGGCCTGCGCGCCACCCTGTCCGGCGACAGCGCGGTGATCGAGCCTACCCCGGCCCAGGCCGGGGTGCTGGAGCTGGGCACCACGTCCATCTCCGGCAAGGCGCCGGGCTCCACCACCGAAGGCACCGGCTCCTACACCACCTGGTCGACCAGCAGCTCGACGCGCCTCAACCTGTCGCCCCAGGACACGCCGCAATCGATTACCGTGCTGACCCGCCAGCGCATGGAGGATCAGAAGCTCGACAACATGATCGATGCGTTGAACGCCACCGCCGGCGTCATCGTGCAGAGCTACAACGTCGGCGCCGACAGCCCCGACTTCATGGCGCGTGGTTCCATAATCAACAATTTCCAGATCGACGGGGTGCCGACCGCCTCCCTGCTGAGCAATGACCTGCACAGCACCGTCATCTATGACCGGGTCGAGGTCGTACGAGGCGCGACCGGCATGATGAGCGGGCTGGGAACGCCTTCGGCGACGGTCAATCTGATTCGCAAACGCCCGACCCACGAGCCGCAGGTCAGCCTTACCGCCGAGGCGGGCAGCTGGGAGCGCTACGGGAGTGGAATGGATGTTTCCGGGTCTCTCAACGAGAGCGGCAACATTCGAGGCCGCCTGGTCGCCGACTACAAGCACCAGCACGCCTGGGTCGATCGTTACGAACAGGACTATTTCGTGCTGTACGGCACCAGCGAATTCGACCTGAGCGACACCACCCTGCTTACCCTGGGCTTCAGCCACCTGACGCGAGACAGCGACTCGCAGTTCAGGGCCACGCCACTGTTCTTCAGTAACGGACAGAAGATCGACTCCAGCGCCAACGACTACAAATGGCCGAAGTGGCTGTACTACGACCAGGAGCTGAACAATGCCTTCGTCTCGCTCGAACAGCAGTTCGACTCGGGATGGAGTGGGAAAGTGGAGCTCAACTACACCCAGAACGAGTACGACGCACTGCTCACCAACATCAGGGGTTTGATAGACCAGGCCACCGGCACCGGTGCAACGCTCTGGCCCGCCCGCTGGCTGAGCAATGCCGAGCAGATCGGCCTGGATGCCTACGCCACGGGCTCGTTCTCTCTCCTCGGACGTGAGCATGAACTGATGACCGGGGCCACCCTGTCCGATCTTTGGGCCAAGGGCCCCAGCATGGGCCTGTCGCCCAGCTACGACAGGAACATTCCCGACTTCCATGACGTTGGCGCCATGCCCGAACCCGACTTCATCGACTACGGGAACAACGTACGAAACGAACACCAGTACAGCGCCTATGTGAGTTCCCGCTTCCAACTGACGGACAGTACCAATCTCCTTCTGGGCAGCCGTGTCATCGACTGGAAGCGGGTCATGGAATACCCGGGGGTCGACGACGTCCGCAGCCGCGAAAGCGGAGTCTTCATTCCCTATGTGGGCATCGTGCAGGCCCTGGATGACACCTGGTCGCTCTACGCCAGCTACACCAAGATCTTCCAGCCGCAGGAGGACTACGTCATCGAATACAACCGCGCACCGCTGGAGCCGGAAGAAGGCATCAGCTACGAAGCCGGGATCAAGGCCAGCCTCAACGATGGGCGCCTGACTTCCAGCCTGTCCGTGTTCAAGAACGAACAGGAAAACCTGGCCGTCTGGAATAGCGACACGTTCATGTACGACATTTCGGATTCCGCCACGACCAAGGGCGTGGAGCTGGAGCTCAACGGAGAGCTGGCCGAAGGTTGGCAGTTCACCAGTGGCTACGCCTACAGCGTCACCACCGACAAGGACGACAATCGCATCCTCTCGCGCCTGCCCCGACATAGCCTGAAGACGTTCACGACCTATCGCCTGCCTGGCGCACTGAGCAGGCTGACCGTCGGCGGCGGGATGAACTGGCAGAGCAGAATCGGCAACCAGGATCAGTACTGGCAAGGCAGCTATGCGCTGGTCAACCTGATGGCTCGCTACGCGATCACCGAAAACCTGTCTGGCTCAGTCAACCTGAACAACCTGTTCGACAAGGAATATTTCACGTCCGTAAGCAGCAACTACGGGCTCCATGGAGCCCCGCGCAACGTCATGTTCTCGATGAAGTACAGCTACTGAGCCACGGGAGAGCAGCCCGCCGGCATCGGCGGGCCTGGACTCAGACCAGCTCGATCCGGTCGTCGTGGATGGCGATCAGCCCCTGCTTGAACAGCCCGCCGATGGCCTTCTTGAAGTTGCCCTTGCTGACGCCGAAGGCCTTGCTGATCACCGCGGGGTCGCTCTTGTCGGACAGCGGCAGGCTGCCGCCAGCGTCGCGCAGGGCGGCGAGGATCTGTTCGGACAGCTCGTCGCGGGCCTGCTGGCCGACCGGCTGCAGGCTCAGGCTGATCTTGCCGTCGGCGCGCAGCTCCTTGATGTAGCCCTTCTCCTGGGAGCCGCCACGGAGGAACTTGAACACCTCGTTCTTGTGGATCAGCCCCCAATGCAGGCCATTGATGATGGCCTTGAAGCCGAGGTCGGTCTGCTCCACCACCAGCAGGTCCACCTCCTGGCCGACCTGGTAGTTCGCCGGGGTCTTGTCCAGGTAGCGGTCCAGCCGCGCGGTAGCGGTGATGCGGCGGGTGCGCGGGTCGAGATAGACGTGCACCACGCAGTAGTCGCCGACCTGCAGCGGGCACTTCTCCTCGGAGTGCGGCATCAGCAGGTCCTTGGGCAGGCCCCAGTCGAAGAACAGGCCAACCCGGTTGATATCCACCACCTTGAGGCTGGCGAAGCCGCCGACCTGCACCTTGGGCTTCTCGGTGGTGGCGATCAGGCGGTCCTCGCTGTCCAGGTAGATGAACACGTTGAGCCAGTCACCGACCTCGCAGGGCTCGTCCTTGGGGATGTAGCGCTTGGGCAGGAGGATCTCGCCATCCGCGCCGCCGTCGAGAAAGAGGCCGAAGTCGGCCAGCTTGGCCACCGGCAGAGAGTTGTAGCGCCCGATCAGAGCCATGTTCGTCACCCGTTCGAAGAGGCCGGCATTCTACCCGTAGAACCCGCTTACAATCTGCCGCACGCCGCTCGGGCGGCGGAAAAAACCGCGCGCGCCGCGCCGCCGCTGCGCTTGCCCGCCCCGCCACGGGCCGTCCGGCGCCCGCCATACGCGGCGTCGGACGCATGCGCCACTGGCGTCTAGCACAGGCATGTTTCAGAATCATGGCAAGTCGCAACCACGACCCCTTTCGCCTGTCTGAATTACACGGACTCTCGCTGCCCTATCTCAGGAGCTCCTGTGCGCCTTTCGAGCCGTTGGCTGCCCTTTCCTGCCGCGTCGCTTCTCGCCCTCGGCCTGCTGTTCCTCGTGCTGCCCACCGTCGCCCGCTACTGGCTCGGCTGGTCGAGCTGGCCTGGCCATGTGTCCGACCTCGGCATCGGCAGCCTGCTCCTGCTGCTCTGCTACCGCCGCCCCCTGCTCGCCGTACCGCTGATCGCCGCCTGGGCGGTGATGCTGCTGGGCAACGCCGAGCTGGTCAACGCCGTGGGCCGCATGCCCGAGCCCAACGACCTCAAGTACCTCAGCGACCCGCAGTTCGTCAGCCAGTCCACCCAGGGCGGCGGCATTCGCTACCCGCTGCTGGCCGGCGCCCTGGCGGTGCTCGCGCTGGCCTGCCTGCTGCTCGGCCGCCGGCGCGGCCCGCGGATTCCCCGCTACGCCTACCTGCTGCCCGTCGTCCTGCTGGCCGGCCACGCCGTCGACCAGTACCTGGAGCCCAGCGAGGACGACCAGTGGCGTCTGTTCAACCTGCCGCACAAGGTCCTGGCCGAAGGCGGCAGCCGCGCGCGGATGGCGGTCGAGGACTGGTACGCCGGCGAAGAATCCGGCCTGCCGCCGGACATCGACGGTCTGAGCCGGCTGGACCTGTCCGGCACGCCGCTGCTGCACGGCGGCGGCAAGGCGCGCAACGTGCTGATCGTCACCCTGGAAGGCATTCCCGGCGCCTACATCGCGCGCAACCGCCAGCTCGTCGGCAGCAGCTACGAAGAAGACCTGATGCCGCGCCTGAGCGAATGGGCCGAACGCAGCATGACCACGCCGGACTACGTGTTGCACAGCCACCAGACCATCCGCGGCCTGTACGCCATGCTCTGCGGCGACTACAGCAAGCTGGACTCCGGCACGCCCAAGGGCGTCGAGCTGCTCAACAGCCAGACCCGCAACCTGCAGTGCCTGCCGCACCAACTGCGCGCCATGGGCTTTCGCACCCACTTCCTGCAGGGCGCCGGGCTGCGCTTCATGGCCAAGGACCAGATCATGCCGCACATGGGCTTCCAGAAGACCCACGGCCGCGACTGGTTCAAGAACCGCCCCTACCTGGAATTCCCCTGGGGCATGGACGACAAGGCCTACTTCGAGGGCGCGCTGAAATACGTCGGCCAGCTGCGCGCCAGCGAGCGGCCGTGGATGCTCACCCTGCTCACGGTCGGCACCCACCAGCCCTACTCCGCGCCCCAGGACTACCTGGACCGCTTCCCCACTGCCAAGCAGGCCGCCATCGGCTACCTGGACGACGCGGTGGGCGACTTCCTCGACGGCCTGGAGAAACAGGGCGTGCTCAAGGACACCCTGGTCATCGTCACCTCCGACGAATCCCACGGCATCGAGAACGTGCGCCTGGCCTCGGCCTGGGGCTTCAACCTGGTCCTGGCGCCAGCCGCGGACAAGCTGCCCCGGGTCAAGACCGGCGTGTACGGCCACGTCGACCTGACCGCCTCGGTGCTCGACTACTTCGACCTGCCGGTGCCGGACAACATCGCCGGCCGCTCGCTGTTCCGCGACTACGCCACCCCGCGCGAGATCGTCTCCTACACCAACGGCCTGCTGCGCCAGCACGACGGCAAGGTGTTCACCGAGTGCAACTTCCAGCAGGTCTGCCGGCGCTACGAGAGCGCGGGCTTCATCGCCGGGCAGCCCAAGTACCTGGGCCGGGTCAGCGGGCGCCAGGCGCGCCTGGTCAGCCAGCGTGCCGCCCTGCTCGACCAGTCCATCACCGGCGGGCAGATCGGCCAGCGCTACCAGTTCGCCAACCGCCAGCGCATCGACCTCAAGGTGCAGTCCCGCGACGACTGGGCGGACAACCTGATCGGCGCCCAGTACCTGGAAATGCCCAAGGGCACCCGCACCCGGGTGACGCTGAAGATCGAGGCCGTGCGCCTGGACCGCCAGGGCGCCTCGCTGCGCCTGCTGACCAAGGAATTCGACCGCGACAACAGTCTGGCCATCCCGACCCTGCCGGCGCTCAAGCGTGGCGAGAGCATCGAGCTGAGCTTCGACTTCGACAACCCGGAAACCCGCAAGGCCTTCTCCTTCCACCTGCTCGGCGAAGGCCGCGGCGCCATCCGCATCAGCGACTTCAGCGTGGTCACCGAGCCGCTGCCGCCGGAACTGGTCGCGGCCCAGGCGCCGGAAACGGCGCTGGACGCGGCGGCGCACTGACGCCCGTAAGGTGCGCCGCGCACACCACCTGGTGATGTGCGCCCCCGCGCCTTGCGGTTACTGCTTCTGCAGCCCCAGCCTGACCAGCTTGCCGTTCGGCGCGTCGGTCAGCAGATAGAGGTAGCCATCGGGGCCCTGGCGCACGTCGCGGATGCGCCAGCCCTGGTCCTCCAGCAGCCGTTCCTCCTGCCCCACCTTGTCGCCGTCCAGCGGCAGGCGGATCAGCCCGGGCTGGGCCAGCGCGCCGATGAACAGGTTGTGCTGCCAGGCCGGAAAGCGCTCGGCGGAATAGAAGGCCATGCCGGAGATGCCCGGCGACTTCGCCCACACGTGGTGCGGCGCCTCGGTGCCGGGCACTGTCTTGCCCTCGGCCTCGGGAATCGGCAGGAAGCTGTAGTTGATGCCGTGGGTCGCCTTCGGCCAGCCGTAGTTCAGGCCCTTGCCGGGCAGGTTGATCTCGTCGCCGCCGCGCGGCCCGTGCTCATGCAGCCAGAGCCGGCCGCTCCACGGGTCGAAGGCCAGCCCCTGCGGGTTGCGATGGCCGTAGGACCAGATTTCCGGGCGCGCACCGGCCTGGCCGACAAAGGGATTGTCGTCCGGCACACCGCCGTCCGGCTTCAGCCGCACCAGCTTGCCCTGCAGCTTGTCCAGGTCCTGGGCCGTGGGCCGCTGGTTGTTCTCGCCCAGGGTGACGAACAGCAGGCCGTCGCGGTCGAACGCCAGGCGCGAGCCGAAGTGGACGCCGGTCGACAGCTTGGGCTGCTGGCGGAAGATCACCTGGAAGCCCTCCAGGCCGCTCATGTCGTCCTTGAGCCGCCCGCGCCCGACCGCGGTGCCCGCCTTGTCGCCCTCGTCGTCCGCCTCGGCGTAGCTCAGGTAGACCAGCCGGTCGCTGGCGAACCGAGGCGACAGCGCCACGTCCAGCAGGCCGCCCTGGCCCTTGGCGTAGACCTGCGGCACGCCTCCCAGGGGTGCGCTCAGCCGGCCCTGGTCGTCCAGCCAGCGCAGCCGGCCCGGCCGCTCGGTGATCAGGCTGCCCTTGCCGTCCGGCAGGAAGGCCAGGCCCCAGGGGTGCTCCAGGCCACCCACCACCTCCTTCAGTTCCAGTTCGCCCAGCTCACTGCGCTCCGCCAGCAGCGGCGTGGAGAGGGCCAGCAGCGCGCTGGCGGTCATACCCAGGATTGTCCGTCTCATGTCATGGCTCCTCTGCGAGTCGATACCTTGTATCCCAATCACGGCTGACACCCCAGGCCGGGTACAATGCCTTTCATTTCCCGATGTGACACCCGCCGCCATGAACGAAGCCGAACGCCTGTCCAAACGTCTGATCCAGCAGACCTCCTGCTCGCGGCGCGAGGCCGAGCTGTACATCGAGGGAGGCTGGGTCACGGTGGACGGCCAGGTGGTCGAGGAACCGCAGCATCCGGTGCGCGACGAGCGCATCGAGCTGCTGCCCGGCGCCAGGGCCGAGACCCAGCCACCGGTCACCCTGCTGCTGCACAAGCCGGTCGGCGTCGGCTGCGGCCTGGGCGCCAATTCCGCCCAGCAGTTGCTGAACCACGCCCACCGCTGGGCCGAGGACGCCAGCGGCATCCGCCCGCTGAACCGCCACCTGCGCCGCCTGGAGCTGCTCACCCCGCTGGAGACCGACGCCAGCGGCCTGCTGGTGTTCAGTCAGAGCCACGCGGTGGTGCGCCTGTTCAAGGAAAAGGGCGCGACGCTGGAGCAGGAATACCTGGTCGAGGTCGCCGGCACCCTGGACGAAAGAGGACTCAAGCGCCTGGCCTTCGGCGTCAGCTACAAGGGCGTGACATTGCCGCCGTGCAAGGTCAGCTGGCAGAGCGAGACGCGCCTGCGCTTCGCCATCAAGGCAGTGCAGCCGGGCCAGCTGCGTGCCATGTGCGAGAGCGTCGGTCTGCAGGTGCTGGGCATCCGCCGCCTGCGCTTCGGCCGCACCGGGCTGGCCAAGCTGCCGGCCGGGCAGTGGCGCTATCTCGGCCCGAACGAGAAGTTCTGAGAACTGAGCCCCCTCAGACCGCCTCGCCCCTCTCCTGCCGACGCGGCCAGACCAGGCTGAACTGGGCGCCGCCCAGGCTGGTGCTGCGCCCCACGTGGGCACGCCCGGCGTGCCAGTAGATGATCCGGCGCACGATGGACAGCCCCAGGCCATGCCCGCCGGAGGCGCGGGTGCGGCTGTCGTCCAGGCGCAGGAAGGGGGTGAAGATGTGCTCCCAGGCCTCCTCGGGCACGCCGGGGCCGTCGTCCTCCACGTCCACCCGGCAGCGCTCCAGGTCGATGCTGTAGCTCAGGCGCACGCGCGACTCGGCATGGCGCATGGCGTTGCTCACCAGGTTCTGCAGGGCGCGATGCAGGTAGCGCGGTTCGGCCTCGACCAGGGCGCCGCTCTCCGGAGAGTCGCGGCAGCGGCCGCGGTCGACGCGGATGTTGGCGCGCAGCGGCGCCAGCTCGCCGATCACCTGGTCGAGTAGCTCGCCCAGGTCCACGGTCTGGTAGTTCAGCTCCGGCGAGCCTTGCTCCAGGCGGGCGTAGACCAGCATCTCGTCGACCAGCTTGTCCAGCTCCTGGATGTCGCCGTCCATGCCTTCCATGTACTTGCGCCGCGCCTCGTCGCTGTCGGCGTCGCCGATCATCTCCAGGCCGAAGCGCAGGCGCGCCACCGGCGTGCGCAGCTCGTGAGACACCGCGCGGACCATCTCGCGCTGCACGCTGAGCAGGCGCTGCAGCTGCGCCGCCATGGCGTTGAAGGTCGAGGCCAGACGGCCCACCGAGTCGGCGCCCTGGGTCGGCGCGCGGGCGTCCAGGCGGCCGCTGGCCAGGTGCGCGGCGGCGTTCTCCAGTGCCTGCAGGCGGCGCTCCAGGCGGCGCACCAACAGATAGAGGATGAACCCGGTGAGGGTCAGGCCGAGCGCGCCGATCAGCACCAGCAGCTCGGTGGGATAGGGATTCATCTGGTAGATCGGGCCGACCTCCAGCACCCAGGGCGTGCCGACCATGCCGGCGATCACCCGGATCGAGTCGCCGCCCTTGCCCAGCGCCAGCACCGTGTCGCCCTCGTCCACCCGGCGCTGCTGGTCCTCGTCCAGGTCGACCTTCTCCAGGGTCGCCAGGCGCAGGTCGAAGCCGAACTGCTTTTCTTCCTTCAATGCCGCCAGGCGCCTGGGCTGCTCGACGATGGGCGAGCGCACCAGCTCGTCCATCAGCAGGTAGACGGTGGCGCGGGCCAGCTGCTCGCTGATCTGTTCCACCTCGGTGCTCAGCACCAGCCGCTCCTCGGCGCTGACCAGCGCGTAAACCCGCGCCGCGTGCGGGCCGGTCTGCTCGACCAGCACCTGGCCGCGCAGCAAGCGGCCACGGGCGCGGCCGTCCAGCGGCTCGGCGGAGAGGTCCTGCAGCTCCAGGGACACGCCGATCAGGCGGCTCCAGGTGGCCAGGGCGCGGCGCCGGTCCAGCTCCGCCATCGGAGCCAGGTTGTCCGCCATCAGGCGGAAGGTGCCGCGCGCCAGCTGCTCGCGGTACTGGTCGCTGCGCACCTCGTTGGTCAGCTGCAGGGCGCCCACACCGAGCAGCGCCACCAGCACCAGGGACGCGATGATGCCGCCGTAGATGCGCAGGAAGATGGTGTTCATTGCAGCGCGGCGGCGGCCTCGGCAACGAACAGGTAGCCCTTGCTGCGCACCGTCTTGATCAGGCGCGGGTGCATCGGGTCGTCGCCGATCTTCGGGCGGATGCGCGAGATGCGCACGTCGATGGAGCGGTCCTGGCCGTCGTACTCGATGCCACGCAGGGCGGTGAAGATTTCCTCGCGGGAGAGAATGCGCCCGGCGTTGGCCACCAGCAGCCAGAGCAGGTCGAACTCGGCGCTGGTCAGTTCGATACCCTCGCCGCGCAGCCAGGCCTCGCGCATGGCGCTGTCGATCACCAGCGGGCCGAACTCCAGGCGCCGCAGGCTCTCCGCCGCCGGCGCCTCGGCCACGCCCTCGCTGCGCCGCAGCAGGGCGCGGATGCGCGCCAGCAGCACGCGCGGGCGCACCGGCTTGCACACATAGTCGTCGGCGCCCATCTCCAGGCCGAGCACCTCGTCCATGTCGTCGGTGCGCGCGGTGAGCATCAGGATCGGGCCGGCGAACTGGCCGCGTACCTTGCGGCAGATGGACAGGCCATCCTCGCCCGGCAGCATCAGGTCGAGCACCACCAGGTCCGGCTGCTCCTTGAGGATGCGCGCGGCGGCACGGGCACCGTCGGACTCGATCGCCACCCGCAGGCCGTTGCCCTGCAGGTACTCCTGGGTCAGCTCCGCCAACCGCTGGTCGTCCTCGACGATGAGGATCTGCCAGGCCTCTTGCTCCACGACTTCTCTCCAGCGGGCACCATGAAAGTGGCGGCATTGTAGCAACCGGAACCGGTTAGCACAGCGCATGCCAGAAACACTAGATGTTGTGTTAGGGTGCCCGACGATCCAAGCCACGGCACAGCCTGAAAAAACCATCCCGAGGGACGACGAACGGCAAGAGCCAGTGTTCTCGCGGCCTACCGCGCGCCGGCCCGAAACGACCCACAATTCACCCACAAGTTATCCACAGAAACGCCGCCCGCCTTTCCCTTGCAAAGCCCCCCATAGCGCATTATCTTGTATCCCCATCGCGCCTCACCCCAACATATAGTGGGTCACCCGAGGCCAGGGACACTAAGAAGAAAGAATGCAGAGGGGCCCGATCCACGCGCTGCCGTTAGCATTTCCACTCAGCGCCAACGCCGCGGCTGAGCACAGCACGGACCGCGTAGCACATCCCCCCTGCATTCACCGAACGACCGCGAAGTCGCGCAACGTCGATCACTACAGATTGTGGTCACGCCAGCGGCTTCACCCAGGTCGGCAGCCAGGACGGCGGCGCGTCATCCTGCACTGCCCATGTTTCTCGATGTCTGGCCGGAATGCCGGACGTCGCGACGTTTTCAATGGAATGAACACAAGACACCCCCGGTGTCCAAACCAATTAGAAGCGGAGAACCTCATGCACACCGACACAACTCGCGAGAACCCGCAGGCCGTGGCGCCGCAGGCAGCCGAATCCAGTCAGGATCTGGCCGCCACCGCCCCGGGCCAGCTGCGCGTGATCAAGCGCAACGGTACCGTCGTGCCCTACACCGACGACAAGATCACCGTGGCCATCACCAAGGCGTTCCTCGCAGTTGAAGGCGGCAACGCCGCCGCCTCGTCGCGCATCCATGAGACCGTCGCGCGCCTGACCGAACAGGTCACCGCCACCTTCAAGCGCCGCATGCCGTCCGGCGGCACCATCCACATCGAGGAAATCCAGGACCAGGTCGAACTGGCCCTGATGCGCGCCGGCGAGCAGAAGGTCGCCCGCGACTACGTGATCTACCGCGAGGCCCAGGCCGCCAAGCGCAAGGCCGGCTCCGCCGAAGTTGCCCAGCCGCACCCGAGCATCCGCGTCACCAAGGCCGACGGCAGCGTGCAGCCGCTGGACATGGGCCGCCTGCAGACCATCATCCGCGAGGCCTGCGAAGGCCTGGCCGAAGTCGACGGTTCGCTGATCGAAGCCGAGACCCTGAAGAACCTGTACGACGGTGTGGCCGAGAAGGACGTCAACACCGCCCTGGTGATGACCGCCCGCACCCTGGTCGAGCGCGAGCCGAACTACTCCTACGTCACCGCCCGCCTGCTGATGGACAACATCCGCGCCGAAGGCCTGGGCTTCCTCGGCATCGCCAGCAGCGCCACCCACCACGAGATGGCCGAGCTGTACGCCAAGGCCCTGCCGGCGTACGTGGAAAAAGGCTCCGAGTTCGAGCTGATCGATGCCAAGCTGAAAACCTACGACCTGGAGAAACTGGGCCGCGCCATCGATCACGAGCGCGACCAGCAGTTCACCTACCTGGGCCTGCAGACCCTGTACGACCGCTACTTCATCCACAAGGACGGCGTGCGCTTCGAACTGCCGCAGATCTTCTTCATGCGCGTGGCCATGGGCCTGGCCATCGAGGAGCCGCAGAAGGAAGAGCGCGCCATCGAGTTCTACAACCTGATCTCCAGCTTCGACTACATGGCGTCGACCCCGACCCTGTTCAACGCCGGCACCCTGCGCCCGCAGCTGTCCTCGTGCTACCTGACCACCGTGCCGGACGACCTGTCGGGCATCTACCAGGCCATCCACGACAACGCCATGCTGAGCAAATTCGCCGGCGGCCTGGGCAACGACTGGACCCCGGTGCGCGCGCTGGGCTCCTACATCAAGGGCACCAACGGCAAATCCCAGGGCGTGGTGCCGTTCCTGAAAGTGGTCAACGACACCGCCGTCGCCGTGAACCAGGGCGGCAAGCGCAAGGGCGCCGTGTGCGCCTACCTGGAAACCTGGCACCTGGACATCGAGGAATTCCTCGAACTGCGCAAGAACACCGGTGACGACCGCCGCCGCACCCACGACATGAACACCGCCAACTGGATTCCGGACCTGTTCATGAAGCGCGTGTTCGACGACGGCCAGTGGACCCTGTTCTCCCCGTCCGAAGTGCCTGACCTGCACGACCTGACCGGCAAGGCCTTCGAGGAGCGCTACGAGTACTACGAAGCCCTGACCGGCTATGGCAAGATCAAGGTGTTCAAGACCATCGCCGCCAAGGACCTGTGGCGCAAGATGCTGTCCATGCTGTTCGAGACCGGCCACCCGTGGCTGACCTTCAAGGACCCGTGCAACCTGCGCAGCCCGCAGCAGCACGTGGGCGTGGTGCACAGCTCCAACCTGTGCACCGAGATCACCCTGAACACCAACAAGGACGAGATCGCCGTCTGCAACCTGGGCTCGATCAACCTGGTCAACCACATCGTCGATGGCAAGCTCGACGTGGAGAAGCTCGGCCGCACCGTGAAGACCGCCGTGCGCATGCTCGATAACGTCATCGACATCAACTACTACTCGGTGCCGCAGGCGCGCAACTCCAACCTCAAGCACCGTCCGGTCGGCCTCGGCCTGATGGGCTTCCAGGACGCCCTGTACCTGCAACACATCGCCTACGGCTCGGACGCGGCCATCGAGTTCGCCGACAAGTCCATGGAAGCGATCAGCTACTACGCCATCCAGGCTTCCTGCGACCTGGCCGAGGAGCGCGGCAGCTACTCCACCTTCGACGGCTCGCTGTGGAGCAAGGGCATCCTGCCGCTGGATTCCCAGCAGATCCTGATCGAGGCCCGCGGCCAGAAGTACATCGACGTCGACCTGAGCGAGTCGCTGGACTGGGCGCCGGTACGCGAGCGCGTCAAGAAAGGCATCCGCAACTCCAACATCATGGCCATCGCGCCGACCGCGACCATCTCCAACATCATTGGCGTGTCGCAGTCGATCGAGCCGACCTACCAGAACCTGTACGTGAAATCGAACCTCTCCGGCGAATTCACCGTGATCAACCCCTACCTGGTGCGCGACCTGAAGAACCGCGGCCTGTGGGACCCGGTCATGGTCAACGACCTGAAGTACTACGACGGCTCCGTGCAGCAGATCGAGCGCATCCCGCAGGACCTCAAGGACCTGTACGCCACCGCGTTCGAAGTGGAAACCAAGTGGATCGTCGACGCCGCCAGCCGCCGTCAGAAGTGGATCGACCAGGCCCAGTCGCTGAACCTGTACATCGCCGGCGCCTCGGGCAAGAAGCTGGACGTGACCTACCGCATGGCCTGGTTCCGTGGTCTGAAGACCACCTACTACCTCCGTGCCCTGGCCGCCACCAGCACCGAGAAGTCCACCATCAACACCGGCAAGCTGAACGCCGTGTCCAGCGGTGCGATCGACGAGGGCAACTTCGCCGCGCCGGCCGGCCCAGCTCCTGTACCGCAGGCGTGCTCCATCGACAACCCCGACTGCGAAGCTTGTCAGTAAGGGAAGTCGCACGCATCTGAGCGGCGCCCGCGTCGTTGCCCGGCAGGTCCGCCCCCATCACGTGCACCAGCACGCTCAGGGGCTCGAACCTGCCAGGCGCCTAGCGCTCACTCGCTCAGCTTCGCGCTCGCACCGAGTTGCCAAAGGTAAAACCACCGGCAACTCGGCTTGTTTCCCCTCTCCCCCCGGGAGAGGGGCCAGGGGTGAGGGACCCAGGCCCAGCCGAATCCCCCACGAACACTCCCCTCGCCCGCCAAGCGGGCCTGGGCGCCGCCAATCGGGCGGCACGGTTAGACCCTTGCGTGCAGACCGCAACGGAACACAATCAGAATTACTGAACATTCATACAGGCCGCACAGAAACCCGGCCCGATACCAAGCAGGAGACCACCATGCTCAGCTGGGACGAATTCGACAAGGAAGACGGCGCTGAAGCCGCCGCCGCCAAGACCGCCGCACCCGTCATGGGCGCCGCCATCGACAAACTGGACGACGACGCCGCCGGCTCCGTCGAGGACGCCCGCGCCGTTTCCGCCGACGACTCCGACGCCGTGGCCCGCGCCAAGAAGGCCCTCGACGACCTGGACATCCAGGAAGGCCTGGACGACCTGGAAGGCTCCGCCGCCCGCGTACAGGTCGGCGACAAGCAGATGATCAACGCCCGCGCCGACCTCAACCAGCTCGTACCCTTCAAGTACGACTGGGCCTGGCAGAAGTACTTGGATGGCTGCGCCAACCACTGGATGCCGCAGGAAGTGAACATGAACGCCGACATTGCCCTGTGGAAGAGCAAGGACGGCCTCAGCGAAGACGAGCGCCGCATCGTCAAGCGCAACCTCGGCTTCTTCTCCACCGCCGACAGCCTGGTTGCCAACAACCTGGTGCTGGCCGTGTACCGTCTGATCACCAACCCCGAGTGCCGCCAGTACATCCTGCGCCAGGCCTTCGAGGAAGCGATCCACACCCACGCCTACCAGTACTGCATCGAATCGCTGGGCATGGACGAAGGCGAGATCTTCAACATGTACCACGAGATCCCGAGCGTGGCGAAGAAGGCCTCCTGGGGCCTCAAGTACACCCGCTCGATCTCCGACCCCGAGTTCAAGACCGGCACCCCGGAGACCGACCGCCAGTTCCTGCGCAACCTGATCGCCTACTACTGCGTACTGGAAGGCATTTTCTTCTACTGCGGCTTCACCCAGATCCTCTCCATGGGCCGCCGCAACAAGATGACCGGCACCGCCGAGCAGTTCCAGTACATCCTGCGCGACGAGTCCATGCACCTGAACTTCGGCATCGACGTGATCAACCAGATCAAGATCGAGAACCCGCACCTGTGGGACGCCCAGATGAAGGATGAAGCGACCCAGATGATCCTGCAGGGCACCCAGCTGGAGATCGAATACGCACGCGACACCATGCCGCGCGGCGTATTGGGCATGAACGCCGCGATGATGGAGGACTACCTCAAGTTCATCGCCAACCGCCGCCTGACCCAGATCGGCCTGAAGGAAGAATACCCGGGCACCACCAACCCCTTCCCGTGGATGAGCGAGATCATGGATCTGAAGAAGGAGAAGAACTTCTTCGAGACGCGTGTGATCGAGTATCAGACGGGTGGGGCGTTGAGCTGGGATTGATAATGATAAAAGGCCGCGATTAACGCGGCCTTTTTTTGCGAACCATACAGCTTATGGAATCCATAAATGTACGGAAGAAAAAAACCCAATTACTTATTCCACTCCAACGATGGAAGCTCGGCATTACGCAATCAAATATCTGCCGCCAGCGAAGATATAAGTAAGCTCCCCGAGCAAAGAGTATTACAATCCGACCCGGAAGAACTTATTTCCTACTTTATACAAAAATTTCAGATCGAAATACCCAGCATTGACCGATCCCTAATAACAGCAAGTCATCACGAAAGAAATATTGAAGTATATGATCAATGGGACAAGCAGATGAGATCCGTCCCAGGAGAGGCATATGACTTTGAAATCCCCTTTGAGGGAGAGGGTATCTTCTTCAGTTTAAAACCAAGCACATGGGATTTTTCCCCACCTCACGCCGACATCAGCGGTCAGTGCTTGCGCCTCACAATATCCGGCCGAGAACTCTCCCCAGAAAAAATTAAAGAATCTTTAGATTCATTTCTAGAGTCTGTCGAAAAATATCTCGTATGGCATCGCCAAGAGTGGTCAGGCTTCGAGCAGCAGCTATCTCAAGCAGTACGCCAAAGCATCAATGATCGAAGAGAGAAACTACTCAAACAAAAAGGCGTCGCATCTCAACTCAGCAGCCTTGGTATAAAACTTAAAGAAAAGCCCGGGGATGCCAAAACATATGTACCTCCTGCAATTAAAAAGACGATAACCCCTCAACTCCCACCCATGCGCCCAGCTCTCCCTCCAGACCCAACACTGGATGAAAAGCAATATGAGACAATATTATCTCTTGTACGAGGAGCAGGCAGAAGCATTGAACAAAGCTCTTCGCGGGCAAGAAAATTAGACGAAGAAACGCTAAGAGACCTATTTCTTGTCCCTTTGAATTCACACTTCGGAAAAGCCTCCGGAGAGGCCTTTAATTACCAAGGAAAAACAGATGTAATTATTCGCCATGAAAACAACAACCTCTTTGTTGCCGAATTCAAGATATGGAAAGGCGAAAAACATTTCTTAGAAGCGATAGATCAGCTTCTAAGTTACCTATCTTGGCGCGACACTAAAGCTGCGATAATTATATTCAGCCGAAACGCCGGATTCTCTAGCATTCTAGAGAAAATTCGAAACACAACCAAAGCCCACCCCAGATACCTAAGCGGACCAATACGGCTAGATGAAACTAGCGACCGCTACACATTCTCGCTACCTCAGGATCATGCACGGCAGGCAACGATATCTATCCTTGCATTCGATTTGGGTAGCGAAAAGATCTAAGAGAAATCTCGAAGATGCTGCGTCAGTGCGAGCCTCATAAGCTTTGAGTTGTCAAACTGGGTGCTTTTCGCCCTTACGGCGAGTCACTTTCTCTTGTTTGGCCAAGAGAAAGTAACCAAAGAGAAGGCCACCCCGGCATCCGGCCCCGCCTGCGGCGGGGTTCCCTCCCTCCGGTGCCGCTCCGGAGGCCGGCGTACAAGGGGCGTCCCTGCCCCTTTACGCCTCTCGCCGCATCCATGCGGCTCGTCCCCCCTGCGCGACACCTCCACTCGGCCTCCTGACGGGGACTCGGGCTCCGAGTTGCCTGAAAGTTTTGGCGGAATCTAATGAAAGCAACGCTTTCATTCGGGATTGGGTCCACGCCTTTTCCCGGATTGCATCCGGGCTACCAGTAGGAGCGAGCTTTGCTCGCGAAGCTCTTTGCAGGCTTGGTTCGCGAGCAAACTCGCTCCTACCAAAAAGCGACGTTCCACGTAGGGTGCGCCGTGCGCACCGATGACAGGGAGGCGGTGCGCACGGCGCACCCTACAGAAACCGCCAAGCAGGCTGCTTTACCCAGACTATCTGGCAGAACCAAACACCCCTTCAGGAAGGTGAGCGGAATCGTTGCATAGAGAGCCACAGGGATGCGGCGAGAGGCTTGAGGGCCATGGATGGCCCTTGCAAGCCGGCCCTCGAAGCAACGATGGAGCGAACGAAACCTAGCGCAGCGAAGTAACAGCCGCAGGCTGGCCCGAAGGGCGAGCGCAGCGAGTCACCCGGAGCGAAGCGTAGGGCCGGATGGCGGGGCAAGCGTTTTGGGTTACTTTTTTCCCGACCGGGCAGACGCGGCTGGAAAAAGTGACCCGCCCAGCAGGGCGGAACCACTGCATCACCCGACAAGAAAACAAGCAGCCGCACGAAAACAGAATCGGCCCCGGATGCGCCGCCAGCTAGCCTGACCAGCCCCATCCGGGACACAACAGCCGTTCTGCATCGAACAAGCCCACAAACGCCTGATCGTTCACATCCTTGCGGGGGAATAGAACGCTCCAACGCCCGCCTACCAGCAACTTGCCATCAGGCCTTGTCGACGCCCTTCTTGATCGCGTCCTTCACGTCGCCCTTGAGCTGCTGGGCTTTGCCCTTCACCTGCTGAGCGTCTCCTTCGCCCTCAAGACGAGGATTATCGGTAGCCTTGCCGACACCCTCTTTGACTTTACCGATAGCTTCGTTGACGTTGCCTTTGATCTTGTCTGTCGTGCTACTCATGTGACACCTCATTTCCGATGGGTTACGGAGAATGGAGCCCGTTTGGCCTTAATCGTTTCGTATTTCTTTTGCTCGCCCTCCCGCTTCGCGGGGCGATTGGAGGGGACGGCAAGGAAGAGCAGCCGTCCGGCGCGGCCAGCCTGGCCTACAGCGTGCAAAGCCCACCCGGCACCGCCATCACCCAATCCCGCACCGCCTGAATGGTCGGATCACCTCTGCGACTCTCCGGATACACCAGAAAGAACGGCTTGCCCTCCACTTCCGGCCCGAATGGCTGCACCAGCCGCCCTTCCCTCAGCTCATCCTCGATCAGTTGCCGGCTCATCAGCGCCACGCCTTGCGCGCCGATGGCCGCCGAGACGGCGTGGGTCTCGTCGGAGAACACTAGCCCGGCGCTGACATCCAGCCCCGGCACCCGGGCCTGTTTCTGCCACAGCGCCCAGTCCAGGGGCGAGGAAATGGCGGCCTGGTTGCGGAAGTGGATCAGCGGGTGGTTGGGCAGCTCGGCCGCGTCGCGCAGGCCGAGCAGCGGGCTGCAGGCCGGGATGAAGGTGTTGCCGAACAGCTTCTCCGCCACCAGCCCCGGCCAGCGGCCGTCGCCGTAGCGGATGGCGATGTCCGCGGTGACGCCATCGAGCGCGACCGGCTCGTGCGAGGCGTGGATACGCAGGTCGATCTGCGGGTGCGAGTCGCGCAGCAGGCACACCCAGGACAACAGCCAGCGCACCGCCACGGCGGGTGTGGTGCTGAGGGTGATGGCCTGGCGGCAGGGCACCGCGCTGAGCCGCTCGACCGTCGCGCCGATGCTGTCGAACGCGCTCTCCAGCACCTGCTGCAGCTCGCGGCCCTGGGCGGTCAGTTCGAGCTGGCGCGGCTTGCGCAGGAACAGTGCGACGCCGAGCGATTCCTCCAGCGCGCGAATCTGATGACTGACCGCCGTGGCGGTCACCGAGAGTTCTTCCGCGGCCCGTTTGGCGCTCTCGTGGCGAGCAGCCGCCTCGAAGGCCCGCAGGGCCGAGAGCGAAGGTAACCAGCGTCGCGTCATGGCTGAATCCTCCTCAGTCGTACCCAAAAATAATGATCGTTTGTCGCCCAACAGGGCCGGACCTAGCCTGAGTCTGCTGCGATTCACAGATGAGTTCAACTTCAAGCAGGAGACTTCCCATGCCGCACATTCTGCACCTCGACGCCAGCGCCCGCCCCGGCCTTGCCGGCAAGGACCTGCACGGCTCGCACAGCCGCAACCTCAGCCAGCGCTTCGTCGGCCAGTGGCTGGCCCGCCGCGCGCAGGACACCGTCACCTACCGCGACATCGGCCAGAACCCGCCGTCGATCATCGACCACGACTGGATCGCCTCATCCTTCACGCCGGAACCGCAGCGCGAGCCGTGGATGCGGCAGACCCTGGCGGAGAGCGACCAACTCGTCGACGAGCTGATCGCGGCGGACGTGCTGGTGATCGGCACGCCGCTGTACAACTTCGGCATGCCGGCCGCGCTCAAGGCCTGGGTCGACCAGGTGGTGCGCCCCGGTCGGACGGTGGACGTGGACGAGAGCAACCGGCTCGATCCTTATGTGCCGAAGCTGGCCGACCGACCGCGGCATGCGGTGATCCTCACCGCCCGGGGCGGCATCGGCTTCGACATCGGCGGCGAGATGGCCCACATGAACCATCTGGAGCCGAACCTGATTACCGCCCTCGGCTTCATCGGCATCACCCGGGTGCATCAGGTCGCCATCGAAGGCCAGGAGGTGGGCGGCGAGCTGCTGGCCGCGTCGGTGGCGCGGGGCCTGGACAGGGTCGATGCGCTGGTGGCGGAGCTGCAGCGGGCGCTGCAGGCGGAGCGCCTTCCCGAGCCAGCCTGAATCGTCGGCAACCCGCACAGCACAGTCAAACGAGCAGCCTTATCGGCTGCTCCGACATGAAGCACGGCAGCGGGGCCAAGCCATCGTTTTGGCTATGTCCCCATTAGTTGTTGCACACCTTGTGGGAGCGGATTTATCCGCGAACTTCGCGGCCAATCGGAATGCCGCCCAGCCGCTCCCACAAGAGCAGGATTGCGCCACCAACACGTAAGGGGGACATAGCCATCGTTTTGCGCGACAAGTCACCCTGCCTGACAAGCGCATGCCCTACCCTGGCCCCAAGCCACTTCGAAGCAGCCGCCCACGATGAGCGACAGCAGCCACCTGATCCTCTTCCTCGCCACCCAGTTCCTGCTGCCATTCGGCCTGGGCCACCTGTATTGCAGGAGCCAGGGAATACCCAGCAACTCCTGGCAGGCCGGGGGTATCCACCTCGTCGCCCTGTCAGTCGCGATGCTGTTGTTCAGCGGCCTGTTCGGCCTGCCGGCCCCTGTGAAGAACGTCGGCTTCGTAAGCGACCGCCCCATGGGCCTGACCTGTGGCACCATCGGTATCGCCGGAGGCATGCTGATGGGCTTTCTCGCCCGGCGTTTAGAGAGCCGCAGCTGACGGCGCCCCGCACCCATCCATCCGAAGAAAGCCCACCCCACATGGAAGCTCGCCTACTGCCCCTGCCGGAGTTCGGCAACGTCCACTTCTACCGGGTCATCACCCTGCTCTTTCTGTTGCTCATCGGCGGCATGACGCTGGCGGGCATGGCCAGGGGCGAAGTCGCGCCACTCTCTCCCCTCCCTCTTGTCGTGCTGGCCATGGTCGGCCGCTTCAGCGTGGAGTGGCTGAGGGTCGCCAGGAGCCAGCCGGCGTTCATCCATGGCGACGAACTGGTGCTGTGCGGCGCGGAGGGCGACCGCCGGGTGGCGCTGTCGACGATCAGCTCGACCAGGTCCAGGTACAGCCTCTTCATGGTGCGGCGCTATCGCTCCTGGTCGGAGCATCTAGCCTTCGTGCAGTTCACCCTGAACAGCGGCGAGCGCCTCCACACGCTCGCCGAGAGCGCCTTCTTCGAATGTCCACCCGCCAAGAGCACCGTACAGGCCGTGGAGGCGGAGGTTCTCTCGGCCAAGATGAGGGACATCGCCAAGCGACAGGTCGGTGGCGGCAGCCATTAGCAGCGGCTGCGTGATGAAAACGCCGCGGCGCCTGGGCGATACAATGCCGCTCATTTCGACGCCCAGCAGGCCTGCCCCGGAGCCATCCCCCCGATGTTCACCCTTGCCCACCTGACCACCCCGCCGCCCGAGGCCCTGAACAGCCAGGTGCTGCAGATGGTGGTCGACTACTTCAGCGACCTCAGCCCCGCGCCGCTGACGCCCAGCAACCCGCTCTACCCGCTGTACCAGTACGTCATCGGCTTCGAGGTGCACCTGTACCTGCAAGCCATGGGCGGCGAGGAAGGCAGCGGCGCCCGGCTGATCCTCGCCCTCGACGACGAGGACCCGTCCCGGGTGCTCGGCTTCGCCCTCTACCTGCCCAGCGCGGACGATGCGGACGCCTGCACCCTGGCCTACCTGGCCGTGCTCGCCAGCCACCGCCGCCGCGGCATCGCCCGCGCCCTGCTGCAGCGGATGCTGCTGCTCCACCCGCATGCCGCGCTGGCCTGCGTGGCGGGCCGGGTGCCGACCTTCGAGGCCCTGGGCTTCCGGGTGCTGGCCGCGCGCGGGTCGCAGGTGCTGATGAACACCCGCGACCGCGCCTCGGACGGCTGGGTGGCGGTGCAGGACCTGGCGCCGATCTTCCAGTCCAAGGAGGTCCGGCAGATCCACACCTACCTGCTCAAGCAGTACGGCCAGCGGGCCATGAGCGACGCGGAGAAGCAGCGCGACCGTCTGCTCGACCAGCTCGCCCGGCAGGCCGAGGCGCTGGTCGGCGAGCGCTTCGCCGCGCGGCGCCTGCACTAGTCCCCCTCGGTCACGACAACACGCGGCATCCACTAGACTTGCACCGCGCCTGCGGCGTTTCGCCACCCCGGCCCGGGGAACTCGCCTGCCCTCCGCGAGTCTGTGCTAGCCCGCCGATCCGGCGCCCATCCCCAACGGACGGCCCACAAGGCCCACTCAGCAAGGATTCTTCATGACCTCTCGCACACTCCCCCTCGTCACCCTCGCCTGTGCTCTGCCCCTGGCCGCCTGCGCCGCCACGCCCGAGGCGCTCAAGCCCTACCCGGTTGCGCCCGAGGGCCTGACCCGCCATGTGATCGACCTGCCGGCCCAGGCCGACGAGGCCGACCGCCGGGTGGAACTGATCGCCGGCAAGACCCTTGAAGTGGACTGCAACCACCACAGCCTGGGCGGCCAGTGGCAGGAGAAGACCGTCGAAGGCTGGGGCTACAACTACTACGAACTGGGCCAGGTCGGCCCAGCCCGCAGCACCCTGATGGCCTGCCCGGACAACAGCCGCCGGCAGGCCTTCGTCCCGGTCGGCGGCGAGCCCCTGCTGGTGCGCTACAACAGCAAGCTGCCGCTGGTGATCTACGCCCCCGCCGACGTGGAAGTACGCTACCGCATCTGGTCCGCCGCGGAGCACAGCAGCGCCGCGCCGAAGCAGTAAACCGCCGGCGCAGGCACCCTGCGGTTGCCTGGAGCTTCGGACTTCGCCGACACTCCAGGCCTGCCCCACCGACAAGGAAGCCCCATGCGCCTGATCGCCCGCCACACCAAGCTCATCATGCTCGTCACCGGCGCCCTCACCTGCACCATGTTCTACAACGTGATCGCCCCGCAGGCGGCGCTGCAGTCGATGTTCGGCGCCCCCCTGGCCGACGGCGCGCTGGGCGAGATCATCACCCGCAGCTGGGGCGCGCTGATCACTCTGGTGGGCGCCATGCTGATCTACGGCGCCTTCAATACCGCGGTACGGCCGCTGGTGCTGGTGGTCGCTGGCGTGAGCAAGCTGCTGTTCGTCGCCCTGCTGGTGCTGCTCGGTGGCGAATTCCTGCCCAAGACCCTCACGCCGATCATCTTCGACAGCCTCGCCGTGCTGCTCTACCTCCTCTGCCTGCCCCAGGCACGGCGCGAAGCGACGGCCCGCTGAGCCCGGCGTGGCAGCCACCGCCTGCCACCCATGCCGCGTCACCGCCGACCGCTAGGCACCTCGGGGTGCCACCCTCCCCCTCGCCCGCTACAATGCGCGCCTTGCCGTGCCACGCCTATAAAGAAGAAACACCATGTCCCTGCCCAAGAACCATCTGGAACTGCTCAGCCCTGCCCGCGACGTGGGCATCGCCCGCGAGGCCATCCTGCATGGGGCCGACGCCGTGTACATCGGCGGGCCGAGCTTCGGCGCGCGGCACAACGCCTGCAACGAGGTGAGCGATATCGCCGAGCTGGTGACGTTCGCCCGCCGCTACCACGCGCGGGTGTTCACCACCCTCAACACCATCTTCCACGACGACGAGCTGGAGCAGGTGCGCACGCTGATCCACCAGCTCTACGACGCCGGCGTCGATGCGCTGATCGTGCAGGACATGGGCGTGATGGAGCTGGACATCCCGCCGATCGAGCTGCACGCCAGCACCCAGACCGACATCCGCACCCTGGACCGGGCCAGGTTCCTCGACCAGGCCGGCTTCTCCCAGCTGGTGCTGGCGCGCGAGCTGAACCTGCAGGAAATCCGCGCCATCGCCGATGCCACCGAGGCCTCCATCGAGTTCTTCATCCACGGCGCGCTGTGCGTGGCCTTCTCCGGCCAGTGCAACATTTCCCACGCCCAGACCGGGCGCAGCGCCAACCGCGGCGACTGCTCCCAGGCCTGCCGCCTGCCCTACACCCTCAAGGACGACCAGGGCCGCGTGGTGGCCTTCGAGAAGCATTTGCTGTCGATGAAGGACAACAACCAGAGCGCCAACCTGCGCGCCCTGGTCGAGGCCGGTGTGCGCTCGTTCAAGATCGAGGGCCGCTACAAGGACATGGGCTACGTGAAGAACATCACTGCCCACTACCGCAAGGAACTCGACGCCATCCTCGAGGACCGCCCGGACCTGGCCCGCGCCTCCAGCGGCCGCACCGCGCACTTCTTCCTGCCCGATCCGGACAAGACCTTCCACCGCGGCAGCACCGACTACTTCGTCACCGAGCGCAAGGTCGACATCGGCGCCTTCGACTCGCCGACCTTCACCGGCCTGGCCGTCGGTAACGTGGAGAAGGTCAACAAGCGCGACCTGATCGCCGTCACCCACGAGCCGCTGTCCAATGGCGACGGCCTCAACGTGCTGGTCAAGCGCGAGGTGGTGGGCTTCCGCGCCAACATCGCCGAGCTGAAGAGCGAATTCGAGGAAGACGGCGAGAAGCGCTACCGCTACCGGGTCGAGCCCAACGAGATGCCCGAGGGCCTGTTCCGCCTGCGGCCCAACCACCCGCTATCCCGCAACCTCGACCACAACTGGCAGCAGGCGCTGCAGAAGACCTCCGCCGAGCGCCGTATCGGCGTGAGCTGGAAGGCCGAACTGCGTGAAGAACGCCTGCATCTCACCGCCACCAGCGAGGAAGGCATCAGCGCCCAGGCGGAGCTGCCCGGCCCGTTCGGCGTGGCCAACAAGCCGGAGCAGGCGCTCGACGGCCTGCGCGACCTGCTGACCCAGCTCGGCACCACCGAATACCACGCACTGGACGTGGCGCTGGACGCCCCGCAGGCGCTCTTCGTGCCCAACTCGCAGCTCAAGGCCCTGCGCCGCGAGGCCATCGAGAAGCTCACCGAGGCGCGCGTGGCCGCCCACCCGCGCGGCAGCCGCAAGGCCGAGACCAGCCCGCCGCCGGTGTACCCGGAGTCGCACCTGTCGTTCCTCTACAACGTCTACAACCAGAAGGCCCGGGACTTCTACCACCGCCACGGCGTGCAGCTGATCGACGCGGCCTACGAGGCCCACGAGGAAGAAGGCGAGGTGCCGGTGATGATCACCAAGCACTGCCTGCGCTTCTCCTTCAACCTGTGTCCCAAGCAGGCCAAGGGCGTCACCGGCGTGCGCACCAAGGTGCAGCCGATGCAGCTGATCCACGGCGACGAGGTGCTGACCCTGAAGTTCGACTGCAAGCCGTGCGAGATGCACGTGGTCGGCAAGATGAAGGGCCACATCCTCGACCTGCCGCAGCCGGGCAGCGCAGCCCACAGCAAGATGGTCGCCAGCATCAGCCCGGAAGACCTGCTGAAGACCATCCGCAACAAGCCGGCCGGCTACAGCCACTGAGCCAGGGCCAGGCCGCTCAGGTACAGGCCCGCGCCGAACACCAGGTGGGTGAGCAGCGCCCGCGAGCGCACCTGCCAGGGCTTCGGCGTGCGCGACGCGGCCAGGCCCATGCCGAACGCCGGCTGCATCAGCAACAGCGGCGCAGCCACGGTGAGCGCGCCGAACGCCAACGCCGGCGCGGGCGTCGGCCGCTGCAGCCAGTCGCCGCCCACCCACGCCAAGAACAGCCCGGCGAAGGCCAGCCCGGTCAGGTAGTGGAAGGCCCAGCCCAGCGCCCGCTCGCCGCGCACCGGCGGCGCCTTGCCGATGGCCGCGTGGCGGAAACGGCCATGGCCCATGTGCCCGAGCCAGCGGCCGACCAGCGCGTAGTCCAGCGCCACCACGCCGAACAGCCGCCGCCGCGCCAGGGTCCAGGCATCCAGCACCAGCGTCGCGCCGATGCCCAGCATGATCATCTCGACTGTCATAGCCACCTCCTTCTAACCTGTGGGAAAGCCCGTTGAGACAAGGCTGCCCGCTCAAGTCGACTTGAGGTCAAGCGATGAAAGAGATGGATATCGGCAAGGTGGCGCGCTGGTCCGGCCTGCCCGCCTCGACCCTGCGCTACTACGAGGAAAAAGGGCTGATCCGCTCCATCGGCCGCAACGGCCTGAGACGGGTGTTCGGCGAATCGGTGATCCAGCGCCTGGCGCTGATCGCGCTGGGCCGCAGCGCCGGCTTCTCGCTGGACGACATCGCCGCGATGCTGGCGACCGAGGGCGGCGCGAACATCGACCGTGGGCAACTGGCGCGCAAGGCCGACGAGCTGGACCAGACCATCCGCCGGCTGTCCGCCATCCGCGACGGCCTGCGCCACGCGGCGTCCTGCCCCGCCAGCGATCACCTGGCGTGCCCGAAATTCCAGCGGCTGATGGACCTGGCCGCCCGCCAGGCGGCGCGCCAGCGGCACACGCCGGTGCCGGAAAAAACGACGCCGACCGGCAGGCGCGGGTCGGCGTAAAAGAGGCGAAGGCGGCCAGGCCTTCTCCGTCGTGACTCGTCGTGGAGTGCGCCGTGCGCCGTGCGCACCGGCAAGCCGCTACCGGGCGCCGGTGCGCACGGCCTGTGCGGGCGCGGCTTTCAGCCGATCAGAACGCGGGCACCACGGCGCCCGAGTAGCGTTTCTCGATGAAGGCCTTCACTTCCGGGCTGGTCAGCGCCGCGGAGAGCTTGCGGATGGCGTCGCTGTCCTGGTTGTCGGGGCGCGACACTAGGTAGTTGACGTAGGGCGAGTCGCTGCCCTCGATCACCAGCGCGTCCTTGCCGGGGTTCAGCTTGGCTTCCAGGGCGTAGTTGGTGTTGATCAGCGCCAGGTCGACCTGGTCCAGCACCCGCGGCAGGATGGCCGCCTCCAGTTCCCGGAACTTGAACCCGTGCGGGTTCTCGGCGATGTCCTTGGGCGTGGCCAGGGCGTTGTTCGGGTCCTTGAGCACTATCAGGCCGGCCTTCTGCAGCAGGAGCAGGGCGCGGCCGCTGTTGCTGCCCTCGTTGGGCAGGGCGATGGTCGCGCCGTCCGGCAGGTCCTTGAGCGACTTGTACTTCAGCGAGTAGCCGCCGAAGGGCTCGACGTGCACGCCCTTGACGATCACCAGATCGGTGCCGCGGTCCTTGTTGAAGGTGTCCAGGTAGGGCTTGGTCTGGAAGTAGTTGGCGTCCAGCTGCTTCTGGCTCACCTGCAGGTTGGGCTGCACGTAGTCGGTGAACACCTTGACGTCCAGATCGACGCCCTCCCGGGCCAGCTGCGGCTTCACCAGTTCGAGGATTTCCGCGTGGGGCACCGGGGTGGCGGCCACGCTCAGCTTCTCGCCGGCATGGGCCAGGGTGGCGGAAAGGGCGGCCGCCAGGGCGGTCAACAGCAGAGTCTCGTTCATGTCCGTTCGTCTCGCTCGATGCGCCGCGGCTGGATCGTCAGCCCGCGGCAGAAGGGGTTATGACCCGTGGGTAGGCGGGTAGCGAGACGGTACGGATTTTCTTTTATTCCATAAAATAATGTTTTCTTATTTTTATATATCCAAAATAAAAAATCAGGCGCGACACAGCTCGCCGTCGCTCATCTGCGCGCGGGCGGCGCGCAGGTCCTGGGCGTCCTGATTGAGCAGGTGCACCACGTTGAGCAACTGCTGGCGCAGCAACTGGTCGCCGGTGCGCTCGGCGGCCCGCATCACGGCCAGCGCGGCGTCCTCGTTGTGGCTGGCCACCAGGTCGAGGGTCTTGCGGATCGATCGTGTCACACGCATGGAAAACAGCTCTTGCCGATGAACGAGCAGGCACCCTACTCCGCCCTCGTTGCTCTTTTGTTGCAGCCGCCCGAGGCGCCGACGAAAGACCTTTGCCAATCGTTACGCGGGAGTCATTCGGACCGCGATGCGGTCACGAAGACACCCGGTCGAAACGACAGCATCGCTGCAAGCCGCTGATTGAAAAGGCAAACCTCGCTGGCATGAAAAGTGATCCAAATGGACAACTTTCCAGAAACCTATCGGTGACCTCCATGCTCTTCGTCAGCGCCAGCCGCCATCGCACCCTCGAAGCCGAACACGACGCCCTGCGCGAACGCCTCGCCGCCCGCGAGCGGGAAGCCGACGCCCTGCGCGAGGAACTGCGCCAGTGCCGCCAGGACACCCGCCTGCAGACGGACCTGGCCTTCTACCAGGGCCTGGCCGAGAACCTGCTGAAGTTCGGCCACTCCATCCACCATGTCGGCGAGTCGTTCGGCTACCTCAACGCCCGCCTCGACGAGAACCACCGGCGCGCCCAGGACGTCGCCGGCGCGGCGATCCAGAACAAGCTCAAATTCGGCCACCTGCAGGAGGAGTCGCAGCGCATGGAGAACGGCCTGGCCAGCCTCGAGCAGCGTATCTCGGAGCTGGTGGCGCGAGCCGGCGAGATCGACCGCATCGTCGGCCTGATCGGCAGCATCGCCAGCCAGACCAACCTGCTGGCGCTCAACGCGGCCATCGAGGCGGCGCGCGCCGGCGAATCAGGACGCGGCTTCGCGGTGGTCGCCGGCGAGATCCGCGACCTGGCGGAGAAGACCGCCAGCGCCACCCAGGACATCGTCCGCGAGACGGCCGACATCCAGAACGTCATCCACGCCGCCCAGCAGGAAATCCGCGACCACGCCGGCAGCGCCAACCGCTTCCACACCATGACCACCGAGGCCAGCGCCGCCATGCTCGACGTCCACGGCCAGGCCCAGCGCATGCACCGGGAGATCGGCCAGTCGTTCTTCCGCGCCGGCATCGAACTGGCCAACCTGGCCGAGCTGTCGCTCAAGGCCTCGGTGTACGAGGCCATCCTCCACGGCGGCGACGCCGGGCTGCCGAGTGAGGAGCAATGCCCGTTCGGCCGCTGGTACTACGGCGACGGCCACGAGGCGCTGCGCGGCAGCCGCGAGTTCCGCCTGATCGAGCGCCCGCACCAGCAGGTCCACCAGTGCGGCGCCGAGGCCATCGCGGCCTTCGCCGAGCGCCGCCTGGAGGTGACCCTGGAACGCCTCGCCACCATGGAGGCGGCCAACGTCGAGGTGATGCGCATCGTCGGCCGGGTGCTCGCCGAGCACGACAAGGGCCTGGCGGCGCCCGCCGTGGAACGGCCGCGGCTGCGCGCGGTGTGAGTGGCGCGGGCGTCAGGCACTGAGCATCTCGATCTCGCGAATCTCGAAGTCGCGGCGCAGATACTCCATGCGCCGGGCGTGGAAGTCGCGCATGTGCGGCTGGTCGCTGTGCACCACCAGATGCGCCTTCGAGGCCCAGACCTCGAAGAAGATGAACAGGGTCGGGTCCTCGGCGTCGCGCAGCATGTGGTACTGCAGGCAGCCCGACTCGGCCCGGCTGGTCTCGACATGGGCGCGGAACAGCCGCTCGAAGGCCTCGGCCCGCTCGGGCCGGGTGTGGGCATGGAGGATGAAGCCGTACATGGATGAACTCCGTTGCGGGAAAAGGCCACACCCTATCGCAATAGAAAGCTCATAATTCATGACTTTTCGGCAATGATCATTTGCCCGCCGGCGGCTGTTTCCGGCGGGCGCGAATGCCTACTCTGCGGCCCATTCCCGATGCCCGGAGGCTTCCATGAAAAAGATCCTGCTCCTCAACGGCGGCAAGCGCTTCGCCCATTCCGACGGCCGCTACAACGCCACCCTGCACCAGACCGCCCTGGCCTTCCTCGACCGCGCCGGCCACGACGTGAAGACCACCGAGATCGACGCCGGCTACGACGTGGCGGAAGAGGTGCAGAAAATCCTCTGGGCCGACCTGGTGATCTACCAGATGCCCGGCTGGTGGATGGGCGCGCCGTGGATCGTCAAGCAGTACCTCGACGAGGTGTTCACCGCCGGCCACGGCAGCCTCTACGCCAACGACGGCCGCACCCGCTCCGACGCCTCGCAGAAGTACGGCAGCGGCGGCCTGATCCACGGCAAGCGCTACATGCTGTCGCTGACCTGGAACGCCCCGCAGCAGGCCTTCGACGACCCCACCGACTTCTTCGAGGCCAAGGGCGTGGACGCGGTGTACTTCCCCTTCCACAAGGCCAACCAATTCCTCGGCATGAGCGCCCTGCCGACCTTCCTCTGCACCGACGTGATGAAGATGCCAAACATCGAGCGCGACGTGGCGCGCTACGAGCGGCACCTGGGCGAGGTGCTGCAGGCGCTCTAGGGTCTGTACGAAAAGTCGTCGAGCGAAGGTCAGGCGAGGCAAAAACGGGTGAGGAAGCGGAGTTTACGAACCCGTTTTTAACGAAGCATCACCGAGCGCAGGCACTTTTCGTACAGAGCCCAGGGTTTCAGGGCGAGCCGAACAGCGCCGTCCAGTAGATGCCCGCGTCGCTCTTCGGGTCCACCGCGTAGGCGGCGCCCATCTCGCTGAACTCGGTGCTCATCAGGTTGGCGCAGTGGCCGGGGCTGGCCAGCCAGCCCTCCACCACCTTGGCCGAGGCGTCCAGGCCGGCGGCGATGTTCTCGCCGATGCGCTGGCCGCTGTAGCCGGCCAGCTCCGCCCGGTCGCCCGGAGTGCGGCCCTCGCGGTCACGGTGGTCGAAGAAGTTGCCGTTGGCCATGGCCCGGCTGTGGGATTCGGCGGTGCCCGCCAGGGTGGCGTTCCAGGCCAGCGGCGCGGCGGCCGGCACGGGCTGGTCGCCGCAGTTGCGCGCCTGGCTGCGGGCCAGGTTGACCTGTTCCAGCAGCTTGTGGCCCTCGGCCTGCCAGTCGCCCAGGCGGCCGCCGAGCAGCGGCCGCGCCAGGACGATGCGCCAGTCGCGGTCCTGGCGGCTGACGCCCACGTCCACGTACTGCGGGTCGAGCACCACCCGGCAGAAGCTCTCGCGCAGGGCCTGCATGGCCGAGGCCGCGTCGCGCGGGCCGGACAGCGTGATCGCCTGCACGTTGACCATCGGGTAGCCGGCGCGTGCCAGGGAGTCCTGCAGGTCCGCGCTGCCGGTGGCCGGCAGCACCAGGCGGATGTCCGCCGTCAGCGGCGGCAGCTCGGGCGAGGCCTGGTCCGCGCAGCGCTGCGCCTGGCTGCGGTAGCTGTTGATCGCCTCGATCAGCCTGGCCTCGTCGACCGCATGTGCCGCCGAGGCGGCGAGCAGTCCGAGCGACAGGGTGGCGAGGCGCAGAACGGGTGACATGACGCGCATGGGAATCTCCATCGTCCAGATGCCGCCCATCATGCGCGATTAGGCCGCCGACATGAAAGGCGGGCTTGCCGCGCCGATGCCCCGGGGCTACCGTCGGCGCCTCATTTGCCGCAGGGATCGCCGCCATGACCGACTCGCTCGACCTCAACCGCAGCAACTGGGACGAGCGCGCCGGCCTGCACGCCGCCTCGCCGGACTACCAGGTGGAAACCTTCGTCGCCGACCCGGCGCACCTGTCCGCCGTGGTGCGCTTCGACCTGCCTCATTGAGGCCACGATCTTTAAGGTGACCTCTCTACTACGCGCTTTCCTCGACGCACATTCGCGCCAACGGCTGGCTTTCTACATAATCGCCCCCGCCGGCTGCGCCGCGACGGCGAAGCCAATTACGCATGGATGGATACATGGCTGTAGTAAGAACGTTGAGGGCTGCCGCACTGATGTGTGCACTCGCGGTTACCGTAGGCTGCGCGACTAGCCGCTCTGAGATCGATATCGGAGTGCCCGTGGCGCAAGCTGGCCAAGTGGTCAGCAGCAACGGGAAGCGCGTTTCGATCACTGCGGTGGATGAACGGAAATTTGAGCTCAAGCCCAAAGAGGCGGATATCCCGTCGCTGAAGAATGGCGAGATCAATGACTCGTCAATTACGCAGCGTGCAGTCGCTCGTAAGCGCAATGGCTACGGGATGGGCTTGGGAGATGTGTTGCTTCCATCCGGGCGGAAGGTATCCGAGCTGATCAGGGATGCTGTAGCCGAAGCCTACACGCAAGCCGGTTATGAGGTAGTGACGGACGCGGCAACCCCTGGTACCTCTAAGGTGAAAGTGCGTGTTGTAGAGTTCTGGTCGTGGATGCGTCCAACCGCGTTGTCAATCTTGGTGAACAACAAGTCGAAGCTGCTGATCGAGACTGATGGCGGTGTGGCAACTGAAGTGACAACCCTCAAAACCGAATCCCGGCAGATGGTGACTGAGGGCGCATGGAAGCAGATCACTGAAGCCGGGCTTCAGGAGATCATCAGAGAAACCCGTAACGGGTTGTGATGAGCTTGTCGGGAGGCCAGATCTAGCGGTTTGGCTTCCCGGCCTGATTGCGGTAGGCGCTCACGGCACACCCCTAGGCGCTTTCACGTCGACGATCCGTCCGATGACATCCCACTCGTCTCCATTTCGACCTGGCGGAAGTCTTTGTTCAGCGGGACTAGGTACTCGCGCCTGCCATCGTAGATGTACTGCTTGAAGGTGGTTTCACCGTCACGCTGCTTGGCGATGCAGAACTTGCCGCTGACCCACTCAAAACCATCCGGCCGGATCAAGATCGGCGCGCCCTCGGCGAGGACAGTGAGTGGCGACTGCTGCGCGAACGCTGGCGCCTGCCCCTCAGCTACACCCTGCAGGCGGTCAGACGTAGATGCTGATGCCGCCCTTTTCCTGCAACCAGTCGCGGTAGGTGGCCAGCGAATCGGTGGTCTTGTCGCCGTTGCTGCCGGCGAAGGCCTTGCTGTCGCCCAGGCCGGCGTCGATCAGCTTCTCCACCTGCACCAGCAGCTTGGCGGCGTCCTCCCGGTCCAGGGCGGAGACGTCGGGCAGTTCGATCTTGCCGCTGCCGCCGCTCAGGCCGGAGCCGAGCGAGACCCGGTCGCTGGCCAGCGGCTGGCTGTTGGTGGCGCCGCTGGACAGCGCCCGCAGCAGGCCGCCTTCGCTGCGGGCGACCATCTGCCGGGCGAGGCTGCGCAGCTCGGCGATGGGGTCGCGGGCGGTCTCGGCCGGTTTTTCCTGGCTGGCGGCGGAGGTGGCGGCGGCGTTCTTGTTCGCGCTGGCCAGGTAGGTGGCCAGGGGCGAAGTGTTGTTGATGGTGGTCATGGCGGCTCCCTGCGGGTGGCTTGCCCCCGTTCGTGTGCAGGATGCGGGCCAGGCGTCCGCAAGGCCCGTGGCTAGGGGCCGGCGACCCTTTCGATGGGAATCGCGACGGGAAAGGGCTTGCCGCCCCGGGCAAGCCCTTGCCGCCCTCAGCCGGGGTGGCCGTCCACCCGGGCGGTCCAGAACATCACCGCGTAGTAGCGCAGGAACAGGGCGAAGGCCAGGCACCAGCCGGCTGCGGCCAGCCACAGGCCGTAGCTGCTGAAGCCGGCCAACAGCACCCGCGACAGGGCCGCGCCGTGCAACAGCGCGAAGGCCCAGGCCATGGCCCGGGGCGGCGTCAGTGGCCGCCCGGTGTGGCCGAGGCTGACCCGGGCCAGCATGGCCAGGATCAACCCGCCCATGGCGCCGACCGCCAGCGCGTGGTTGGCCAGGCTCGGCTGGCGCAGCAGGCCCAGGTGCCACAGGGCCATGCCCAGCGCCGCCACGGCCATCCAGGCATAGGCCAGGTGCAGCGACCAGAGCAGCGGCACCCGCCAGATGCCCGGGTGGTACCACAGCCACAGGCGCGCCACATGCAGGCCGGCCACCAGCAGGAACAGCGGCGCGGCCAGCAGGCGCGGCTGCTGGCCGGGGTCGAGGGCGAACAGCGTGGCGATGCCCAGCGAGCCGGCGAGCAGGCTCCACATCAGCCAGGGCTTGGCCGGCGCCTGGCTGTCCAGGCCCAGCCCACGCTGGGTGAAGAAGGGAATCACCCGGCCGCCGATGATGCCCATCAGCGCCGCCACCAGCCACAGCGCGGCCAGCACGCCGCGCCGCTGCAGGCCGTCGTCGCCCGCCGCCAGGCCGTACAGGGTCAGCGCCTGGCAGGCGCCGAGCAGGGCCAGCACCACGACGATCGGCGCGTTGTGCTTCTGCCGCGCCTTGAGGATCATCCGGCCGAAGGCCAGCACCAGGGCCACGGCGAAGACCAGCTGGAGCAGCGCCAGCGCCACCACCGGCAACGGCAGGAACCAGGCCAGGCGGCCCACCGCCCAGGCGCCGAACAGCGCCATCAGCGGCCGCCCGGAGAGGCTGGGCAGACCGGTCCAGGTCTGCACGGCGGTGAGCAGGAAGCCGGCGATGATCGCCAGGCCGAAGCCGAACAGCATCTCGTGGCGGTGCCAGGCCAGCAGGCCGCCCAGCGGCTGCAGCGCGGGATGGCCCGCCAGCGCGGCGCCCCACAGGGCCACCGCGAGCAGGGCGAACAGCGCGCCGCCGAGGAAGAAGGGGCGGAACCCCAGGCGCCACAGGGGCGGTATGGACAGCGCGGCGCGACGGTCAAGCACTTGCACAGTTCGCCTCCCAGCCTTTGCGCAGGTAGTGGTGGGCCAGCAGGCGCATCACGTAGCCGATCTTCAACAGGGTGGGACCGATTATCACCCCGGCGTGGGCGGTCACCAAGGCGGGAATGCTCAACTGTCCTTCCATCCCGTAGGCGCCGACCACGCCGGCCAGCAGGATCGCCAGCCCGGCGAGCAGCATCCGGGTGGAAGTGCGCAGCACGTTGTGCGGGCAGCTGAAGAACTCGATCATGGCGGTGTCTCCCTTGAGCGAGGGCCGGAAAGCCCCTTTGCCTTTTCCGTATCAGAACTCATGCCAGGAATTTATTCCTTTCCAATCAAATAGATACCGATAAATAGTCAAAAAGACACAAGCCAATAAAGAGTCATACAGACAGCAACGAATCAAAATGACTACAACCGGTGCACAACTTCCGTACGGCAACATGCGGTAGGGTGCGCCATGCGCACCGGCTTCGTGGATGGACCTACGGTGCGCGCGGCGCACCCTACATCGGAACAAACCCATGCCCATCAGCCTTCCCACCCTCACCACCCGCCGCCTGATCCTGCGGCCGCTGGAGCTGGCCGACGCCCCGGCCATCCAGGCGCTGTTTCCGCAGTGGGAGATCGTCCGCTACCTGGCCAGCCGGGTGCCCTGGCCCTATCCCGAGGACGGCGCGCTGAGCTTCATGCGCGACGTGTCCCTGCCGGCCATGGCCGAGGGCCGCGAGTGGCACTGGAGCATCCGCCCGCAGGGCGAGCCGGGGACGCTGATCGGCGTCATCACGCTCAGTGACGAGACGGACAACAACCGCGGCTTCTGGCTCGACCCGCGCTGGCAGCGCCAGGGCCTGATGCAGGAGGCCTGCGAGGCGGTGACCGGCTACTGGTTCGAGGTGCTGCAACGCCCCGTGCTGCGCGCGCCCAAGGCGGCGTCCAACCTGGCCTCGCGGCGCATCTCAGAGCGCGGCGGCATGCGCCTGGTGGAAGTGGTGGACAAGGACTACGTCTCCGGCCGCCTGCCCTCCGAACTCTGGGAGATCACCCGCGAACAATGGCTGCGGCGCAAGACGCAGGGCGGGTGAAACCCGCGTGGCTTTTTATGGAAGGAACCCTGGCGCGGCGGCGCGGACCAACCTCAGGTAGCCCTTTCCGGATTACCCGCCATGGCCGACGATCCCGCCACCCCGGCACCCGCGCCGGAACCCGAGACCCCGGGCGAGGAACTGCCCGAGGCAGTCCGCGAGAACCTGGAGGAAGTGGCCCCGCTGCCGGCTCCGGTGCCCGAACCCGGCCCCCTGCTGCCGCGCTAGCCGCTGCGCCTGCCCGCCTCCTGCCGCTTCGCTAGATCGACCGGCGGTATGCCCGCTCGTCCCTGATCGCTTAAACCGTCACTGCCGACGCCGATAATCCGCTCGCGTGCCGAATCGCTGCCCCCGCGCAGCGGCCCCTCGCGAGCGGAGCCTCGTTGCCGCCTGGATTGCCCCTTCGCCGGGCGCTGTATCACCACTCCGGGATCGCCATGACCAAGTCGTTCTTCCTTCGCCACCGGCGCCTCTTCGGCGCCGCCGCCCTGTGCATCGCCCTGCTCGCCCTGACGCTCGCCTACTGGCAGTCGCGCCCCCCCGCCACGCCGCCGGCCGGCGACGTCTCGGCCGCGATGCTGGCCGAGCTGCGCCAGTCCACCGCGCCCTGGACCGCCCAGCGCCGCGACCTCTCCGCCCTGGTGCGCGACATGCGCGACGGCCGCATCGCCAGCGCCGCGCTGAGCGACGAGGCGGTCTACGTCACCACCCGCGAGGGCCAGCGCTACTGGCTGGCCGACCAGTCCGGGCGCATCGGCGAGATGATCCTGCGCGACTACGGCAGCGGCGCCATGCTGTTCCCGGTCAGCCTGTTCGACACCGACGGCGAGGCGCCCTGGTACCGCGAGCTGAGGGGCCAGTGGCCGCTGCTGCTGATCCTGCTGCTCGGCATCGGTCTGGTGGTGTGGAAGCTGCGCCCGCAGCAGGCGCTCAAGCACAACACCGGCGTGCGCTTCGCCGACGTGATCGGCGCCAGCGAGGCCAAGCTCGCCCTGCAGGACGTCACCACCTACCTGCGCGACCCGGCCGCCTTCGCCACCCTCGGCGCGCGGCCGCCCAAGGGCGTGCTGCTGACCGGCGAGCCCGGCACCGGCAAGACCCAACTGGCCAAGGCCCTGGCCGGCGAGTGCGGCGCGCACTTCATCCAGGTCACCGGCAGCGACTTCTCCTCGATGTACTTCGGCGTCGGCATCCACAAGGTCAAGTCGCTGTTCCGCACCGCGCGCAAGCACGCGCCGTGCATCGTCTTCATCGACGAGATCGACGGCATCGGCCGGCGCGGCGAGCAGAGCCGTTCCAGCGACGCCGAGGCCAACCGCATCATCAACCAGTTCCTCACCGAGATGGACGGCTTCGCCGCCGACAGCGGCGTGCTGGTGCTGGCTGCCACCAACTTCCCCAACTCGCTGGACCCGGCCCTGCTGCGCGAAGGCCGCTTCGACCGCAACATTGCCGTGGGCCTGCCCGGCCTGGCCGAACGCGAGCAGCTGTTCCGCCTCTACGCCGGCAAGGTCAAGGCCGCCGACGACCTCGACCACGCCCAGCTGGCACGCAACAGCGTCGGCCTGACGCCGGCCGCCATCGCCTACATCGTCAACCACGCCGCCCTGCTCGCCGCCCGCGAACGGCACGCCGAGGTGACCATGCGCCACTGCGTCGACGCCCTGGAAACCTGCCGCATCGGCGAGCAGCCGACCGGCGTCAGCCCGCTGTCGGACGCCGAGCGCACGCGCATCGCCGTGCACGAGGCCGGCCACGCCATCGTCGCCGCCGCGCTCGGCTGCGGGCGGGTGGAGAAGGTCACCATCCTGCCGCGCGGCCAGGCCCTGGGCGTGACCCTGGTGACCCCGGTGGAAGACAAGCGCCTGCACCTGGAGTCCGAGCTGCGCGCGCGCATCCAGATGCTGCTGGCCGGCCGCGGCGCCGAGCGCCTGCACTTCGCCGAGGTGTCGTCCGGCGCCGGCCAGGACCTGCACGAGGCCAGTCGGCTGGCGCTGTCCATGGTCGCCTCGCTGGGCATGGCGCCGAGCGGCTCGCTGCTCAGCCTGCAGGCGGTGCGCGACGCCCACCTGGACAGCGACCCGCGCGAGGCGCTGGCCGAGGCCGACCGCCTGCTGCAGGAGCTGGATCGCGACTGCCTGGCCCTGCTGCAGCGCCTGCGCCCCGCCCTGCAGGACATCACCCGGCGCCTGCTGGAAGAGGAAACGGTGGCCGGCGAGGCCGTCACCGAAGCCGTCCGCGCCCTGCTGGGCGAGCCGCGCCACGTCGATCTGCCCGCCCGTCCCTGCCATCTGGAACGCGTGGCGGCCAGCCCGGTGAACGGCTTCGACCCATACTTCGACCTGGACGTGGAAGAGCCGCAGGAGGCCGGCCCGGGCATGGCCTGAGCCACGGGATTGCGCTAGTCTCGCGCTCTTTCGCAAGGCCTGCCGCCAGTAGGGTGCGCCGCGCGCACCGGTGTGTGCGGCGCACCCTACTGGCGGCAGGCCCCTCTAGAACGTTTCACAACGGAGGTAATCCCCATGGCCCGAGCCACCGCACGCCACATCCTGGTTTCCAGCGAAGACAAGTGCAACGAACTGAAAGCCGCCATCCAGGGCGGTGCCGACTTCGCCCAGCTGGCCAAGGAGAACTCCTCCTGCCCGTCCAGCCGCGACGGCGGCAACCTGGGCAGCTTCGGCCCCGGCCAGATGGTCCGCGAGTTCGACCAGGTGGTGTTCAGCGCCCCGGTCGGCGAAGTCCAGGGCCCGGTCAAGACCCAGTTCGGCTACCACCTGGTGGAAGTCACCAGCCGTCAGGACTGACGCCTGCCGCCCGTTCCCGCCGGAACGGGCAAATTAGGTGGAGCGTTCCGCCGCCCGGCGGGGTCTTCAGTTCATGAAGCCCCCGGAGGAACCTCCCCATGCCTGCCCGCCTTCCCCTGCTGCTCGCCCTTCTGCTCGCCACCGGTGCCCACGCCGCCGAACCGCTCGACAGCGCCGGCCGTATCGCCGACGACCGCTTCAACAACGTGCTGGCCGGCGACTGGCGTTCGCCCGAGAACCGCCTGCTCGACCCCGGCCGCCGGCCGGTGGAAACCCTGCGCTTCTTCGACCTGACCCACAGCCAGACGGTGATCGAGATCAACCCCGGCGACGGCTGGTACAGCGAGATCATCGCCCCGCTGGTGCGCGACGAGGGCCAGTATGTCGCCGCCCTGGCCAAGGGTGCCGACGAGCCGCTGCGGCGCAAGTTCGAACAGGACCCGGCGCGCTACGACAAGGTCAAGGTGCTCGACTTCGACCCGCAGCAACCGGTGCTCGGCAAGCCGCAGTCGGCCGACCTGGTGCTGAGCTTCGACGACGTGCAGGACTGGACCGCCGCCAAGGCCGATGGCGCCATGTTCGAGGCCGCCTACCAGGTGCTCAAGCCGGGCGGCAAGTTCGGCGTGGTGGCCTACCGCGCGGAACAGGGCGCCAAGCCCGAGGCCGCCGAGGAGACCGGCTACCTGCCCACCGACTACGTGGTGCAGAAGGCCAAGGACGCCGGCTTCGTGCTCGCCACCGTCGAGCAGATGCACAGCAACCCGCAGGACGCCCGCGACCGCCCGGCCGAGGAAGAAGGCCACGACCGCGCCGGCCACCAGGTGGTCGGCGAGCCGGACCGGATGACCGTGCTGTTCGTCAAACCGGCGGAGCCAGCGGGTGAAGAGCCTGCACCGACACGCTAGCCACACACCACACGCCGTCATTCCCGCGAAGGCGGGAATTCACAGGCCGAGCACATTGGGTCCCCGCCTTCGCGGGGATGACGGTGCATTGGGATGTGCATGCGCATAGCCTGACTCCTATTGCCTGTCCGGCGCCATCCTGGCGCCGGACAACCCCTCACACTCACCCGGAAAACCGGCACCGGCATGCCCCGACCCGGCGGCCGGATGACGATCACCGGGATCAGCCGTTAGAATCCGTCCCCTCAACTCGCCCCGCCCGCGCGGGGCTCCGTCACACGCAACCCGCGAGAACACCGCCATGGGCGCACAGTGGAAAGCCAAACCTAAAGAAGCCGCAGCCAACGCCAGGGGCAAGATCTTCGGCCGCCTGGTCAAGGAGATCATGGTCGCCGCGCGCGGTGGTGCCGACCCGGACACCAACGCCAAGCTGCGCGTCGCCGTGCATGCGGCCAAGAAGGCCTCGATGCCCAAGGACACCCTGGAACGGGCCATCAAGAAAGGCGCCGGCCTGCTCGGCGAGACCGTCAACTTCGAACGTACCACCTACGAAGGCTTCGCCCCGTACCAGGTGCCGCTGATCGTCGAATGCCTGACCGACAACGTGAACCGCACCGTCGCCGAAATCCGCGTGCTGTTCCGCAAGGGCCAGCTCGGCGCCTCCGGCTCGGTGAGCTGGGACTTCGACCACGTCGGCCTGATCGAGGCCAGCACCGACAGCGGCGCCGACCCGGAACTGGCCGCCATCGAAGCCGGCGCCCAGGACTTCGAGCCGGACGAGGAAGGCTCCACCCTGTTCATCACCGAGCCGACCGACGTGGACGCCGTGTGCAAGGCCCTGCCGGAATTCGGCTTCACCGTGAGCTCGGCCAAGCTCGGCTATCGGCCGAAGAACCCGGTGACCAGCCTGACCCCGGAACAACTGGAAGAAGTCGAAGCCTTCCTCGAGGCCATCGACGGCCACGACGACGTGCAGAACGTCTACGTCGGCCTCTCCGGCTGATGAGCCGGGCCGCCTACCACCAGCAGCACGCCCAGCGCGCCGAGGCCGAGGCCCGGCGCCTGCTCGCCGAGCGCGAACGCCTCGGCGCGCGCTGGATGGACCACGTGGCCGCCGAACTGTACCGCCTCTCCCCGCCCGAATACGCGGCCATGGTGCGCCGCGAACTGCAGCGCCTGAGCGCCGGCTGATCCGTTTCGCGACCTGCGCCACGCCGCCGCGCCGGCCTTCCGCTAAGCTCGCAGCTCCCCGGACCATGGAGCGGCCTCATGCGTGACCCTCGCACCCTCACCCAGACCTGCAAAGCCGGCCCGCGCGCCTGGGCCCTGGCGCTACTCGCCCTGCTGCCCCTGCCGGCTCTGGCCGACTGCGCGACCGACAGCGCGCTGGCGGTGGCCTTCATGGATAGCTATCTGGAACTGATCGACAGCCGCTCGGAGCAACCCGTCGAGGCCTGGCTGAAGGAACAGCCGCTGGCCGCGCCCGTCCTCGTCGAAGGCTATATCACCGAGCGCGACCGGGGCCTGGCCGTGGACCCGGAACTGGGCTGGGGCATGGACCTGCTCCTCGACGCCCAGGACTCACCCGACGAGGGCTTCGAGCCCTACCGCTGCGAGGCGAACGGCCTGCTGCAGCTGCAAGGCAAGGACTGGCCGGAATTCAAGCTCGCCGTGCGCCTGGTCGACACCGCCGAGGGCCGCAAGGTCGGCGCCGCCGGCCGGATCAACCTGAACGAAGCCGAACGCGCCCCCAGGTAGGGCGGGTGCAACCCGCGACCCGGTGTACGTTTTTACCTGCCCGAAGTAACGGACTCAGGAACCGGAACGGCGCACAAAGCGGATCGAATACTCCATCTTCGGCTTGCGCGTCACGCTGACCGCGCGACGGGTGACGGTGTCCAGGGTGACGTTCCAGAAACCGTCGCTGGGCACGCTGATGCGCGCCGGGAAGCGCTCGAAGGCGCCGCCGTGGTAACTGTGCCGGCCGCCGTTCTTGAAGCTGCGGAAATTCGCATCGTTCATCAGGCGGATGTTGCACGGCTGCGAACACTGGATGACGACCAGGTCGCCCTCGCTCAGGTATTCGCGCTGGTGGATGAACTTCATCGCGGTCTCCGCAAAAAACGCGGACGATAGCACGCCCGAGTCGCCAGGCGGCTGCCGGCGAATGTGGGAGCGGACTTGTCCGCGAACGAAGCCAGCAACAACGCTTCGCGGCCAAGGCCGCTCCCACAGGGTTCGAGTTCACCCACAACAGCCGACCCGGACATAGCCTTCCGGTACCACCAGCCCCTCCCGGACCGAGTGGCCCTGCCGCCGAGCGGCTGCCACCGAATGGGGAGCGGACTTGTCCGCGAACGGGACCGACAGCAAAGCTTCGCGGCCAAGGCCGCTCCCACAAGGTTCGCGTTCACCCACAACGGCCGACTCGGACATAGCCTTCCGGTACCACCAGCCCCTCCCGGACCGAGTAGCCCTGCCGCCGGGTGGCTGCCAGCGCATGTGGGAGCGGACTTGTCCGCGAACGAGGCCGGCAGCAATGCCTCGCGGCCAAGGCCGCTCCCACAGGACTTGAGTTCACCCACAGCAGCCAGCTCAGACATAGCCATCTGGCACGTCCAGCCCCGGCCGAACCGGGACTCCCCGCACCTCCAGCCCTGACGCCCGCCCGCGCCGGTGGTAGCATGCGCGCCCCATGCGCATCTCCGACATCCACCGCCGCCTCGCCGACCTCGGCGCCCTGCCCGCCCACAGCGGCCGGGTGGTGCGCGCCTGGCTGCAGGGCAAGCCGCTCGATGCCGGCACCCGCCGCCAGCACACCGAGCACTTCCTGCCGCTGTCCGTGCGCAACGGCCTGCCGCAGCTGAGCGATGAACTGGAAGGCCTGGCCCGGGTGCGCTCCGAACACCCGGCCGCCGACGGCTCGGTGCGCCTGCTGGTGGAGCTGGGCGACGGCCAGATGGTGGAAAGCGTGCTGCTGCCGCGCGACGGCCTGTGCGTATCCACCCAGGTCGGCTGCGCCGTGGGCTGCGTGTTCTGCATGACCGGCAAGAGCGGCCTGCTGCGCCAGGTCAGCAGCGCCGAGATCGTCGCCCAGGTGGCCCTGGCGCGCCGCCGCCGGCCAGTGAAGAAGGTCGTATTCATGGGCATGGGCGAGCCGGCGCACAACCTCGACAACGTGCTGGAAGCCATCGACCTGCTCGGCACCGACGGCGGCATCGGCCACAAGAACCTGGTGTTCTCCACCGTCGGCGACTCGCGGGTGTTCGAGCGCCTGCCGCAGCAGCGGGTCAAGCCGGCGCTGGCCCTGTCGCTGCACAGCACCGACGCCGCCCTGCGCGAGCGCCTGTTGCCCAGGGCGCCGAAGATCGCCCCCGAGGAGTTGATGACCCTCGGCGAAACCTACGCCCGCCGGGTCGGCTACCCGATCCAGTACCAGTGGACCCTGCTCAAGGGCATCAACGACAGCCAGGCCGAGATGGACGCCATCCTGCGCCTGTTCAAGGGCCGCTATGCGGTGCTCAACCTGATCCCCTACAACAGCCTGGAACTGGACGACTACCAGCGCCCGGACGGCGAGCGCATCGTCGAGATGGTGCGCTACCTGCACAGCCGCGGCGTGCTGACCAAGGTGCGCAACAGCGCCGGCCAGGACATCGACGGCGGCTGTGGCCAGCTGCGCGCCCGGGCGGTGGACGTGGTCAACACCAGCCGCCTGCGGCGCCCCCATGCATAGCCTGGAACAACTGCGCCGTGGCGAACTGGCCGGCATCACCCGCCTGGACCTGGCCGCCGACCTCGACGAATTCCCCCGCGAGATCTTCGACCTGGCCGACAGCCTGGAAGTGCTCAACCTCAGCGGCAACCGCCTCACCGCCCTGCCCCACGACCTGGCGCGGCTGCACAGGCTGAAAGTGCTGTTCTGCTCGGACAACCCCTTCGAAACCCTGCCGGAAGCGCTCGGCGACTGCCCGCAACTGGAAATGGTCGGCTTCAAGGCCAACCGCATCCGCCAGGTGCCGGCCGCCGCGCTGCCGGCCCGGCTGCGCTGGCTGATCCTCACCGACAACCGCGTCGAAGCCCTGCCCGCCGAACTGGGCGAGCGCCCGCGCCTGCAGAAGCTGATGCTGGCCGGTAATCGCCTGCGCGCGCTGCCGCAGAGCATGGCCGCCCTGCACCAGCTGGAACTGCTGCGCATCGCCGCCAACCGCATCGAGGCCCTGCCCGACTGGCTGCTGCGCCTGCCGCGCCTGGCCTGGCTGGCCTTCGCCGGTAACCCGGGCAGCGACGCCAGCGAGGCCGAGGCCCTGGCGCGCCATCCGCTGCCGGCCATTGAGCGCGACCGGATCGAGCTGGGCGAGGTGCTCGGCCAGGGCGCCTCGGGCATCATCCGCCGCGCCGACTGGCGGCGCCCTGGCCAGCCCGCGCGCGCCATGGCGGCCAAGCTGTTCAAGGGCGAGCTGACCAGCGACGGCCTGCCCCACAGCGAAATGGCCGCCTGCCTGGCCGCCGGCGAACAGGACAACCTGATCCGCGTGGCCGGCCCGCTGGCCGAGCGCCCCGGCGAGCCGGCCGGGTTGCTGCTGGAACTGATCGGCCCGCATTACCGCAACCTGGCCGGCCCGCCGTCCCTGGCCAGCTGCACCCGTGACATCTACCCCGAAGGCCGCCGCTTCGCCGCGGACGAGGCGCTGCGCATCGCCCGTGGCGCGGCCGCGGCGGTGGCCCACCTGCACCGGCGTGGCATCCTCCACGGCGACCTGTACGCCCACAACCTGCTGGTCGACGCCACCGGCCACTGCCTGCTCGGCGACTTCGGCGCCGCCTCCTTCTTCGCCCCGCACAGCGCCGCCGGCACCGCCCTGCAACGCATCGAGGCGCGCGCCTTCGGCTGCCTGCTGGAAGAACTGCTGCAGCGCTGCGACGCCGACGTGCCGGAGTCCCTGTGGCAGCTGCAGCGCCACTGCGACGCGGCGAACCCGGACGAGCGTCCCGATTTCGCCGAAATCCTCGACCGGCTCGCCCGCTGAACTTGCCGGCCCGGGGCGCAACGGCCATGCTCCGCGCTCCGCCCATCGCCGGCTCCCGCCCATGCAGCCCCTTCGCTACGACCTCTGGTTCCTCGCCCTCGCCTGCCTGCTCGGCCTGCTGCTGCCCTGGCTGCGGCTGCTGGCCGGCGCCGAGGGCACCCTGCCCTGGCTGCTCGACCTGGCCAGCCACTGGCAATGGCTGTTCGCCGCCGGCCTGGCGCTGACTGCCCTGGGCGGCGCCTGGCGCGAGCGGCGCTGGCTGCTGGCGCTGCTGGTCGTGCCGCTGCCCTGGCTGAGCGCCGCGCCCGTGCTGCCGTCAGGTAGCGGGGAAGGCCCGCAACTGCGCGTGGCCAGCGCCAACCTGCACCTGGACAGCACCGACCTGGCGCCGCTGGCCGCCTGGCTCGAACAGGCCCGACCGGACCTGGTGGTGCTGCTGGAAGTCTCGCCGCGCTACGCCCGGGAACTGGAAAAGCTGCCCGGCTATCCGCACCGGCTGGTGCATGCCGAGAACTCGCCCTTCGGCATCGCCCTGCTCTCCCGCCTGCCACTGGAACAGGGCCACAAGGGCCGCGACGACCAGGGCATCGTCCACCTGCGGGCGCAGCTGGAATTCGCCGGCTGCGCCCTGAGCATGACCGCCTTCCACCCCATGCCGCCGCTGCTGCCGGAAGACCAGGCGCGCCGCGACCGGCTGCTGAAACAACTGATTCAGGCCAGCGGCGCCGGCCCCGCCCTGCTCGCCGGCGACCTCAACGCCAGCCCCTGGTCGAGCGCCTTCGCCGGCCTCGACGCCCTCGGCTGGCACCGCGCCAGCGGCCTCGGCCCGACCTGGCCAAGCGCGGGGCTGGGCCTGGTCGGCATCCCCATCGACCACGTGCTGGCCTCGGCCCATTGGCGCCTGCTCAGCAGCGAGCGCGGCCCCGACCTGGGCTCGGACCACCTGCCGGTGCTGGCGCGCGTCGAACTGGTCGACGGCGCCTGTCGCTGACGCCCAGCCAACGAGTGGCCTGATGACCGAGCGAGCGTCAGGCGAAGTGCATACCGATATAGGGTTGCAGTTGCTTTGCCAGATGCAGGATGGCCAAGGCGGCCAGCAGGATTGCGAAGAAAAACACGATAGACATGAACTTGCTGCCGCCAAAGCGCCTGTGCCAGCGAACCCTGACCTCAAAGAACGCGAGCAGTATGAAAGGCACAGTAGCCAGGGTGATGGCTACGCCAACCCACGTGCTGGGCTCTGCCATCAGTACGGATACGACCGCAAGAAGCACACCGGTGAAAACGGTACTTCTTCTTTGGCGCCAGGGGTTGTTCAGCGGAATGGGCTTCACGAATTTGCCTGGAAATAAGCCAGCGAGGCGGCAGAGGGGAAGGTGCGGCTAGCGCACGCCGTAGTGGAAATTGAACGCCTGGACCTGCTGCCATCCATCACCCGGCTCGATGAAGGCAAGCAGGATGGCCTCCAGGTCGCCCAGGGTTTCCGGCGCTTCACGCGTGACGGCCGCGATCCCCTCGCGGCGGTTCCTGTACATGGCGGAGAGGCCGTGCTCGGGATCGAGGCTGCCGCCCACCTCCATCGAGGTCCCGGGCGACAGCACGACCACCACCTGGTGAAAGCCGTTCACCCAGTCGACACTCTGCAGCGCAGAACGCACGGCGGCCTCATCGATGTCTGGAGAGTGGATCACGGGGTCATCTCCGAAATTGGGGATGACATGGATGCCAACCTCCGTTTCGGTCGGGTCCGTCTCCCAGGCCGGCTGCTGAGCCGTCGAGGCGGGCGGGAGAAGCATGGAAAGCAGTATGGCGAGCAGTCGTTTCATGAAAGGCCTGACGATTATGCCGATAGGCAGGCTTCAGCCTGACCCAGCGAATTTCGGTTGATGAAAATCGTTATGCACAGCAGCCCCAGCATTGGCTGCCGATCCGCGGAAACCTACTGGCTTCTGCTGCTTGCCATAACCCAGCGAATCAATCCACCTACCAGGAAAGCCACCAGCAGAACGCCACCAAATATCCACCAGGAGCCGTAGTAGAGCCCAGCCAAGAGCGCGACGAGAAAGCCGCAGAACGCCAGAAGCTCGTCCAGCAACTCCAGAAGAGACGCGCGCAAGGTACGGATGAAGCCCGTGCGACGCAGCTGACTTAGACGTCCATCCCGACTCATCGGCAAATCCCCTTGAGGTCGACGTTCTCGGGGCGGTTGCAGAACTCGCGGATGGGCACTGGAGCGGGCGAGATACTGTTAAGTGCAGCCACACCGTGCACCTCGCCGGCAACTACATGTTCCATTTCCCCGGTAGGTTCAATGGACGCTTGCTGGGCGAGGGTCTTGTAGCCGGAGGGGAGCGCGTCCGTCTTACCCGTGATGATGGCGTTGAGGATTTCCTCGGGTGACTTTCGATTGGCCGCGATTGCCCCGATCGCAGCACCGAAGCTCGCGACGGTCAGGTTCGTAATACGCCCTGCCCATTTCAGTCCGCGGCCGGTTGCGGCGGCTCCATGCCGACCGCCCATCGAGGCGTAGTTGGTGAACAATCCGCCATGGAGCCGGCCGGTTATGTCCGCTTTCCGGTACTTGAGGTTGAAACGTACCGCCTCGACAATCAGCCTCTCGGAATGGTCGCGGTTTTCCGGTGCGGTCAGCTGATGCAGGATCTGCGTGAGTGTTGCCTGGCGGATGGATGCCTCTGCCTTGCGGCGAGTCCCCCATACCCCAAGCACCATCTGCGTCTGGATGATCCCGATCCACCACGTCTTGGGATGGTTGTAGATGCCATCGATATAGCGATGCCATGCGGGGTGCTGCTCATCAGTGAAGCGCTGCGCGAAATCCTCGCGCTGGTGTGGGATATCCGTGCTGGCTTTGTGCAGCAGCCCTTCTACTGCGGCCTTGTCGGTCATCGGCAAAGCGAAGGGCACCGGTCCTTGCGAGCTGTCGAGAAGCATTGGAATCCTTTCCTGTTCATCCTGTCGGAGGCCACCATCCTACTGCCCGACGCGGGATTACCCAACCCTCCGTGATCCCTGCTAGCCGTTGACCACGTACCCGCCGTTCACGTGCAGCACCTGCCCGCTGACGTAGGACGAGTCGTTGCTGGCCAGGTAGACGAAGGCCGGGGCCACTTCCGCCGGTTGGCCGGGGCGCTGCATCGGGGTTTCCGCGCCGAAGGTGGCGACCTTGTCTTCGGGGAAGGTGGAGGGGATCAGCGGCGTCCAGATCGGCCCAGGCGCCACGGCGTTGACGCGGATGCCGCGCTTGACCAGGTTCAGCGCCAGGGAGCGGGTGAAGGTGGTGATGGCACCCTTGGTGGACGAGTAGTCCAGCAGCATGGGGTTGCCCTTGTAGGCGGTGATCGAGGTGGTGTTGACGATCGCCGCGCCGTCCTTCAGGTGCGGCAGCACCGCCTTGGTCAGCTGGAACATGCCGAAGATGTTGGTGCGGAAGGTGCGCTCCCACTGCTGCTCACTGATGTCTTCCAGGCCGTCCTGGGGCTGCTGCTCGCCGGCGTTGTTGATCAGGATGTCGATGCGTCCCCACTGGCCCAGGGTCTCGTCCACCACCCGCTGGCAGAAGCCGGCGTCGGCCACGTCGCCGGACAGCGGCAGTACCCGGCGGCCACGTCGCTCGATCTCGGCCTGGGTGTGGCGGGCGTCCTCCTCGCTGTCGAGGTAGAGCAGCACGATGTCGCAGCCCTCCTCGGCGAAGTGCACGGCCACTGCCCGGCCGATACCGCTGTCGGCGCCGCTGATGACGGCCACCTTGCCTTCCAGCTTGCCGGCGCCGCGGTAGCGCTCGTCGATGTACACCGGCTGCGGGTGCATGCGGCCTTCGCGGCCGTGGGCAATGTCCTGGTGCTGCGCGGGCAGGGTCTGCTTGTCGTCGCTCATCGCAAGGTCCTCCGGAAATCGTTCAAGGGGGTGTCGCGCCGAGCCGCGCCCACATGGCGCGGGTCAGGCGCTGGCGGTTGGCGTAGCCGTGCCAGGGGTTCTGGCGGAGTCCGTCCAGGCGCTGGCGCAGGTTGCCGATGGTCCATTGCTGGGCGCTACGCAGATCGTCCAGTTCGTCGCGGGCGATGGGCACCGACACCGGCAGCCCCGGCCGGGCGCGCACCGAGTAGGCGGCCACCGTGCTGGCGCCGCGGCCGTTGCGCAGGTAGTCGATGAAGATTTTGCCGACCCGGTTCTTCGGCCCGGAGGTGGCGGTGAAGCGCTCCGGCAGTTGCCGCGCCATGAACTGGGCGAGCGCCTTGGCGAAGGCCTTGACCGTGTCCCAGCCGGCGCGCCGGGCCAGCGGCACGATGATGTGGATGCCCTTGCCGCCGCTGGTCTTGAGGAAGGCCTGCAGGCCCAGTTCGTCGAGCACGGCCAGGGTCAGGCGGGTCGCCTCCAGCATGCTGCGCCAGGGCAGCGCCGGGTCCGGGTCGAGGTCGAGCACGAAGTGGTCGGGGGTCTCGATGCGGTCGCTGGTGGCGCCCCAGGTGTGCAGTTCGATGCAGCCCATCTGCGCAGCACCGACCAGCGCTGGCAGGCTGTCGATCTCCATCAAGCGAGCGTGTCCGGGGTCCAGCGCCGGGTCCAGGTGTTTGATGTGGGGGATCGCCAGGCGCTCGGCGTGCTTCTGGAAGAACTGCTCGCCGCCGACGCCGTCCGGCGCGCGCACCAGCGACACCGGGCGGTTGTCCAGGTAGGGCAGCAGCCAGTCGGCGATGCTCGCGTAGAACTCGGCCAGCTGCAGTTTGGTGGTGCCGCTCTCCGGGTCGATCACCCGCTGCGGGTTGCTGATCGGCACCCCGGCGACCACCGGCTTGCCCCGCCCGGCCTTAGCCGCGCCCTGCCTGGGTTCGGGTGCGGGGAACGCGCCGGGGCGTTCGCGGACGATCTGCGCCGCCGGCTTGTCGCTGCGCAGGGCGATGAAGCTGGCCTGACGCACGATGCCTTCCTGGGTCCACTCGGCGAACTCCACCTCGCCCACCAGTCGCGGCTCCACCCAGCTCACGCCGCGAGCCTGGGCCGAAGTCAGCGTGTGGACCAGCGGCGAGTCGGCGCGCGCCAGCTTCTTCAGGCGCTGGTGCAGTTCCTTGAGTGCCATCTCGCCGAAGCCGGTGCCGACCCGCCCGGCGTAGCGCAGGCCGTCGTCGCCGTTGACCGCCAGCAGCAGCGCGCCGAAGCCGCTGCGGCTGCCCTGGGGCCTGGTGTGGCCGACGATGACGAACTCCTGGCGCAGGCGGCACTTGAGCTTGATCCAGTCCGGGCTGCGCCGCGACACGTAGGGGCTGCCGGCGCGCTTGCCGATCACCCCTTCCAGGGCCAGGGCGCAGGCGCTCTCGACGATGTCCCGGTGCTGGGCGGCGAAGGCAGCGGAGAAGCGCAGCGGGCCGTCTCGGGTCTCGCCCAGGGCCTGCTTGAGCCGCTCCCGGCGGGTTTCCAGCGGGGCCTGGCGCAGGTCCTCGCCGTCGATGAAGGGAGCGTCGAACAGGTAGTAGAGGATGTCGTGGCTGCGGCCGATGTCGAAGGCGTTCTGCAGTTGCTGGAAGTCCGGCAGGCCCTGTTCGTTGAGCACCACCACCTCGCCGTCCAGCCAGCTGTCGCGCAGGCCCAGCCTGGCCAGGGCCTTGGCCTGCAGCGGCAGGCGCGGGGTCCAGTCGTGGCCGTTGCGGGTGAACAGGCGCACCTCGCCGTCGGCGATGCGGGCGAGGATGCGGTAGCCGTCGAATTTCACCTCGTACAGCCACTCCCCTTCCGGCGGCCGCTCGACCAAGGTCGCCAGTTGCGGCGCCAGACTGTCGGGAAACGCCTCGGCTACGGGCGCCGCCTTCGCCTTGCCCGCCGGCTTTCGCCTGGCCTTGCTCGGCCCGCCGACCAGCGCGCCGCTGAGCACGCTCTGCGGCTGCGCCTCGACGATGTCGTAGTCGTCGCTGGAGCGGGCGGTGTCGTCGCGTTCCTTGATCAGCAGCCACTGTTCCTTGTCGCCGCTGCCGCGCAGGCGGGTGCGCACCAGGTTCCAGTCGCCGGCCAGTTTCTCCCCGACCAGGGTGAACTTGAGCTTGCCGGCCGCGTAGGCGGCGGCCGGGTCGCCGTGCGGCTGCCAGATGCCGTGGTCCCAGACGATGACGTCGCCGGCGCCGTAGTTGCCCTCGGGGATGCTGCCCTCGAAGCCAGCGTAGTCCAGCGGGTGGTCCTCGACGTGCACGGCCAGGCGCTTGTCGCGCGGGTCCAGGCTCGGTCCCTTGGGCACCGCCCAGCTCTTGAGGGTGCCGTCCAGTTCCAGGCGGAAGTCGTAGTGCAGGCGCCGGGCGTCGTGCTTCTGGATCACGAAGCGCAGCGCGCCGGCCTTGCCGCGCCGCTTGCCGGGCCGCTCGGGCGGCTCGCTGGTGCGCTCGAAATCGCGTTTGCGGTTGTATTCGCTCTGTGCCCTGGCCATGGTCGGGCTCCCGGCTTACTTGCGCGCGGTCTTGGCCGGCTTGCGCGACGCCGTGCCCTTGCCCGCGGGCTTCTTCGGCTTGTCGGCAGGCTTGCCGCCGAGGCTGCGCTTGAGCAGTTCGGTGAGGTCGATGACGTCGGCGCTGCGCCGCTCTTCCTGGCCCTCGACCCGCTCCACGTCCTCGATCTTGCCAGCCTTGGCCTTGCGCTCGACCAGCTCCATGATGCGGTCCTGGAAGCTGTCCACGTACGCCTCGGGCCGCCACTCGTCGCTCATGTCCCTGATCAGGCGCTTGGCCATGTCCAGCTCGCTCTTGGCCAGCTTGGGCCGGGTCACCGCCGGGCCCAGTTCCAGCGTCTCCAGGCCGCGCACCTCGCTGGGCCAGCGCAGCATCACCAGCACCAGCGCCGACTCCAGCGGCATCAGCGCCGCCAGGTGCTGGCGGGTGTGCAGCACGACGTGGGCCAGGGCCACCTTGCCGGTGCCGGCGAGTGCCTCGCGCAGCAGCGCGTAGACCTTCTCGCCGCGACGGTCCGGGGTCAGGTAGTACGGCGTGTCGATGTTCTGCAGCGGGATCTGCTGGCTGTCGACGAAGGCGAAGATGTCGATGGTCTGGGTCGACTCCGGGTGCGCCGCGCGGATTTCCTCCTCGCTGAGCACCACGTAGCGACCCTTCTCGTAGGCCACGCCCTTGACGATATTTTCCTTGGTGACTTCCTTGCCGGTGATCTTGTTGACCCGCTTGTAGCCGACCGGCTCCATGCTGCGCTGGTCCAGCCAGTCGAAGTCCACCCCCTGGGACGCGGTGGCCGAGGCCAGCGCGACCGGGATGTGGACCAGACCGAAGCTGATGGCGCCTTTCCAGATGGCTCGCGGCATGGTCGTGGCTCCAGGGGTGGCGGCTATTCGCCCGGCACGTAGCGGAAGCTGCCGCAGCGGCTGCAGCACTGGCACAGCAGGGTTTCCTTGCCGATCAGCGTGGCGACGCCAGCGGACCAGCTGCAACCTGCAATCAAGCATCGGATAGTCATGGGTGCCTCCTTCGGCCGGCGGCCAAAAATGCCTGTCAATCTGTCGACCGTGGGGGCGGGAAGAAGGTTTTAGTGAAATTCCGGGTGGCGTGTACCGGGCTTCCGGCGCAAGGAGAAAGTGCGCCCGGACTTTCCTCCTCCAGGCGCTTTCGCACACCTGGTAGCCCGGATGAAATCCGGGGTGGACTGGCGCCTTGTCCCGGATTTCATCCGGGCTACGACTGTGGGCGCGAGCTGGCTCGCGAACGAGGCTCCGCAAAGAGCTTCGCGAGCCAGCTCGCGCCTACAAGAGCCGGGCGGTGCGCACGGCGCACCCTACGGCTGGGTGGCGACGCCTATCACGCCGGCACGGCCTTGGCCTTCGCCTCCCGCGCCCAGACCCGGTGCTTGGCCATCGCCGCGACGAACTTCGCGCACAGGTCCGACGCCTTCGCCGCCACCAGCAGGCCCTCGTCCTCCTCCAGGTGCAGGCGCTTCGGCAGCCCGCCGGCATCGCCGCACAGGGCGATGGCCTTGAGGTGCTTGTAGGCCTCCAGCAGGTAGTGCAGCGCCACGCCGTTGCCCTCCAGCGCCTTGGCCACGCCGCCGGGCACGAACACCGCGTCCAGGGCGATCGATGGCAGGCCGTCGAAGGTCGCGTCCGGCTGCAGGGTCTTGCCGTCACTGGTCTTCACCGCCGCCGAGGCCGGGCCGAGCAGCTTGGCGCTGGCGCCCTCGCCGTCGAGCACACCGATGATGTGGCGGATGTCGTCGGCGTCGGCGCCGTCGGCCAGCAGGATCGCCACCTTGCGCGAGCGGATGTTGCCCGACAGCAGGTTGGCCTGGCTCAGCGCCGGCGACGCCTTCGCCGCGCCTTTCGCCGGCTTGGCGGCCGTGCCGGTCGGCGCCGGCAGGCCGAGGTTCTCGGCCACCCGGGAGGCCAGCTCCAGGTCGATGTTGGCGAGGATCTGGTTGACCTCGCGCTCGCGGACTTCGCGGCGTTCCACCTTGCCCAACTCGAAGCTGTAGGAAGCGATCATGTGTTCCTTCTCGTGGGGCGCCATGCTGTTCCAGAACAGCCGCGCCTGGGAGAAGTGGTCGGCGAAGGAATCGGCGCGCTTGCGCAGCTTCACCCCGCTCATGGGCTCCGGATACGAGGCGAAGCCGCCGCCGCTGGGCGCCTCCGGCGTTTCCTTGGGCCAGCCGCCGTCGATGGAGTTGGGCTCGTAGGCGGCGCGGCCCTTGTTGATGGTCTGCCGGTGCGGCGCATCGCGCTGATTGTTGTGGAACGGGCACAGCGGCCGGTTGATCGGCAGCTCGTTGAAGTTCGGCCCGCCCAGACGCAGCAGCTGGGTGTCGGTGTAGGAGAACAGCCGGCCCTGCAGCAGCGGGTCGTTGGTGAAGTCGATGCCGGGCACCAGGTGGCCGATGTGGAAGGCGGCCTGCTCGGTCTCGGCGAAGAAGTTGTCCGGGTTGCGGTTGAGCACCATCTTGCCCACCCGGCGCACCGGCACCAGTTCCTCGGGCACCAGCTTGGTCGGGTCGAGCAGGTCGAAGTCGAACTTGTGCTCGTCCTCCTCGGGGATCACCTGCAGGCCCAGCTCCCACTCGGGGTAGTCGCCGTTCTCGATGTCATCCCAGAGCTGCCGGCGGTTGAAATCCGGGTCCTTGCCGGCGAGCTTCTGCGCCTCGTCCCAGACCAGCGAGTAGACGCCGGACACCGGCTTCCAGTGGAACTTGACGAACACGCTGCGACCCTCGGCGTTGACCAGGCGGAAGGTGTGCACGCCGAAGCCTTCCATGGCCCGGTAGGACACCGGGATGCCGCGGTCGGACATGGCCCACTGGACCATGTGCGCCGACTCCGGCTGCAGCGAGACGAAGTCCCAGAAGGTGTCGTGGGCCGAGGCGCCGGTGGGGATCTCGTTGTGCGGCTCGGGCTTCACCGCATGGACGAAGTCGGGGAACTTGATCGCGTCCTGGATGAAGAACACCGGCATGTTGTTGCCGACCAGATCGAAGTTGCCCTCGTCGGTGTAGAACTTGGTGGCGAAGCCGCGCACATCGCGCACCGTGTCCGCCGAGCCGCGCGGGCCCTGCACGGTGGAGAAGCGGACGAACACCGGGGTCTTCTTCTGCGGGTGGTTGAGGAAGTCGGCCTTGGTCAGCTCGCCCAGCGGCTCGTACACCTGGAAGTAGCCGTGGGCCGCCGCGCCACGGGCGTGCACCACGCGCTCGGGGATGCGCTCGTGGTCGAAGTGGGTGATCTTCTCGCGCATCAGGAAGTCTTCCAGCAGCGAGGGGCCCCGCTCGCCGGCCTTCAGCGTGTTCTGGTTGTCGGCCACCTTGACACCGGTGTTGGAGGTCAGGGCCTGGCCGCTGGCGTCCTCGCGCCAGGTCTCGAGCTGGTCCAGTTTGGCGTTGCTGTTGCCGCGGTCGGTGGTCTGGGTGCCCGCTGCCTGGCTGGCGCCTTTCTTCTTGGCTGACATGGTGCTGTTCTCCTCATGGCTGGCTTCGTTCACGGTCGGGAACGAGGGTGGACCTAGTTATGAGGAATGCCCCGGGCGGAGGTTCTACCGTTTTTTCGGCCCGGGCCGGGCGGCGCAGTCTCCGGCCTCACCGGGCCGGGCGTCGAGACCTTGCTCCCACGTCCCGGTCACCGCGAAAATGGCGAGATCGGCTACAGTCCGCGGGTGACGACCCGACACGGGACCGAGATGAACCCGCTTTTTTCGCAACTGGAACACCTGATCGCCGCCGACGCCGAGCGCATGCGGATACTGCGCCTGGTGCGTGAACTGGATCTGCCGGATGGATGGGTGGCGGCGGGCTTCGTGCGCAGCGCGGTGTGGGATCACCTGCACCGGCGCGACCACTCGCCGCTACCGGCGGACATCGACGTGATCTGGTTCGACGCCGGCGGCGCCAGCGCCGAGCGGGATGCCGCCCTCGAAGCCTCGCTGAGACGCCTGGACGGCTCGCTCGCCTGGTCGGTGAAGAACCAGGCGCGCATGCACCAACGCAACGACGATCCGCCCTACCGCTCGGCGACCGACGCCATGCGCCACTGGCCGGAAACCGCCACGGCGGTGGCCGCCAGGCTCGGCGCCAACGGCATCGAGATCGCCGCCCCGCTGGGCCTGGAGGACCTGTTCGACCTGCGAGTACGCCCCACGCTGCGCTTCCAGACGGAGAAACTACACCTCTACCGCGAACGCCTGCACAGCAAGAACTGGTCATCCACCTGGCCCGACCTGATCATCCAGCAGGGCGGATAGCCCCCGCATTCGCCCCACGCGCCACCCCGGATTGCATCCGGGCTACCGTAGGGCGGGTGCAACCCGCGCTTGGCCCGTGGGCAATCGGGCGGAACAGTGACTGCACGCCCCACACACCCCGTCGTCCCCGCGAAGGCGGGGACCCAGTAACGCGGCGCCCTGCCCCACACATGGATTCCCGCCTGCGCGGGAATGACGGAGAAGTTTCCTATTTGGTCCGTACAGGGCCTTGCCTGCGCTAATCGAGGAGAGCCGCAGCTACGCGTCCCCCCAACGCCCCGTCGTCCCCGCGAAGGCGGGGACCCAGGCACGCGGCGCCCTGCCATACGCATGGATTCCCGCCTTCGCGGGAATGACGGAGAAGTTTCCTACTTGTCCACACAGGGCCTTGCCTACGCCAATCGAGGAGAACCGCAGCTACGCGCGCCCCCCCAACGCCCCGTCGTCCCCGCGCAGACGGGGACCCAGAAACGCGGTGTCCTGCCATACGCATGGATTCCCGCCTGCGCGGGAATGACGGGGAAGTTTCCTACTTGTCCGTACAGGGCCTTGCCTGCGCCAATCGAGGAGAATCGCAGCTACGCGCGCGCCCAACGCCCCGTCGTCCCCGCGAAGGCGGGGACCCAGGAACGCGGCGCCCTGCCCCGCATATGGATTCCCGCCTTCGCGGGAATGACGAGGAAGTTTCCTACTTGGTCCATACAGGGCCTTGCCTGCACCAATCGAGGAGAGCCGCAGCTACGCGCGCGCCCAACGCCCCGTCGTCCCCGCGAAGGCGGGGACCCAGGAACGCGGTGCCCCGCCCTACGCATGGATTCCCGCCTGCGCGGGAATGACGGAATCTTTCCTACCCCAGCGGCCCCGACGCGGCCGGCGCCTGGCAGTACAGCCGCAGCAGCTCCAGGCAGGGCCGCTTGACCGGCTTGCGCGCCACGTCCTCGGCGGAGAACCAGCGGCAGTCGGCGATCTCGTTCCTCGGGGTGGCGGCCAGGGCCTCGGGCACGGCCAGGCGGAACACATGGTGGGCACGGGTGGCGAACTCGTGGGTGGCAAGATACTCAAGGGTTTCCGAGGCCAGCCCGGTTTCCTCGTTCAGCTCGCGCAGCGCGGCCTCGGCCGGTCCCTCGTTGGCCTCGATCTTGCCGCCGGGCAGGGTCCATTTCGCCTCCGCCTTGCGCACCAGCAGCACCTTGCCGTCCTGCTGGCAGATCACGCTCGCCCTGGGTTTCGCCGCTCTGCTCATGTGCCCCCCTTCTTTCGCTCAAGCCCTAGAGGCCACGACGGCCGGCAAAAGTTCGAACGCAATGACCCCCACGTTCTCCCTGAACCGCGTGGCGGGCGGCGCGGTCATCGGATAAGGACACGGCACCCAAGGCAGGCAAGCACCCTCGATGGCCTCCGCACACCTGATCGGACTCGAAACCATGCTCCGCGACTTCAGCCAGCGCCCGGTGGAACGGCCGGCGCTGGGCGTCGCCCTGCAGATGCAGGTGCTGCTGTCGGCGGGGCTGACCGAACTGCCCTACCCCGGCCAGGGCGCCACCCTGCAGCGCTGGCAGACCTTGGCCCAGGTGGCGGCGGCGGACCTGGCGCTGGTCAAGCTGTTCGAGGGCCACACCGACGCCCACGCGATCCTCCACGAACTGGGCGCCGACACCAACCGGGTGGCGGGTCTGTGGGCCGTGTGGGCCGCCGAGCCACCCCAGGCGCGGGTCGAGATCGCCGGGCGCACCCATGACCAGGTCGTCCTGTGCGGGCGCAAGGCGTGGTGCTCGGGCGCCGCCCACGTCGACCACGCAGTGATGACCGTGTGGGACGAACAGGGCCAGCCGCAGCTGGTCACCCTGGCCCTGCAACAGCCCGGCGTGCGGGTGACGGACCAGGGCTGGCAGGCGGTCGGCATGGCCGCCGCCGACAGCGTCGAGATCGTGCTGGAGGAAGCCCTGGGGCAGTGCATCGGCGACACCTCGGTGTATGTCGAGCGGCCCGGCTTCTGGCACGGCGCGGCGGGCGTCGCCGCCTGCTGGTACGGCGCCGGTGCGGCGCTCGGCCGCCACGCCCACCACCACGTGCGCCGCGACGCCCACGGCCTGGCCCACCTGGGCGCCCTGGACAAGGCCCTGGCCTCGGCCCGCGACGCGCTGCGCGACTGCGCCCGCTGGATTGACCGGCACCCGCGCCAGGACGCCGAGTACCAAGCGCGCCGGGTGCGCGCCGTGGTCGAGGACGCGCTGGACGCGGTCATCCGCCACGCCGGCCGCGCCCTCGGCGCCACCCCCTACTGCCGCGACCCGCACTTCGCCCGGCTGATGGCCGACCTGCCGGTATTCCTGCGCCAGAGCCACGCCGAGCGGGACCTGCAACGCCTGGGCGAACTGGCGCTGGAGCGGCCCACGGAGGCATGGAACCTATGAGCGAAGCCCTCAACCCGATCCGCGGCGCCGGCACCCCGGCCAGCGCCTGGCGCGGCTCGAACCGGCTGGCCGACGTCGCGCCCATCGGCATCGACGAGCTACTGCCGCCGGGCGCCCGGGTCGCCATCGTCGCGCCCCACCCGGACGACGAAATCCTCGGCTGCGGCGGCCTGCTCGCCACCCTGGCGCGGCGGGGCGCCGGCATCAGTGTCATCGCCGTCACCGACGGTGAGGCCAGCCACCCGGGCTCCAGCGCCTGGTCGGCCAACCGCCTGCGCCGCGAACGGGTCTGGGAGAGCCAGCTGGCGCTGCGCCGCCTGGGCTTCTCGCCCAGGCAGCTGCAATGGCTGCGCCTGCGCTTCGCCGACAGCCAGGTGGGACGGGACGAGGCGCGCCTGGTCGAGCGCCTGTGGCAGTTGCTCGAAGGCTACACCCACGTGATCACCACCTGGCACGCCGACGGCCACTGCGACCACGAGGCGGTGGGCCGCGCCACCGCCATCGCCGCCGAGGCCTGGGGCTGCCAGCTCTACGAGGTGCCGATCTGGGCCTGGCACTGGGCCGAGCCGGACGACCCGCGCCTGCCCTGGGAGCGGGCGCGCAAGCTGCTGCTCGACGACGACGCCCTGGCGCGCAAGCGCTCGGCCATCCAGGCCCACCGCTCGCAGCTGCTACCCGACGCCTCGACCGGCGCCGACCCGGTGCTCACCGAGGGCACCCTGGAGCGCTTCGCCGAGTCCCGCGAGATCTTCTTCCTATGAGCATGCCGGCCGGCTACTTCGACGCGCTGTACCAGCACAACGAAGACCCCTGGGGCTTCCGCCGCCGCTGGTACGAGCGGCGCAAGCGCGAACTGGCGCTGGCGACGCTGCCGCGCCAGCGCTACGCGCACATCTTCGAGCCCGGCTGTTCCAACGGCGAACTCAGCGTGGCCCTCGCCGAGCGCTGCGACCGCCTGCTGAGCTGCGACATCAGCGCCCGCGCCACGGCCCTGGCGCGGGAACGCCTGGCCGCCTTCCCCGGCGCCGAGGTACGCACCGCCCAGCTGCCCGAGGAATGGCCGGCGGGGCCGTTCGACCTGATCGTGCTCAGCGAGTTGGGTTACTACCTGAGCGAGGCCGACCTGCAGCGGCTGATCCAGCGCTGCCTGGGCAGCCTGAGCGCCGACGGCGCGCTGCTCGCCTGCCACTGGCTGCACCCGATCCTCGACTGCCCGCTGGACGGCCGCCAGGTGCATCGCCTGCTGCATGCGAACCTGCCGCTGCAGCGTGCCGTGCGCCACGAGGAGAGCGACTTCCTGCTGGAACTCTGGTGCGTCCCGCACTGCACCGTCGACCTCGACGAGGACGCGCTGTGATCGGCGTGGTGGTGCCCGCACACAACGAGGAATGCCTGCTCGGCCAGTGCCTGAACGCCCTCCAGCAGGCCGCCCGGCACCCCGGCCTGGACGGCGAGCCGGTGCTGATCCTGGTGGTGCTGGATGCCTGCAGCGACGGCTCGGCGACCATCGCCGGCGAGCTGGGCGTGACCACCCTGAGCATCGACGCGGGCAACGTCGGCCAGGCGCGCCGCGCCGGCGCCGCCCACGTCATCGCCCGGGGCGCGCGCTGGCTGGCCTGCACCGACGCCGACAGCCGGGTGTCGCCGGACTGGCTGGTGCAACAGCTGCGACATGAGGCGGAGGTGGTCTGCGGCACCGTGCGGGTGCACGACTGGGAGGGCTACGACGGCCAGGTCCAGGCCGCCTACCAGCAGCGCTACTGTCACGAGGACGGCCACCGGCACATCCACGGCGCCAACCTGGGCGTGTGCACGGCGGCCTACCAGCGGGTCGGCGGCTTCCCGCCGCTGAGCGCCCACGAGGACGTGCATCTGGTCGGCGCGCTGCAGGGCGCCGGCGCGCGCATCGTCTGGACCGGCCAGAACAGCGTCGTCACCAGTGCCCGGCGCGACGCGCGGGCCCGCTGCGGGTTCGGGGATTACCTGTCGCAACTCGCCGCCACGCTGGCGAGCGGAACCGGGGCGCCGACCTGAGGCGCTGCCGTCCGCGGGCTGGCCCGGTCACGGGACGGTTCAGGCCTGGCAGGCCTCCGCCTCGCCGCCACCGCAGTGGCCGTGCTGCAGACGGTCGCGGCCTTCCTGCTTGGCCTGGTAGAGCAGGCGGTCCACCGCCTCGAGGAAGGCCAGCGGGGTGTCGCGCACTTCCGGGATGATGGTGCCGACGCCCAGGCTGACCGTCACCAGCTGCGCCACCTTGGATTGCTCATGGGCGATCTGCTGCTTGCGCACCAGCTTGCGGCAGCGCTCGGCGATCCGCTTCGCCGAGGCTGCGTCGGTTTCCGGCAGGATCAGCACGAATTCCTCGCCACCGTAGCGTGCCACGCAATCGCGCGGGCGCGCCGCGGCGCCCAGCAGGGTCTGGCCGACGCGCTTCAGGCAGTCATCGCCCTTGATGTGGCCGTAGTGGTCGTTGAACTGCTTGAAGCAGTCGATATCCAGCAGGATCAGCGACAGCGGCCGGCGGGTGCGCTGGGCGTTGCCCCACTCGATGTCGAGGATGGAGTCGAACATGCGCCGGTTGTTGATGCCGGTCAGGCCGTCCTTGTAGGAGTACTCCTCCAGCTGCCGCTGCAGGGCCAGCAGCTGTTCCTCGGTCTTCTTGCGCTCGCTGATGTCGAACATGAAGCCGATCAGCGCCTCGGTCTCGCCGGCCTCGTCGCGCATCACATGGACCACGTCGCGTATCCACACGTAGTCGCCGTCCTTGGTCAGCGCCCGGTAGTCGGCTTCGTGGTCGATGCCGCACTGGGACTGGGCGATGCAGAAGTTCACCACCCGCTCGCGGTCTTCCTCGTGGATGCGTTCGGCCCAGTCGTTGGCGCTGATCCAGCTCTCCTGCGTCCAACCCAGCAGCGGCTCGATCTGCGGGCCGATGTAGGCGAAGGTCATGGTCTTCCAGTCGATCTTCCAGGGGATCGCCTTGGTCGACTCCAGCAGGGTCTTGTATACGGCGCTATCGGTTTCCACGGGTCAGGCCTCGGCTTGCGTCACGGGTGGCTCGCACTCGCGCAGGGCGCGGGCGTACAGCTGTTTCAGGTTGTCGGGCTCATCGTAAGCGATCCGCTCGCCGGCGCGCAGGTCGCGGCGCATGAGAAAGATCATCTGCTCCAGCACCGCCTCGCGGAAGCCGTCGGCCTGCAGGCAGAGCACCTCCGCCAGGCGCCCGGCGATCACCGCGGTGTCGCTGACCAGCGGGCAGACCCGGTAGCGGTAGGTGCCACCGATGGCCTCGGGCGGCAGGTCCATGAAGCGCCCGGGCAGCTGGCGGAAGAAGCTCAGCGGCAGGCGGTAGGCATTGTGGCCGAGGATCGGCAGGTCGTCCGGCACCGCCGCCTCGTCGTCCAGCTCCTGCAGGTTGGTGGCCAGCGGCAGCAGGCGGTCCAGGCGGTACTGGCGCATGTTCGGGTTGCCGACCCGCACCAGGTTGGCGATCAGCTCGCCCAGGGAGGCGTGGCCGATGATCGCCGCACGCTTGGGCAGGCCGCCCCAGGCGCCGTCCGCGCCATTGAGCAGGGCCTCGATCAGCGAGGCGTTCTCGAAGCCGCCGCCGGCGTGCATGTGCACCAGAATCTTCAGCGGCGGCGGCAGCAGGCTGCGTGCCGCGGCGACGTAGGCGCCGACCTGCAGCGGCAGGTAGGTGCCGCGGTCGTCCTCGATGCTGATGCCCTCGATCGGCTGCCCGGCCAGCAGCTCCAGCACCTGGAAGACCGCACCGGGGTCCTCGGCGAAGGCGTCGCAGCCGTCGACGATGTTGATCAGAATGCGCGGCGGCGCGCCGTGGTCGCCGCGGATGTTCTCGCGCAGCCAGCGGATACTGGCCGGCAGGCTGCGCAGCACGGTGGCCAGGTCGTACTGCGTGCCCATGCCCTCCTTGCTCAGGTAGATCTCGTGCAGGGTGTTGGGCACCCGGTAGTCGCGCAGCTTGAGCTGCGATGCGTCGGGCGTGAAGTGACCCTGGGCGTCGACCAGGCCCAGGGCGGTGAAGGCGAAGCAGCCGGTGGTGTCCACCTGATGGTCGCGCAGGTACATCATGAAGTCGTCGTCGACTTCCAGCTCGGCCGGGTAGGAATAGTCGAGGGTGCCCAGCAGGATGTTGCGGAAGCCGAATTCGCGCAGCTTCGGCAGGATCTCCAGCTTGTCCTTGAGGGTCTGGCCGATCCGCGCACCCACCGGGTTCTCGCGCAGGGACAGGTCGATCAGGTAGGGCTCGATGCGCTGGAGCAGGTCGATCTTCTCCTGGGCGGCGGCGAGCAGCCGGTGGGCGTTCTGCGTGGCGGCGGACGGCTGGTGCATGGCGACATTCCCTGTGTTGGCGGTGAAACCTATGCCTTGGTTATACACAGTGAAATCGCACAGTGGCAAATGGCTACCCCGGCGCCCGACGAACGACCTGGCCGACCCGGGAGCCCAACGCAACGGCTCTAGAAATGGCTATGTCCGAGTCAACTGTTGTCGGGGGGCTCAACCCCTTGTGGGAGCGGACTTGTCCGCGAACGGGGCTGGCAGAAAAGCTTCGCGGACAAGTCCGCTCCCACTGGGGGCAACGGCGCATTCCGACAACGCTCAATGGGGACACAGCCCTAGAAATCCACCCTGCCGCGACCGGCCTTGATCGCGCCGCGCTTGGCCTTGCCCTCCAGGCGGCGCTTCTTCGAGCCCAGGGTGGGCTTGGTCGGCCGCCGCGCCTTCTCCACCTTGCCGGCGTTGCGGATCAGCTCCGCCAGGCGCTCCAGGGCATCGGCGCGGTTCTGTTCCTGGGTGCGGTACTGCTGGGCCTTGATGATCACCACGCCTTCCTCGGTGACGCGGCTGTCGCGCAGCGCCAGCAGGCGCTCCTTGTAGAACGGCGGCAGCGACGAGGCCTGGCTGTCGAAGCGCAGGTGCACGGCGCTGGACACCTTGTTGACGTTCTGCCCGCCGGCGCCCTGGGCGCGGATGGCGGTCAGCTCGATCTCGTCATCGGGCAGGTGGACGTTGTTGGAGATCACCAGCATGGGGAACGGGCGCCGCGGCAAAGGGGCGCCCAGCATAGCGCACCGCCGGTCAGGACTCCTGGCAGTCGCCGGAGAAGTTGATCATCCACGGCACGCCGAAGCGGTCGGTGAGCATGGCGAATCCCTCGGCCCAGAAGGTCTTCTGCAGCTCCATCTGCACCGAACCCTGGGCCGCCAGCTCCCGGTACAGGCGCTCGGCCTGGGCCAGGTCCTCGGCCTGCAGGGAGATGTGGCAGCCCTTGATGCCGTCGTAGGGGTCGCCCGGCATGGTGTCGGAGCCCATCAGCAGCTCGCCGCCGGTGTTCAGGCTGGCATGCATGGTGCGGTCGTGGTGTTCCGGCGCCACCTCGCCACAGGCCGGGCTGTCGCCGAACGGCATCACCAGCAGTTCGCCGCCCAGCACCTGCTGGTAGAAGCGGAAGGCCTCGGCGCACTGGCCGTCGAAGATCAGGTAGGCATGGATTTTCATGATTCGTCGCTCCTCATTGGCCGGCCATGCGGGCACGCAGGCGTTCTTCCTGCTCGCGCAGTTCGGGGGTGAATTCATCGCCGAAGTCCTCGGCTTCGAAGACCTGGCGGATCTCGATATCCGACTCGCCGGGCATCGGGTTGGGGCAGCGCTTGACCCATTCGATGCACTCGGCCAGGGAGGCCACTTCCCACAGCCAGAAGCCGGCGATCAGCTCCTTGGTCTCAGCGAAGGGGCCGTCGATCACGCTGCGCTGGTCGCCAGAGAAACGCACGCGCACGCCCTTGCTGCTCGGGTGCAGGCCCTCGCCGGCCTTCATGATCCCGGCGGCCACCAGCTCCTCGTTGTACTGGCCCATGGCCGCCAGCAGTTCTTCGCTGGGCATCGCACCGGCTTCCGAATCCGCGGTGGCCTTGACTATCACCATGAAACGCATCGTCCTTCTCCTCGTCTTGGCGGGAACGCCGGCCGGCGCCCCCGGGGTCACCCCGGCATGGGGTTCTGTTCCCTGGTCGAACGGCGTTACGGCATATCGACAGGCCCCTGAAAATTTTTTCACCGGATGCAATCCGTAGGGTGCGCCATGCGCACCGATGACACCGAGGCTATATGCATTACCCCGGATTACATCCGGGCTACGGGCTCCAGTGGACCTGCAACGGCGCGTGCAGGAACGCGCGGATCGGCATGTCTGTCGCCGGCCCCGGCCGCAGCGCCTGGTTCAGCGTAGCCAGCTTGGTGGCGCCCTGGAGGGCCAGCAGCGCCAGGCGCGCGCCGGCCAGGGGCGGCAGGGTCAGGGTCAGGCGCTGGCGGGGCTCGCTCGGCGCCTGCATCGCCAGCACCCGGCGCGAACAGGCGGGGTCCAGGGCCACCGGCAGGTTGGCGCTGGCCGGGAACAGCGAGGCGGTATGGCCGTCGTCGCCCATGCCCAGTACCAGCACGTCGATGGGCGGCAGCCCGGCCAGCGCCTGTTCGGCCAGACGCGCGGCCTCCTCCAGGCTCTCCGCCGGGTGGTACAGGCCGAGCATCGTCGCCTGGGCCGCCGGCCCCTGCAGCAGGTGGCGGCGCACCAGCGCCTCGTTGCTGTCGGCATGGGTCGGCGGCACCCAGCGCTCGTCGGCCAGGCTCACCTGCACCCTGGCCCAGGGCAGCTCCTGGCGCGCCAGGCATTCGAAGAAGGCCACCGGGCTACGCCCGCCGGAGACCACCAGCAGCGCCCGCCCGCGCTCGTCCACGGCAGTGCGCAGGGCTTCGGCCACCTGCCCGGCCAGCGCCTCGGCCAGTACCTGGGCGTCGGCATGGGTATGGCCCTGCACGCCCTCGGGCAGCAGCAGATCGGCCACGGCGCTCATCGCAGCGCGCTCAGGCTGGCGGTGAAGGCGCTGGCGCCCTGCTCCGCCGGGCTGAAGGCGGCGCGCATGAAGGCGAACAGCTCGCGGCCACAGCCGATCTCCGCCGGCGGCGGCGCGGCCGGGTCGCGGGCCTCCCACTCGGCGGCGTCGACCAGTACCCGCAGCTCGCCGCTGCGGCCGTCGATGCGGATCGGGTCGCCGTCGCGCACCTTGGCCAGCGGGCCGCCGTCGAACGCCTCGGGGCAGATGTGGATGGCCGCCGGCACCTTGCCGGAGGCACCGGACATGCGCCCGTCGGTGACCAGCGCCACCTTGTGCCCACGGTCCTGCAGCACGCCGAGGAACGGCGTGAGTTTGTGCAGCTCGGGCATGCCGTTGCAGCGCGGGCCCTGGAAGCGCACCACGGCGACGAAGTCGCAATCCAGCTCGCCGGCCTGGAAGGCCTCGGCCAGCGACTGCTGGTCGTGGAACACCCGCGCCGGCGCCTCGATCACGTGGCGCTCCGGCGCCACGGCGGAGAGCTTCATCACCCCACGGCCGAGGTTGCCCTGCAGCAGGCTCAGGCCGCCCTCGGCGGAGAACGGCTGCGCCACCGGGCGCAGGATGGTGGCGTCCAGGCTGGCCGCGGCGCCTTCGCGCCAGACCAGGCGGCCGTCGTCGAGGAAGGGTTCCCGGGTATAGCGGCGCAGGCCCGGGCCGGCCACGGTGGCGACGTCCTCATGCAGCAGGCCGGCATCGAGCAGTTCGCGGATCAGCACGGCAGTGCCGCCGGCGGCGTGGAAGTGGTTGATGTCGGCCTTGCCGTTCGGATAGACGTGGGCCAGGGTCGGCACCACCTCGGACAGCTCGGCCATGTCCTGCCAGGTCAGCTGGATGCCGGCGGCCTGGGCGATGGCCGGCAGGTGCAGGGTGTGATTGGTCGAGCCGCCGGTGGCGTGTAGCGCCACCGCCGAGTTGATCAGCGCGCGCTCGTCGATGATCTCGGCCAGCGGCAGGTACTGCCCGCCCTGGCGGCTCAGGCGCACCACCTGCTGCGCCGCCTCGCGGGTCAGGGCATCGCGCAGCGGGGTGTCGGGGTTGACGAAGGAGGCGCCGGGCAGGTGCAGGCCCATCACTTCCATCAGCATCTGGTTGGTGTTGGCGGTGCCGTAGAAGGTGCAGGTGCCGGGGCTGTGGTAGGCGGCCATCTCCGAGGCGAGCAGCTCGTCGCGGCTGGCCTTGCCCTCGGCGTAGCGCTCGCGCACCTCGGCCTTCTCCTTGTTGGACAGGCCGGACGGCATCGGCCCGGCCGGCACGAACACCGTCGGCAGGTGGCCGAAGCGCAGCGCGCCGATCAGCAGGCCGGGGACGATCTTGTCGCACACGCCCAGGCACAGGGCGGCGTCGAACATGTTGTGCGACAGCGCCACGGCGGTGGCCATGGCGATGGTCTCGCGGCTGGCGATGCCGATCTCCATGCCCGGCTCGCCCTGGGTGACGCCGTCGCACATGGCCGGCACCCCGCCGGCCACCTGGCCGACCGAGCCGACCTCATGCAGGGCCTGGCGGATCAGCGGCGGGAAGCGCTCGTAGGGCTGGTGCGCGGAGAGCATGTCGTTGTAGGCGGTGACGATGGCCACGTTGGCCGCATCGGGCAGGCGCAGGGTCTGCTTGTCCGCGCCGCTGCAGCCGGCCACGCCGTGGGCGAAGTTGGCGCACTGCAGCTTGCCGCGCTGCGGCCCCTGCTCGGCGGCCGCGGCGACCATCGCCAGGTAGCGCTGGCGGGTGGCGCGGCTCCGCTCGATCAGGCGCTCCGTGACTTCGAGAACGCGGGGGTGCATGGGAAGGACTCCTGGGGGCTTTGCAATACCGACACTGTAACCCCGCGCGCGGTTGAAATCTTTCGTCGGAATTTCCAGGCTGTCGCCGAAGCCGGCCGGCGCTAAGTTAGCCGCCTGCTTCCTTCGCGAGACGCACCATGGATTCGCTCACCCAGGCGGTGCTCGGCGCCAGCATCCAGGGCGCCCTGCTCGGCCGCTGGCAGGGCCGCCGCGCCCTGCTCTACGGCGCCATGCTCGGCACCCTGCCCGACCTCGACGTGATCATCGACTACGGCGACGCCGTGGCCGACATGACCTACCACCGCGGCTTCAGCCACTCGCTGCTGGTGCTCAGCCTGCTGGCCGTGGCGCTCACCGTGCTGGTCCGCCGGCTGCGGCCCAACCCCGCCTATTCCACGCGACGGCTGTTCCTGGCCATCTGGCTGGCGCTGATCACGCACCCGTTGCTGGACGCCTTCACCAGCTACGGCACCCAGCTGTTCTGGCCGCTGCAGACGCCGCCGGTGGCCTGGTCCTCGGTGTTCATCATCGACCCGCTGTATACCGTGCCGCTGCTGCTGGCGGTGGTCGTCGGCCTGGTCCGCGGCCTGCGCGACCGGCCGCAGTGGCTGGCGATCTCGGCGCTGTGCCTGTCCAGCGTCTACCTGGCCAGCACCCTGGCCGGCAAGTGGATGGCCGAGCAGCGGGTTCAGGACGTGCTGGTCGAGCGCGGCATCCAGTCCGACGTGCTGTTCAGCTCGCCGACGCCGTTCAACAGCCTGCTCTGGCGGGTCACGGTGGTGGATGGCGCCGACTACCACGAGGCGCTGGTGAGCTGGTTCGACGAGCGCCTGCCGCGGCTCGAACGCATCCCCCGGGGCGCGGAACTGGCCGGCGTGCTGCGTGACTCGCCGCAGCACCAGCGGCTGGAGTGGTTCACCCACGGCGTGCTGCGCTACGACCGGGTCGGCGACGAGCTGATCGTCACCGACATGCGCCTGGGCATGACCGGCTTCCATCCGTTCCGCTTCGTCTTCGCCGAGCACCGCGACGGGCGCTGGCACACGCTGCCGGTGGTCGATCGCCTGCCCTTCAGCCGCGGCGACCCGGCGCACATGCTGGTGCTCTGGCAGCGCATCTGGGACCAGCGCCAGCCGGTGGAGCTGCTGGCCTGGGCCAGCGCGCTGCAAGGAAAGCCCTGACTCCCCCTCCGCCGTCTCTGAACTAGGCTTGACGAACAGTCGGCCGTCGGAGGCAGCAGCATGAACATCCGCCAGAAAATGATCGCCTGCGGCGCCATCAGTGTGGTCGCCGCCGCCCTGCTCGGTGGCGTCGGCTACTGGGGGCAGATGCGCCTGGCGGAGGTCCTGGCCAGCAGCGAGCTGAGCATCAGCGCCCTGCGCAACCACCTGGAAGGCGACATGATGCACGACGCCCTGCGCGCCGACGTGCTGGCCGCCTTCTACGCCCCGCCCGGCGACCCGGCGGCGGCCGAACAGGTGCGCGCCGACCTGCGCGAACACAGCCAGTGGTTCCAGCGCACCATGGCGGCCAACGCCGCGCTGCCGCTGAGCGAGGACATCCGCCAGGCCATCGGCCAGTCGCAACCGGCGCTCAACGCCTATATCGCCCAGGCCGAGCGCATCGTCGGTCTGGCCCTGGGTGACCCGCAGACGGCGCGCGCCGAGATGCCGGCCTTCGAGCAGAGCTTCGCCGAGCTGGAAGAGAAGAACGAGGCGCTCAGCGAACTGATCGAGCAGCACGCCGCCCAGGTCCGCGCCGACAGCCAGGCGGCCACGCGCAACGCCGCCTGGCTGCTGGTCGGCGGCATCCTGCTGGTGTGCCTGCTGCTCGCCCTGCTCACCAGCCACCTGATGAAGGCGGTGCTGCGCCCGCTCGGCAAGACCATCGCCGTGGCCCGCGCCATCGCCCAGGGCAACCTGCGCAGCATCATCCAGATCGACAGCGACGACGAAGCCGGCCAGCTGCAGCGGTCCCTGGCCGAGATGCAGAACAACCTGCGCCAGATGATCGAGACCATCCGCCGCGACAGCGAGCAACTGCAGAGCACCGCGCAGCATCTCAGCGGCGCCTCGCAGAGCATCGTCCACAGCGCCCGCGAGGAATCGGACAACGCCACCAGCATGGCCGCCGCCATGGAGCAGATGATCCACAACATCGCGCAGATCGCCGACCACGCGCGAAACGCCCAGGCCATCTCGTCCCAGTCCGAGGAGCTGGCCAGCAGTGGCGGCCAGGTGATCCTCGGCGTGGTCGACGGCATGAGCCGCATCGCCGAGGCGGTCAACGAATCGTCCAGCACCATCACCGCGCTGGGCCAGTCGTCCGAGGAAATCCACTCGATCATCCAGGTGATCAACGGCATCGCCGAGCAGACCAACCTGCTCGCGCTCAACGCGGCCATCGAGGCGGCACGCGCCGGCGAGGCCGGACGCGGCTTCGCCGTGGTCGCCGACGAGGTGCGCAACCTGGCGGCGCGCACGGCGCAGTCGACCCAGGAGATCAGCGGCATGATCGAGCGCATCCGCAATACCACCGCTCAGGCGGTGAGTAGCATGCAGGCCGGGGTGACACGGGTGAACGATGGTGTGGGCCTGGCACGCCAGGCCGGCGAGTCGATCAGCGAGATTCGCGGCGGCGCCCAGCGCGCGGCCGAGGTGGTGGAGGAGATTTCCCACACCATCGGCGAGCAGAGCAAGGCCTCCAGCGAGGTAGCCCAGCGGGTCGAGCAGATCGCCCGCATGTCGCAGCAGAACAGCCAGACGGTGGACGAACTGGCCACCGCCGCGCAGCGCCTGGACAGCGTGGCGCGCAGCATGCAGGGCTCGGTGCTGCAGTTCCAGACCTGACGTCGGATCGCCCACAGCGGTACTACCCGATGAATAGAAGTAGGGCGGGTGAAACCCGCGTTTCCCTGCGCCACCGCACGCGGGTTTCACCCGCCCTACGCAGCTCCAGAGCGGAGACGCCCGCCAAGAAAAAGCCCGGCCGAAGCCGGGTTTTTTTCATGCCGCCAGGATCAGCCCTGGCTGGCGACGGGCGCGGTACCGGCCGCCAGCTTGATGCGGCAGCAGACCCAGAGCAGCAGCAGCCATACCGGGATCGCGTACACCGACACCTGGATGCCCGGGATCATCAGCATCACGCCGAGGATGAACAGCACGAAGGCCAGGCACAGGTAGTTGGCGAAGGGGAACCAGAAGGCCTTGAAGCTCGGCTGCACGCCCTTGGCGGCCATGGCCTTGCGGAACTTCAGGTGGGCCAGGCTGATCATCGCCCAGTTGATCACCAGGGACGCCACCACCAGCGACATCAGCAGCTCCAGCGCGCTCTTCGGCGCCAGGTAGTTGACCACCACGCAGAGCAGGGTCACCGCCGCCGACAGGGCGATGGCCAGCACCGGCACGCCGCGCGCGTTGACCTTCATCAGCGCCCTGGGCGCGTCGCCCTGCTCGGCCAGGCCGTAGAGCATGCGGCTGTTGCAGTACACGCCGCTGTTGTAGACCGACAGCGCGGCGGTCAGCACCACGAAGTTGAGCACGTGGGCGGCGGTGTCCTCGCCGATCAGCGAGAAGATCTGCACGAACGGGCTGCTGGCGTAGGCGTCGCCGCCAGAGGTCAGGGTCTTCACCAGGTCGTCCCAGGGGTGCAGGGACAGCAGGATGGTCAGCGCGCCGATGTAGAAGATCAGGATGCGCCAGACCACCTGGTTGATCGCCTTGGGAATCACCTTCTTCGGCTGGTCGGCCTCGGCGGCGGTGATGCCCACCAGCTCCAGGCCGCCGAAACTGAACATGATGATCGCCATCATCATCACCAGGCCGGACACGCCGTTGGGGAAGAAGCCGCCGTGGCTCCACAGGTTGCTGACGCTGGCCTGCTCGCCACCGGCGCCGCTGAACAGCAGCCAGCCGCCGAGCAGGATCATGCCGATGATCGCCACCACCTTGATGATGGCGAACCAGAACTCGGTCTCGCCGAAAGCCTTGACGTTGACCAGGTTGATCGCGTTGATCAGCACGAAGAACGCCGCCGCCGTGGCCCAGGTGGGGATTTCCGGATACCAGTACTGCACGTACTTGCCCACCGCCGTCAGCTCGGCCATGCCCACCAGCACGTAGAGCACCCAGTAGTTCCAGCCCGACAGGAAGCCCGCGAACGGCCCCCAGTAGCTGTGGGCGAAGTGGCTGAAGGAGCCGGCGACCGGCTCCTCGACGATCATCTCGCCGAGCTGGCGCATGATCAGGAAGGCGATGAAGCCGCCGATGGCATAGCCGAGGATCATCGACGGGCCGGCGCTCTGCATCACCCCGGCCGAGCCGAGGAACAGGCCGGTGCCGATGGCGCCGCCGAGGGCGATCAACTGGATATGACGGTTCTTCAGGCCGCGCTTGAGCGGGCCGGTATGCAGATGTTCGGACATCAGCGAGCGCTCCAGGTCGAGCGGAGAGAGAGGCAAGTGCGAGGCATGGGTTCACCTGTCTGGAAGAATGGGCCGGCGGACTCGTGATCCGCCGGTCGCGGCCCGCCGGCCGTGGCCTCGGGCGCGGCGAGTATACACCCGGGGCCTGGGGCCGGTTGACGCTTCGCGGGCGTGGGAGCGGCTGAGCGGCATTCCGATTGGCTGCGAAGCGCTTATGCCGCCTGCCACCATCGCGGCCAAGACCGCTCCCACGTCGCGCCTGGTGCTAACCGGGTGAGGTAAAGCAAAAGCTATGTACCCGTTTGTTGGTGGCACAACTCTGCTCTTGTGGGAGCGGCTGGGCGGCATCCGATTGGCCGCGAAATTCGCGGATAAATCCGCTCCCACAAGGCGCGCAACAACCAACGGGGACATAGCTAAAGCAAACATCAACGGACACTAGCGGCCGAGGCGCTCGCGGGCCATCCGGTCGGCCACCGCCGTGGTGGTGGCGCCTTCGGCCGTGGAGCGGGCGAAGATCTCGTCCAGGGTCGACTCGATGCCTTCGATGTGCGCCTTCAGCTCAGCGGCGCTGCCGCCGGTGCGCTCGTAGCACACGTCAATGATGCCGCCGGCATTGATCGCGTAGTCCGGCGCGTACAGGCAGTCGCGGCGACGCAGCTGCTCGGCCAGCTCCGGGCTGGCCAGCTGGTTGTTGGCGGCGCCGGCGACGATCGGCGCGCGCAGCGCCTCCAGGGTCTGCGGGTTGATGATCGCGCCCAGGGCACAGGGGGCGAACACGTCCACGTCGAGGCCGAAGATTTCCTGCTGGCTCACCGCGCGGGCATCCAGCTGGTCCACGGCGCGGCGCTGGTTGGCCGCATGGATGTCGGTCACCCACAGCTCGGCGCCGGCGTCCTTCAGATACCTGGCCAGGCCGAAGCCGACCTGGCCGACGCCCTGGATCGCCACCTTGAGCCCTTTGAGATCGCCGCGACCGAGGCGATGGCGCACGGCGGCGCGGATGCCGACGAACACACCGTAGGCGGTGGACGGCGACGGGTCGCCGTCGCGGGTGCCGCCGCCGAAGGCCTCGCGCTGGCCGGCGCCCGCCACGTGGCGGGTGCGCTCGGCCATGATCTGCATCTCGGCCACCCCGGTGCCGGAGTCGGCGGCGGTGATGTAGCGCCCGCCCAGGCTGTCGACGAAGTCGCCCATGGCCTGGAACAGCGCCTCGCTCTTGTCGTGACGCGGGTCGCCGATGATCACCGCCTTGCCGCCGCCCAGCGGCAGGCGCGCCAGCGCGGACTTGTAGGTCATGCCGCGGGACAGGCGCAGCACGTCGCGCAGCGCCTCATCGTCGTCGGCGTAGTTCCACATGCGGCATCCGCCCAGGGCCGGGCCGAGGGTGGTGTCGTGGATGGCGATGATGGCCTTGAGGCCGCTGGCCTGGTCGTGGCCGAAGACCACCTGCTCGTGGTTGTCGAAGTCGATATGGGTGAAGACGGGCATGGGTACTCTCGGTTCTTGTTGGATGTTGAGTAGGCATGGATAGCCTTCTCCCCCTGGGAGAAGGTGGCCGAAGGCCGGATGAGGGAGTCCCAGGTGCCTGGGAGACCCTAACCCCTGGCCCCTCTCCCGGAGGGAGAGGGGGAACTGGCTTCCGGGTTGATTGGCTTCAGGCGGCCGGTTCGAACAACTGGACGGCGGAAATCTCGCTGAGCAGCAGACGGGCCTTGAGCTGGGTGGCCTGCTCGCGGGCCTTGGCGACGGCCTGTTCCTTGACGTGGCCGTAGCCGCGGATCTGCTCCGGCAGCTCGGCCAGAGCCACCGCGGTGCGGTAGTTGTCCGGGCGCAGTTCCTTGAGCACCAGCTCGATCAGGTCCTCGTACTCGTCGATCAGCTCGCGCTCCACCCGGCGCTCGGCGCTGTGGCCGAACGGGTCAAGCACACTGCCGCGGAGGAACCTGAAGCGCGCCAGCACGGCGAAGGCCTTGAGCATCCAGGGGCCGAAGGCGCGCTTGACCGGCGCGCCGGTGCGCGGGTCGGGCTTGGCCAGCCAGCTCGGCGCCAGGTGGAACTGCAGGCGGTAGTCGCCCTCGAACTGCGCTTCCAGGCGCTGGCGGAAGGCCGGCTCGCTGTATAGCCGCGCCACCTCGTACTCGTCCTTGTACGCCAGCAGCTTGAAGTAGTAGCGCGCCACCGCGCGGCTCAGGGCCTGGTCGGTGCCGTCGGCCTGGCGCACACGCTCCACCAGGGCCTGGTAGCGCTGGGCGTAGGCGACGTCCTGGTAGGCGGTGAGGCGGGCCATGCGGTCGGCGACGATCTCCTCGAGACTCTCGCAGCGCGGCGCTTCCGGGCTCTTCGGCTTGGCCAGCTGCTCCACCGCCGCCAGGTCATGGGCGGCGCGGCGGCCCCAGAGGAACGCCTGCTGGTTGAGCTTGATGGCGACGCCGTTGAGTTCGATGGCCTTGTCGATGGCCTCGGCGGACACCGGCACCAGACCCTTCTGGTACGCATAGCCGAGCATGAACAGGTTGCTGGCGATGGTGTCGCCGAGCAGCGCGGTGGCCAGGCGGGTGGCGTCGACGAAGTGGGTCTTGCCCTCGCCCACCGCTTCCACCAGCGCCTCGCGCATGGACGCGCCGGGCACCTGGGCGTCCGGCTTGCGGGTGAACTCGGCGGTCGGCGCCTCATGGCTGTTGACCACGGCGTTGGCGATCTTGTCGTTGAGCTTGGCCAGCGATTCCTCGCCGGCCGCCACCACCAGGTCGCAGGCCAGCAGCAGGTCGGTCTCGCCGGCGGCGATGCGCACGGCGTAGATATCGTCCTGTTTGCGGGCGATGCGGATATGGCTGATCACCGGGCCGAACTTCTGCGCCAGGCCGGCCTGGTCGAGCACGGTGCAACCCTTGCCCTCCAGGTGCGCGGCCATGCCCAGCAGGGCGCCGACGGTGGTCACGCCGCTGCCGCCGACGCCGGGCAGGAGGATGTTCCAGGGCCGCGACAGGTCCGGCTGACGCGGCTCCGGCAGGGCCACGAACAGCGCCTTGGCACCCAGCGCCTCGGGCTTGCGCAGGGCGCCGCCGTGCACGGTGACGAAGCTCGGGCAGAAGCCTTCGACGCAGGAGAAGTCCTTGTTGCAGGCGTTCTGGTCGATCTCGCGCTTGCGCCCCAGCTCGGTCTCCAGCGGCAGCACGGAGAGGCAGTTGGACTTCACGCTGCAGTCGCCACAACCCTCGCACACCGCCGGGTTGATGAAGGCGCGCTTCTGCGGGTCGACCATCTTGCCGCGCTTGCGCCGGCGGCGCTTCTCGGTGGCGCAGGTCTGGTCGTAGAGGATCACCGACACGCCCTTGAACTCGCGCAGCTCGCGCTGCACGGCGTCCAGCTCGCGGCGGTGGTGGAAGCTGACGATGGGCGCGAAGGTGGCGCGGGTCGGGTACTTGTCCGGCTCGTCCGAGACCAGGGCGATGCGCTTCACACCCTCGGCGTAGACCTGCTGGCTGAGCTGGTCGATGCGCAGCTCGCCGTCGATGGGCTGGCCGCCGGTCATCGCCACCGCGTCGTTGTAGAGGATCTTGTAGGTGATATTGACGCCCGCCGCGACGGATGCGCGCAGGGCCAGCTGGCCGGAGTGGAAGTAGGTGCCGTCGCCCAGGTTCTGGAACACGTGCGGGGTGTCGGTGAACGGCGCCTGGCCGATCCAGGTGGCGCCCTCGCCGCCCATCTGGGTGAAGGTGTCGGTGTTGCGGTCCATCCACTGGGTCATGTAGTGGCAGCCGATGCCGCCGAGGGCGCGGCTGCCTTCCGGCAGCTGGGTGGAGCTGTTGTGCGGGCAACCGGAGCAGAAGTGCGGGGTGCGCTTGGTGTCGTGCTTGGGCGCGGCCAGCGCGGCTTCCTTGGCGGCGAGGAAGGCCAGGCGCTCGTCGATGGTGGCGCTGGTGTAGATCGGCGCCAGGCGCTTGGCGATGACCCGGGCGATCATCGCCGGGGTCAGCTCGGCCAGGTTGGGCAGCAGCGAGTTGCCCTCCTCGTCGAACTCGCCGACCACCCGCGGGCGCTTGCCGACCGGCCAGTTGTACAGCTGGCCGGTGAGCTGATCCTCGATGATGCTGCGCTTCTCCTCGACCACCAGGATCTCGTCCAGGCCTTCGGCGAACTGGTGCACGGAGACCGGCTCCAGCGGCCAGCTCATGCCGATCTTCAGCACACGCAGGCCGACCCTGGCGCACAGCTCGTCGTCCAGGCCCAGGTCGTTCAGCGCCTGGCGCACGTCCAGGTAGGACTTGCCGGTGGTGATGATGCCCAGGCGCGGGTTGGGAGAATCCAGCTTGATCTGATCGAGGTTGTTGGCCAGGGCGAAGGCCCGGGCGGCATAGATCTTGTACTGGTTGAGGCGCTTTTCCTGGGCCAGGGGCGGGTCCGGCCAGCGGATGTGCACGCCGTCCTCCGGCAGCTGGAAGTCGGTCGGTAGTTTGACCTGCACGCGCAGCGGATCGACGTCCACCACGGCCGAAGAGTCGACGTTCTCGGCGATGGTCTTCAGCGCTACCCAGCAGCCACTGTAGCGCGACAGCTCCCAGCCGATGATGCCGTAGTCGAGGATTTCCTGGACGTTGGCCGGGTTCAGCACCGGCATCGACGCGGCAATGAAGGCATGCTCGCTCTGGTGAGCGATGGTCGAGGACTTGCAACCGTGGTCGTCGCCGGCCAGCACCAGCACGCCGCCCTTCTCCGCGACACCGGCCGAGTTGCCGTGCTTGAACACGTCGCCGCAGCGGTCGACACCCGGGCCCTTGCCGTACCACATGGCGAACACGCCGTCGTAGCGCGCACCGGGGAACAGGTTGGCCTGCTGGCTGCCCCACACGGCGGTGGCGCCCAGCTCCTCGTTGACGCCGGGCTGGAAGTGGATGTGGTTTTCCTGGAGGAACTGCTTGGCTTCCCACAGGCTCTTGTCCAGGTTGCCCAGGGGCGAGCCCCGGTACCCGGAAATGAAGCAGGCGGTGTTGAGGCCGAAGGCGGCGTCGCGCTGCTTCTGCAGCATGGGCAGACGGGTCAGCGCCTGGGTGCCGGTGAGATACAGCTGACCAGTGGCTACACGGTACTTGTCGTCCAGACGGATTTCGGCCAGAGACATGGGGCGCTCCTTTTATTCTTGTGTGAGCGAGACGTGCCTGTTGAGCATCGCCGTTGAACCCTGACGCGGGATCACCGCGGTGGGTCGTATGGGCAAGACTATGACCGAGTAGTTCTGGATTTTTCTTTCTTTTTTCGAGCACTCAGCGGGATACTCGGCATGAATGAACCCTCCATGACGAATAAAGAGAAAAAATCATGCAGGAAAAGCTGAGTCCCATCGACCGCCGCATTCTTCGCCTGCTGCAACACGACGCCGACCTCTCCGCCGCCGAGATCGCCGAGAAGGTGGAACTGTCGCAATCGCCCTGCTGGCGCCGCATCCACCGCATGCAGGAAGAGGGACTGATCGAACGCAAGGTCGCCCTGCTCAACCCGAAGAAACTCGGTCTGGGCATGACAGTGTTCGTCGACATCAAGCTGTCGGCCCACGGCCGCAACAACCTGGAGGAATTCGAGCAGGCGGTGGTCGGCTACCCCCAGGTACTGGAATGCCACACCATGGCCGGCGGCTCGGACTACCTGCTCAAGGTGGTGGCCAAGGACATCGCCGACTACGAACGCTTCCTGCGCGACCACCTGCTGCAACGCCCGCATGTGCTGGAGGCGCATTCGCATATCGCGATGAGCGTGGTGAAGAGGACTACGGAGTTGCCGTTGGATTGAGTATGAGAACTTACATAAACGGCGATATCTGAAAGAGTTAGACGATGCAACTCTCAAATGATCGCACAATAAAAAATCGGACCAGCTAATGAAGCAAATCTCACACAAAGATCAATTTAATCTGCGATTCTTGAATATACAGAAATCATTTCGAAATTTTGACCCCATGAGCATTCTCTTAGGGTGTCTTGAGTGGATGTATGAGCCTACCCCCAATAAACTTGACCAGATTAAAAAACACCCCTAGCTGCAGCTACTGCTAATTAAGTGGGTTTTTATGGATGCCATGGCTATAGCTCCAGGGCGCCCACCAATCAATAAAATACAACTCCAACACCTACTACAGAAAGTTCACAATCTATCAGATTTTAGCAGAACTCCTAGCGAATATGAGGATGTCAGTTTATTCATGCGCGCTATGGCCTATCAGCAATTTCAGTACCAGACCAACCATGGAATTATATGGCTGGCTAGGCAAAATACGCTATTTGCACATGTACCAAGCAATCATTTCTTTCAGACTAGTTTCCAACAAGAATACGGTCTCTCTATCAAAGACTTTCTACTTCTAGCGCTTTGCCTAGTCGCCCGATTCAATAAAAGTGGGTTCTCCGTACATCGCGATTATCTTTTCACGCTAAGTCCCCTCATTCCCCCCTATGCGATTGATGCATTCCTCAGAGCGACATCCATTAATGCATACGAGCTACCGGAAACTCTCCGTGAGTCGGACTCCAGCACAAGAGACCCTATAGAATATCTGCAGCAAACGCCATTTATTAAATTCCCTTTAATCAGAGTCAGAAACGACTACTGGTGTATCTACCCTCAAATCCTTCAACGTTCCTTGGGCCATTTCATTTATGACACATTGAAACAGCTCGACCTACAACGATTTAACCATTCATTTGGAGTTATTTTTGAAAGGTATGTGGGCAATATAATCAAAGACGCAGAGATTCAGTTTGCTATAGAGGCCGACTTAATAAAAGCACTTCCAGGCGAAGGAAAGGTTGTTGATTTTCTAATCAACGATGGTGAAGCAAACATATTTATCGATGCCAAAGGCGTAGAGATGGCACAGCGAGGACAAATTGCTCACAGGCGGGATGTAGTACGTGGTGCATCTCAGACCTCGCTAATTAAAGCATTCGAGCAGGGACTAGCAACCTGCGCTCGCCTACGCCTGCTTAACGATAAACATCCCATTATAAAATCTCGCCCCGACAACTATCTAATCGTAGTTACTTACAAGGAACTCTACATTGGGAACGGGCGCTCATTGAGCGCAGCGATTGGAGAAGAACAACTGAGTAAGATTCGAGCCACTCATAACAACACAACTGACATCCCCAACGAAAATATTTATTTCTTAACTATTGATGAATTCGAGCATTTAATGGCACTAGTCAAGGGAAGACGCATTAACCTAACTAGTGCTTTAGAGAGAGCTAAAAAAGACGACAGCGATCCATTAACAAGAAAATTTATATTTGATATGCACATACATAGCTGGCCAGAACGCGCGAGAATTTCATCTTTTCTTGAAAGTTCCATGAGCATGATGACAGAGGAACTACGGCTGGCTCTCCTAGGGGAGAGTCTTACTAGCCATGAAAGTCATGAAGGAAAGTCTACACACTGCTAGTCATAATTAATCTCTCTTAGCCACTACCTGTCGCCTATCTATTACTCACATAAAAATACCCGGTATCGCTGGGCACTTTTTGCTGTGCAAACTTCAGACCACCGCATCAAGCTGCGCCTCCGGCTCTGCGGCCTTAAAAGCATCCAACACCAGGCAACGGTCCTCCATCTCCAGCAGCCTCGGAAAGGCATCCAGCGAGCAAGCAAACCGCCGGGCGTTATACAACTGCGGAATCACGCAGGCTTCCAGATAGCCCAGACGCTCCCCCAGTGACAGCCTGCCCTCGAACACACTCAGCCCCTGCTCCACCGCCGCCAACCCCTTCTCCACCCAATGCCGGTACCAGGCATTCTTCTCCTCGTCGTCGACGCCCAGCTCGGCGCTGAGGTACTGCAGCACCCGCAGGTTGTTCAGCGGATGGATATCGCAGGCGATGTGCAGGGCCAGGGCGCGTACCTGGGCGCGCTGGGCCGGATCGCCAGGCAGCAGCGCCGGCACCGGGAAGACTTCGTCCAGGTATTCGAGGATGGCCAGTGACTGGGCGATACGCACCCCGCCGTTGGCGTCGTCCACCAGCAGCGGCACCAGCTCCTGCGGGTTGAGCGCGCGGTATTCGGCGGCGTGCTGCTGGCCGCCGTCCTTGACCAGGTGCACCGGCACCTGGCGGTAGGCCAGGCCCTTGAGGCCCAGGGCGATGCGCACCCGGTAGGCGGCGCTGGAGCGCCAGTAGGAGTAGAGCGTCAGCTCACTGCTCATACCGCTCCACCACCTGGTCGATGGCGCCGAACAGGCTCTGGCCGGCGGTGTCGAGCATCTCGATGCGCACCCGGTCGCCGAACTTGAGGAACGGGGTCCTGGCCTCGCCGTGCTCGACGATTTCCAGCATGCGCTTTTCCGCCAGGCAGGAGGAGCCGGCGCTGCGGTCGTAGTTGGACACGGTGCCCGAGCCGATGATGGTGCCGGCGCCCAGCGGGCGGGTCCTGGCGGCGTGGGCCACCAGGGTGGGGAAGTTGAAGGTCATGTCCACGCCGGCATCCGGGCGGCCGAACAGCGCGCCGTTGATGTGCGAGATCAGCGGACGATGGACCTTGCCGTCCTTCCAGGCCTCGCCCAGTTCGTCCGGTGTCAGTGCCACCGGCGAGAAGCTCGACGACGGCTTGCTCTGGTAGAAGCCAAAGCCCTTGGCCAGTTCGCCCGGGATCAGGTTGCGCAGGGACACGTCGTTGACCAGCATCAGCAACTGGATGTGGCCGGCCGCTTCCGCCGCCGTGGCGCCCATGGGCACGTCGTCGGTGATCACCGCGATCTCCGCTTCCAGGTCGATGCCCCAGGCCTCGTCAGCCATCTGGATCGGGGCGTGCGGCGGGATGAAGCTGTCCGCTCCGCCCTGGTACATCAGCGGGTCGTGCCAGAACGACTCGGGCATTTCCGCGCCGCGCGCCTTGCGCACCAGTTCCACGTGGTTGACGTAGGCGCTGCCGTCGGCCCAGTGGTAGGCGCGTGGCAACGGGCTGTGGCAGTCGGCCTGGTCGAAGAAGAAGGCCTCGTCGATCAGCCCGTCGTTGAGGCGCTGGTACACCGACTCCAGCAGCGGGCGCTTGACCTCCCAGTCGTCCAGCGCGGCCTGCAGGGTGGCGGCGATCTGCGGCACCTTGACGGCGCGGGACAGGTCGCGGGAGACGACCACCAGTTCGCCGTCGCGGCCCAGGTTCAGTGATGCGAGTTTCATGAGTTACCTCGAATTGGTTGGTTCTCCCCTCTCCTATTGGGAGAGGGATCGGGGCGGGCCGCGTAGGATGAGGGGTTCCCAGGCGGCTCCGAGCTGCCAGTCACACCCTCACCCCAGCCCTCTCCCGGAGGGAGAGGGAGCTATCGGTGTATGTCCTAACTCTGTGTGCCCGGCGCGCGCCAGGAGTTCACATATTCGGGGACATCCACGGCGACGGCGGCCTCGGCCACTTCCAGGGCACGGCGGGTGTCGATCATCACCGCCACCTCCTCGGCGAAGGTGGCCGGGTCTTCCTGGGCCTTCTTCAGCGCCTTGGGGTGCGGGCCGTGGGGGAAGCCGCAGGGGTGCAGCGTGACCATGCCGGCCTCGATGTTGTCGCGGCTGAAGAAGTTGCCCCGGTGGTAGAACAGCACTTCGTCATAGTCGTCGTTGTTGTGGAAGAACGGCACCTTGAGCGCGCCCGGATCGGATTCCACCGGTCGCGGTGTGAAGGTGCAGACCACGAAGCCGTTGGCGACGAAGGTGGTGTGGGCCGACGGCGGCAGGTGGTAGCGGTGGCTCATCAGCGGACGAATGTCGCGCCAGTTGAGCCGCACCACGGTGTTGTCGCCGTGCCAGCCCACCGCGTCCAGCGGGTTGAACGGGTAGGTTACGGTGCTGATCTGGTTGCGCCGCTTGATGCGGATCTGCCAGGTGCTCTCGTCCTGCTGGGCCTTGAAGGCGTCGTCGAGACGCGGGTGGTCGAGTACCGCCGGGTCGAAGATCGCCTGCGGGCCGAGCAGGCCCTTGTCCGGCAACTGGTAGGCGCCGTCGGTGTTCTCGATCAGCAGGAAGTGGCTGGGCGCGCTCGGTTCGATACGCCAGGCGGTGCCACGCGGAATCACCAGATAGTCGCCGTCGCGGTATTCCAGGTGGCCGAAGTCGCAATAGAAGTGCCCCGCCCCGTCGTGGACGAACAGCAGTTCGTCGCCGTCGCCGTTACGCACCAGGTGGCGCATGGCGCCGTGGGTCTTCCACACGCGCAGCTTGACGTCGGCGTTGTGCAGGGTCAGCGGCGCCTCCAGCGGGCAGTCGCGCTCGCTGGAAATCTTGTTGAAGTTGAAGGCATGCGGGCGCAACGGCCCTTGCCAGTCGACCCAGCCGGTGGGCGGGTGTTTGTGGTGCAGGTGGGTCACCGGGCCGAAGAAGCCCTCGCGACCCATTTCCCGCTCGTAGGTATCCGCGGGAAAGTCGCAATGGGCCTGGCGCGAGTGCTCGCCCTCGCGCAGGGGGAAGCTGATCCATTTGCGGCTCATGGGCAGGCTCCCTGCAGGATGTTGCAGGGCCGCCCAGGCTGTGTGCACCACGTAACGAGGAATTGCTGGTGCGCACAGCGCACCCTACGGACAGTGCTCATCATTCGTCGGCCTTGATCACGCCACGGCGCAGCTGGTCTTCCTCGATGGATTCGAACAGCGCCTTGAAGTTGCCTTCGCCGAAGCCCTGGTTGCCCTTGCGCTGGATGATCTCGAAGAAGATCGGACCGATCACCGTGTTGGTGAAGATCTGCAGCAGGATGCCGTCGTCGCCGGGTGCGCCGTCGATCAGCAGGTTGAGTTCACGTAGCTGGTCCAGCGGCTCGCCATGGCCGGCCACGCGCTGGTCGACCTTCTCGTAGTAAGTGTCCGGGGTAGTCATGAAGTCCACGCCGTTGGCGCGCAACTGACGCACCGTCTCGTAGATGTCGTCGGTGCTCATGGCGATGTGCTGGATGCCCTCGCCGTGGTATTCGCGGATGAATTCCTCGATCTGTGACTTGTCGTCGGCCGACTCGTTGATCGGGATGCGGATCTTGCCGCACGGCGCGGTCATCGCGCGGGAGAACAGGCCGGTGAGCTTGCCCTCGATGTCGAAGTAGCGGATTTCGCGGAAGTTGGCGATGCGCTCGTAGAAGCCGGACCAGACGTCCATCTGCCCGCGCTTGACGTTGTGGGTCAGGTGGTCGATCTGCTGCAGGCCGACGGCGTTGTCGCCCGGCTTGCGGCCCTCGATGTACTCGAAGTCCACGTCGTAGATGGTCTTGTCGCCGTAGCGGTCGACCAGGTACAGCAGCGAGCCGCCGATGCCTTCCACGCAGGGGATGTTCAGCTCGCCGAAGTTGGCGTGGCTGCCGACCAGGGTGGCGCCCTGCTCTTTCACGTAGGCGGCGGCCTGGGCCGCGTTCTTCACCCGGAAGGCCATGGCGCAGGCGCTCGGTCCGTGCTTCTCGCCGAAGGCGCGGACGTGGCCGGTGGGGCTGCCGTTGAGGACGAAGTTGATGTCGTTCTGCTGGAACAGCCACACCTGCTTGGAGCGGTGTTTGGCCGTTTCGGTGAAGCCCATGGCGGTGAACAGCTGGCGCAGCTGCTCGATGCCCTCGGCGTTGGGCGCGGTGAATTCGACGAATTCGAAACCGTCGGTTCCGATGGGGTTGTGCTGTTCGATCTTGGCCACGGCGTTCATCCGGCCTCCTTGATTGTTGTTGTGGGGCAAGCGTCCGCCTCGGTCGGCGGCGCGTTGGACTGCCTTCATCACAACCCCTGGGCCGGGCCCGGACAAGGTGCCCGTAAGGCCGGGACGCCCGCTCCCGCCGCTCCACGCGGCAAGTTTTCCTTACACCCCGCGAGCCGGGTGGAATGGCGGCACCCACGCCCGCCACGCCGTAACGATTTCTTGCCAGGGCGGTTCAGACGGCTGCCAGTCCGGGCAGCGGCCAGGCCGAGGTCAGCAGTTCGCCGAGCGGCTGCGGCTTGCCGATGTGGTAGCCCTGGGCGTAGTCCAGGCCCATGGCGCGCAGGGCTTCGAGCACTTCGCCGTTCTCGACGAACTCGGCGATGGTGCGCTTGCCCATGACGTGGCCGATCTGGTTGATCATCTCCACCATGGCCCGGTCGATGGGGTCGTCGAGCAGGTTGCGCACGAAGCTGCCGTCGATCTTCAGGTAGTCCACCGGCAGGTGGCGCAGGTACATGAACGAGGACATGCCGGCGCAGAAGTCGTCCAGCGAGAAGCGGCAGCCCAGCGCCTTCAGTTCGTCGATGAAGTGGGTGGCGTCCGCCAGGTTGGCGATGGCGGCGGTCTCGGTGATCTCGAAGCAGATGCTCTCCGGCGCCACCGGCTGGCTGGCCAGGCAGTCGCGGATGAAGGCGAGGAATTCGTGGTCGCCGATGCTGGCGCCGGACAGGTTGATGGCGCAGTGCAGCAGCGGCGCCTGCGGGTACTCGGCGTGGAAGCGCGCCATCGCCTCCAAGGTGCCGGCCACCACCCAGCGGTCGATCTGCGGCATCAGCCCGTAGCGCTCGGCCGCCGGAATGAACGCCGCCGGGCTGACCAGCGCGCCCTCCTCGTCCTGCAGGCGCAGGAGGATTTCCATATGACCGCCGTGCCCGCCACCCTGCAGCGGCACGATGGGCTGGCCGAACAGGCGGAAGCGCTGCTCGGCCAGCGCCGCGTGGATGCGCTGCACCCAGCTCATCTCGCCGACCCGCAGGGACAGCTCGGAGTCGTCCGGCTGCGAGGCGTACACCCGGTTGCGACCGCGCTCCTTGGCCGCGTAGCAGGCCACGTCGGCGGTGCGCAGCAGTTCCGCCAGGCTGGTCTGCCCCGGCGGCACCTGCACCAGGCCGATGCTGGCGCTGACCGAGAATGGCCGCCCGCCCCAGGCGAAGCGCAGGTCCTGCACCGCCCGGCGCAGCGATTCGGCGACCCGCAGGGCGGCGTCCGGCGGGCAGTTCTCGAGGATCACGCCGAACTCGTCGCCACCCAGGCGCGCCAGGGTGTCGCCCTCGCGCAGGTGCTGCTGCAGCTGCTGGCAGACCTGGCGCAGCAGTTCGTCGCCGGCGGCGTGGCCGCAGGTGTCGTTGACCAGCTTGAACTGGTCCAGATCGATGAACATCAGCGCGTGGCGCCCCGGCTGGCGCAGCATGCGCGCCAGCAGCTGGGCCAGGCGGTATTCGAACTCGCGGCGGTTGGCCAGGCCGGTCAGCGCGTCGTGGCTGGCCTGCCAGGAGAGGCTGGCGACGAACTGGCGCTCGCGGGTCATGTCGTGCAGCACCATCACCATGCCGCTGACCAGGCCCCGCTCGCGGATCGGCGCGCCGACCAGGTTGACCGCCACCTTGCTGCCGTCCGGGCGCACCATCAGCTTGGCGAAGTCGCCGTCCGCCGCCGGCTCGCCGGCGAGGATGCGCTGCAGCGGCGTGCGCTCGCCCGGCACCGCGTGCTCGTCGACGATGGAGAACAGCCGCTCGAACGGAGAGCCCTCGGCCTCGCCCACGGCGCAGCCGGTGAGCTGCTCGGCGGCGGCGTTCATGTAGGCGATACGGCCGTCGCGGTCGAGGCTGATCACCGCGTCGCCGATGGAGGCGAGGATGGTCTGCGCGCGCTGCTTGACCGCCTCCAGCGCGCGGTCGGCCTCCTCGCGCAGGATCAGCAGGCGGCGCGTGCGCAGCAGGGCCAGGCTGATCAGCAGCGTGCCGGTGAGCAGGTTGGCCAGCAGCAGCGCCACCACCACTGCGCGCGAGGCCTCGCCGAGAATCCGCGAGAAGGCCTCCGCCGCCGGGGTGGCGCCGCGGTTGATCGCCTCGATGCGGGTGCGCCAGTCGAGCACCTGCACCGCGTCGGGCTGGCCGCGCCGGCGCACCGCCACCACCTCGTCGGCCAGCGCGGTGAGGCGCAACACGTACTCGTCGCCCACCTTCCACTGCTCGACGGCCCGGCGCATGTAGCCGTAGTCGCGGAAGTAGCGGAACAGCCAGGTCATCGCCGCGATGTCGTCCGGGTGGTTCCTGCCCTGCAGGATGCCGGTGCGGGCCGCCGCCAGGTCCGGGTCGGGCCGGTCCAGGGCGACGCGGAAGGCGTGATCGCCGAGCGGCACGGCGATGGCCGCGCGGTAGCCGGCCAGGTACTCGGCGTCGCCGGTACTGGCGTACAGGCCCAGATAGTAGATGCCGTCCTTGAGGCCCTTGGACCACAGGCTCTCGCCGGCCACGTAGCTGCGCATCGCCGAGTGCAGGTAGAGGCTGCCGCAGGCCAGCAGCGCCTGCAGCAGCACCACCGCCACGAACGGCCAGACCAGCCGTAGCAGTTGCGAAGTGATGGGCGCCGCACCGGCGCCGGTCTCCTGACTCATCGCGTCGCACTCTCCTGACCCGCACCCTCCGTGCGGGGCCGGTCAGTCAGGTATAGATGGCTTTCTGCCAGGACGACAACCGCAACGGCAGCGCCGCGCCGCCCTGCGCATTTGCCGGCCGCCCTTCCCACATCTATAAGTACGGGGCTATGCGCCGTTCCATAGCGGCAACGCCACGACAGGGAGTCACCTGGCCATCGCGACGAGACTGCCGTGCAGTCCCCCTTCCGCCACGCTCCCGGTACGCAGCACTCTCCCCACTGCCCGGAGCATCCCGACATGCCGGAACCCCTCGTCATCCTCCATGGCTGGAGCGACAACGCCTCGTCGTTCCACAAGCTGGAGGCCTTCCTCGCCAGCAACCTCGCCGTCAAGCCGGTGGTGATCAAGCTCGCCGACTGGATGTCCATGCACAACGAAGTGACCTTCGCCGACCTGGCCGAGGCCATGCAGAACGCCTGGAAGCAGCACGGGCTGCCGACCGCGCCGCGCTCGGTGAACATCGTGGTGCACAGCACCGGGGCCCTGGTGGTGCGCCACTGGATGACCCGCTTCCACAAGCCCTCGACGGTGCCGATCAAGCGCTTCCTGATGCTGGCGCCGGCCAACTTCGGCTCGCCGCTGGCGCACAAGGGGCACAGCTTCATCGGCCGCGCCTTCAAGGGTTGGGACGAGCCGGACTTCCAGACCGGCACGCACATCCTCAAGGGCCTGGAACTGGCGTCGCCCTACACCTGCGCCCTGGCCGAGCGCGACCTGTTCTCCGCCACGCCCTGGTACGGCCGCGGCCGCATCCTCGCCACGGTGCTGGTGGGCAACAAGGGCTACGGCGGCTTCACCGGGGCGCTGGTCGACGCGGATGGCTCGGACGGCACGGTCTACTTCAGCACCGCCAACCTCAACTGCGCCAGGCTGCAGGTGCGGCTCGACGAGGAACAGAAGGTCATCGGCGAACCGGTCCTCGCGCCCAGCAACGGCGCGATCGCCTTCGGCCTGATCGCCAAGGAGAACCACAGCACCATCACCCTGAACAAGACGCCGGGCAACCCGCTGACCAGGCAACTGATTTTGCGCGCCCTGACGGTGGACGACGGCGACTACCCGGACGGCGACGGCGCCTTTGCCTGGCAGAAGGAGATCGACAAGCACGACCCGGACATCCAGCAGCGCAGCGACGCCTTCCAGAACACCGTGGTGCACCTCAGCGACGACCTCGCCCACGAGGTGAAGGACTACTTCGTCGAGTTCTACCAGCAGGGCGGGGAGGACCGCCTCGACGCACGGCTGTACAAGAAATTCATCCACTCCATCCACCCCTACAAGGACAACACCGCCTTCCGCGCGCTGTACCTGAACATCAAGGAACTGGACAAGGCCCAGCGCGACTTCGCCATGCAGGAGCTGTACATCAGCCTGCTGGCCAGCCCGACCTACAACCCGGGCAAGAACCACCCGGTCGGCTACCTGGCGGTGCCCAGCACCAGCGTGGCGGGTCTGCGCATTCCCAAGGCGCAGTTCCCCGAGTTCTTCAAGGCCCACCGCACCCTGCTGATCGAGGCCACCATCACCCGCAAGGTGGCGCCCGAAGTGTTCCGTATGACGCCTTGACCACCCGTGGCGCCCCGCCGGGGCGCCATCTGATACGGTTTTTCCTGGAAAACCTGAGTCTGTTATCCAAACAGCCCGTCGCGCACAGTTCGCTCAGCCTGATTACCGCCCGAAGAGGCCCACCATGAGCGAGCGCATACCGGCGCAGATCATCGAGTCCATCGACTCCCGCCAGCCCATCCGCCTGACGCCTTCCCAGGCCGGCGGGCCGATCCACACCCGCAGCTTCAGCGGCCGCTTCCGCAACCTGCGGCTGTACGGCGCCGGCCTGCTGTTCCTGATCTTCTTCGGCACCGCCTGGCTGAACTGGGAAGGCCGCCAGGCGGTGCTGTGGAACCTGGCCGAGCACCGCTACTACATCTTCGGCGCCACCTTCTGGCCGCAGGACTTCATCCTGCTCTCGGCGCTGCTGATCATCTGCGCCTTCGGCCTGTTCACCATCACCGTGTTCGCCGGCCGCGTCTGGTGCGGCTACAGCTGCCCGCAGAGCGTGTGGACCTGGGTGTTCATGTGGGTGGAAAAGCTCACCGAGGGCGAGCGCAACCAGCGCATCAAGCTGGACGCCGCGCCCTGGGGCCCGGCCAAGCTGCTGCGCCGGGGCGCCAAGCACGGCCTGTGGCTGGCGGTGAGCCTGCTGACCGCGCTGACCTTCGTCGGCTACTTCACGCCGATCCGCCCGCTGGCGGTGGAGCTGTTCAGCGGCCAGCTGGAAGGCGCGGCGCTGTTCTGGGTGCTGTTCTTCACCACCGCCACCTACCTCAACGCCGGCTGGCTGCGCGAGAAGGTCTGCGTGTACATGTGCCCCTACGCGCGCTTCCAGGGCGTGATGTTCGACAAGGACACCCTGATCGTCTCCTACGACGCAACCCGCGGCGAACATCGCGGCCCGCGCAAGAAGGAAAGCGACCACAAGGCCCAGGGCCTGGGCGACTGCATCGACTGCACCCTGTGCGTGCAGGTCTGTCCCACCGGCATCGACATCCGCGACGGCCTGCAGGTGGACTGCATCGGCTGCGCCGCCTGCATCGACGCCTGCGACGGCGTGATGGACAAGATGGGCTACGCCCGCGGCCTGATCCGCTACGGCTCCGAGCGCGAGATGCAGGGCGGCCGGCGCCACCTGCTGCGGCCGCGCCTGGTGGGTTACGCGGCGGCGCTGGTGCTGATGATCGGTGCCTTCGCCTGGGCCCTGCAGGCGCGCTCGCTGGTCTCCCTCGACGTGGCCAAGGACCGCGGCATGTACCGCGAGAACGCCGCCGGCCAGATCGAGAACGTCTACCGCCTCAAGGTGATCAACAAGACCCAGCACCCGCAGCGCTACTACCTGGGCCTGGTCGAGGGGCAGCCGTTCGCCATGAGCGGCCCCGGCGACCTGGCCCTGGCCGCCGGCGAGATCCTCGAGGTGCCGGTGAGCGTCGTCCTGCTGCGCGAGCCGCTGGCGAGCATCCCGGCGCCGGTCGAGTTCGAGGTGGTCAACCAGGCCGATGCCGGCGAGCGCCAGGTCTCGGCCAGCACCTTCCTGGCGCCACGCGGACGCTGAGCATGGCCGCCGCGCCGCCGATGCCCTTAGACTGTGGCCCGACCCTGGCCACAGTCACGGACAAGATGAAGCGCTACGAGCGATTCGCCGACCAGATCGCCGAGCTGATCCGCAGCGGCATGCTCGCCCCCGGCGACCGGGTGCCCTCGGTGCGCCACGCCAGCCGCACCTACGGGGTCAGCCCCTCCACCGTGTTCCAGGCCTACTACCTGCTGGAAGACCGTGGCCTGATCCAGGCCCGCGCCCGCTCCGGCTACTTCGTCCGCGCGCTGGCGCGCCAGCCGCTGGCCGAGCCGGAAACCAGCGCGCCCACCGCCGCCAGCACCGAGGTGGACGTCAGCGAGCTGGTGTTCTCCGTGCTCGGCTCGCTGAAGGACCCGCACACCGTGCCCTTCGGCTCGGCCTTCCCCAGCCCGGACCTGTTCCCCCTGCCGCGCCTGGCCCGCTCCATGGCCCACGCCCTGCGCGACATGCCCGGCCACGCGGTGATCGCCGACATGACCAGCGGCAACCCCGACCTGCGCCGGCAGATCGCCCTGCGCTACATGGTCGCCGGCGTGCGCCTGCCGCTGGAGGAGCTGGTGATCACCAACGGCGCGCTGGAGGCCCTCAACCTCTGCCTGCAGACCGTGACCCGCCCCGGCGATCTGGTCGCCATCGAGTCGCCGGCCTTCTACGCCACCCTGCAGGTGCTGGAGCGGCTAGAACTGAAGGCAGTGGAAATCCCGGTCCACCCGCGCGAGGGCATCGACCTCGACGTGCTGGCCGAGCGCCTGGCGCAACTGCCGATCAAGGCCTGCTGGTTCATGAGCAGCCTGCAGAACCCCATGGGCGCCAGCCTCTCGGAGGTGAAGAAGGCGGCGCTGTACGCGCTGCTACAGCAGCGCCAGGTGCCGCTAATCGAGGACGACGTCTACGCCGAGCTGTACTACGGACCCAACCCGCCCCGGCCGATGAAGAGCCTCGACCGGGACGGCCTGGTGATGCACTGCGGCTCCTTCTCCAAGAGCCTGGCGCCGGGCTACCGGGTCGGCTGGGTGGCCGGCGGGCGCTTCGCCGAGCAGATCGGCCGGCTCAAGCTGATGACCACCATCTCGCCCTCGGTGCCGGCCCAGGCCGCCATCGCCGACTACCTGCAGCACGGCGGCTACGACCGCCACCTGCGCAAGCTGCGCATCGCCCTGGAGACCCAGCAGGCGGCCATGCTGGCCTCGGCCGCCCGCCACTTCCCGGCGGAAACCCGGGTCACCCGCCCCGGCGGCGGCTACTTCCTGTGGTTCGAGTTCCCCGAGCGGGTGGACTCGCTGCAACTGTTCCAGCTGGCGCTGGCCCAGGGCATCAGCCTGGCGCCCGGGCCGATCTTCTCCGCCACCCGCGGCTTCCGCCATTGCGCCAGGCTGAACCATGGGCATCCCTGGGATGCCCAAAGCGAGAGGGCGATGGAACTGCTGGGCAGGATCATTGCCTCGCTCTAGAGCCCATGGCTAGGCAATAGCCCAGCCTCGGACAATAATGGCACAACGCCATGACAGAACAAGGACAGGCGACCATGAACGAAGACAGCGACACCGCCGGCACCGACGTCCCCAGCGACCAGCGCATCGAGCAGCTGGAAAGAGCCGGCAGGCTCAACCGCCTGCTGATCTTCGGCCTGGCCGGCGCCCTGCTGTTCAACCTCATCGCCTGGGTGCTGGTGGCCGTGCTCGGTTCCTCTGGCGGCGCCGACGCGGACGAACAGGCGGCCATGGCGAGCATGGCCAGCGTCGAGGCCCTGCAGAAGGAGATCGGCACGCTGCAACTGCAGATCGCGCCGTTGCAGCAGCAGATCAAGGACCAGCAGAAGCTCATCCTGCTGCAGGCCCAGCAGCAGGTGGCGCCTTCCGCCGCCGAGGCGGTGCCGGAACAGGGCGCGGAGCCGCGCCGGCAGGACCGGGACAACGTGCGCATGGTGGCGCGCACCCTGATCGGCCAGGAACACAACTACCAGCACACCCTCAACGCCTTGAAGAACGGTATGCGCGAACTGGCCGGCATGACGCCCGGCTCGCGCAGCTGGCTGGACTTCTACGAAGAATCCCTGGCCAAGCCCATGGCCGACAGTCAGGCCCGGGTCAAGGCGCTGCAGCAGTGGTCCGGCGAACAGACCACACCCTGACCATCGTAGGGCGGGTGCAACCCGCGCGCCCTCCCGGGGAGCGTTAACGGGACGTTTGCGCCACCCCGCTTCTTCCGTACACTGCGGGCATAGAACAAGGGACTGCCACCATGCCTCACCCTCTGTGCCGCACCGGCATCATCCTGGGCCTGCTCTGCGCCCAGGCAATCCACGCCTCGCCCGAAAACGACCCGCTCCTCGACGCTCCCACGGCCGCCCCGCAGGCCGGCGAGCGCTCGGCACGCGGCGTGCTGCGCGCCCGCGACCAGGCGGTGCTGTCCAGCGAACTGGCCGGGCGCATCGTCGACATGCCGTTCGCCGAGGGCCAGGACTTCAAGCAGGGCGAGGTGCTGGTGCGCTTCGACTGCAGCGCCTACCAGGCCCAGCTCAACGCCGCCCAGGCCGCATCCCGGGCCGCCCGCGAAGAACTGGGCAACAAGAAGCAGCTGGCCGCGCTCAACTCGGTGGGCCGCTTCGAGGTAGCGCTGGCCGAGGCGCGCCAGGCCCAGGCGGCGGCGGAATCCCAGGTCTACCAGGTCCAGGTCAAGCGCTGCAGCGTCACCGCGCCGTTCAGCGGCCGCGTGGTGCAGCGCCGGGTACGGCCGCATGAGAGCGTCGCCAGCGGCACGCCGCTGCTGGAGATCGTCGACAACCGCACGCTCGAAGTGCACCTGCTGGTCCCGTCCAGTTGGCTGGGCCGGCTCAAGCCCGGCGAGCACTTCGAGTTCGTCCCCGACGAGACCGGCCAGCCCCTGCGGGTCGAGGTCAAGCGCCTGGGCGCACGCATCGACGAAGGCAGCCAGACCCTGCTGCTGATCGGCAGCCTGCCCGAGAACGCCAGCGGCCTGCTGGCCGGCATGAGCGGCAGCGCGCGCTTCCCGGAGTCGCCATGACCGCGCAGGTGCCGGGCCTGGCCGAACAGGTGTTCGCCCGCTTCCTGGCCCTGCAGCGCCAGGCCCGCGCCGCCGCGGACATCGACAGCCTGGCCTATGCCCTGGTCAACGACGCCCAGGGCCTGTTCGGCTTCCGCCATGCCGCCCTGCTCATCGCGGGGCGGGTGCGGTCGCTGACCGGCATCAGCGTCGTCGAGCCCCACTCCCCTTTCGTCGCCTTCGTCGAGAACGCCGTCCAGCAGTTGCACGACCAAGGCCGCTCCGCCCAGCCCCAGGTGATCGCCGCCGAGTCGCTCAACGAGCAGGCCCGTGGCGACTGGCAGGCGCTGTCCGCCGGCTCGGTGTTCTGGCTGCCCCTGCTGGATCGCCAGCAGCAGCCCTTCGGCGGCCTGTGGATCGCCCGCGAGCAGCCCTGGAGCGACGCCGAGCAGGCCCTGCTGACCCAGCTCGGCGACTGCTACGCCCACGCCTGGCTCGCCCTGCAACCGCGCAAGCCCTGGCGCCTGCGCTGGCCGCGGCGGCGCATCCTGGCGGTCGCGGCGGCGGCGCTGCTGCTCCTGCTGGTGCCGGTGCGCCAATCGGTGCTGGCGCCCGCCGAGGTGGTGCCGCGCGACGGCCAGGTGGTCGCCGCGCCAGTGGACGGGGTGATCGCCGAGTTCCTGGTCAAGCCCAACCAGGCGGTCGCCAAGGGCGACGTGCTGCTGCGCTTCGACGCCACCACCATCCGCGCCCAGGCCGACGTGGCGGAACGCAGCCTGCAGGTGGCCGAGGCCGAACTCAAGGCCAACACCCAGCGCGCCTTCAGCGACGCCGAGTCGAGCGCGCGCATCGACCTGTTCGCCGCCCGCGCGGAGCAGAAGCGCGCCGAGCGCGACTACGCCCGCGAACTGCTGGCACGCACCGAGGTACGCGCCGAGCGCGACGGCATCGCGGTGTTCGCCGACGCCCAGCGCTGGATCGGCCGGCCGGTGCAGACCGGCGAGCGGCTGATGGAGATCGCCGACCCGAACCATGCCGAACTGCGCATCGACCTGGCCGTGGCCGACGCGCTGGACTTCCAGCCCGGCGCGGAGGTCGGCCTGTTCCTCGACAGCGACCCGCTGCACCGCCACGACGCGCGCCTGCAGCGCCTGGCCTACGAGGCGCAATCGCTGAGCAGCGGCCAGTTGGCCTACCGGCTGGACGCCGAGTTCGCCGAGACGCCGCCGCGCATCGGCCTGCGCGGCACCGCCAAGCTCTACGGCGAACGGGTGCCGCTGGCCCTGTTCCTGCTGCGCCGGCCGCTGGCCGCGCTGCGCCAGACGTTGGGCCTGTAGATGCGCCTGCCCGGCCTGCGCGCCGACCTGCAGCTCTCCGGTGCCGCGCCGGCGCTGGACGGCGCACCGCAATGGACCCTCGCCGACCCGCTGCGCGGCCGCTACTTCAAGCTCGGCGCCGAGGCCATGCGCCTGCTGCGCCACTGGCAGCTGGGCGACCCCGCGCGGGTACTGCAGGCGGCGAACACCGAGCCGGGGCAGCCGCTGACCGGCTCCGACCGATTCTGTTGAAAAAGTAGCTGCTTCCCCATGCTTTCGGCAGAATTGCCCTGTCAGCGA
>NZ_JAOCCV010000019.1:0-97361 GCF_029840585.1 Pseudomonas sp. GD03875 | reverse complement strand
CCTAGTGCTCACCGTGGTGACCCTCGGGATCATGGGGTAATGCGCTCGACCAGCTTGGATCTCGTCAAATGGCTCGCCATGCTGACGATGGTGATAGACCACCTGCGCTATCTATGGCCTGAAGCGACAGCCTGGCTGTTCGTGGTTGGACGCTTCGCCTTCCCGCTGTTCTGCCTTGGCATCGCCGCCAACGTGTCGCGCTCCAGCCCAGGAGATCTGTACAGCGAAAATAACTTTCGCTACCTGAGCTGGCTTCTGGCCTTCAGCCTCTTATCCGAGTTGCCCTATCGGGCGCTATCCGAAACAAGCAGCACGCTGAATGTGATGCCGACACTGATGTTGGGGCTCATCGTTGCTTGGAGCGTCCATCACAGCGATCGTACAGGCTTGGTGCTGGGGCTATTCACGCTGATCGTGTCGATAGCGCTGCATGATCGGCTGATGTACGGCGCGTTTGGTGTCCTGCTGCCGGCGACCATGGTACTGGCAGTGCAGCGCCCCTGGATTACCTGGCTCATCCCTGCAGTCTTCAGCGTGTTGGCCAACAGCCGTGACGGTTGGATCGGAGCTGGTCCCTTGGGCACCTGGTGGGCCATGGCCACGACCTTTGCGGCTCCGATGGTTGGCCTGTGGCTATTGCGCCAGAAAGTCACCCTACACATATGGCCAGTGGGGCGCTGGGGTTACTACTTCTACCCCGGCCATCTAGCGGTGCTGGCGTTGCTTCGTGCGGCTCTCTGACCGGTCGATCAAAATTCCCTTGCTCAATGCAGGCCTTTTGCCATAATCCGGAGCGTGACCTAGATCACATATAAGAGCCAATCGAAACGGAGTTTGAACATGAAGAAGCTTTCTGCCGCCCTGATCGCCACCGTGATTGCCCTGTCCTCCGCTGCTGCTGTTGCCCATGGCGGAGGCACTGATTCGAAGGGCTGCCATACCAACCACAGCACCGGCGTTTACCACTGTCATTGACTTAGCCAGCGCTGGTCGCCTCTCACGAGGCGGCCAGAACTAGATGGCTAGACCAAATCGCACACCGAGGCAGCAACGGAAAGATCAGCATGCGCAGCAACAGCTTCTCGCTCAGAGTACTCAAGCCCTGAAGGTGGCCGAGAGCACATTGGCCGGTACTGAGCGCACCAATGTAGCCTTGGAGGAACGCTGTCATGCCTTGCAAGAGGAAGTGACCCGGCTTGGTGACGTCACCCAGGATCAGTCACAGAAAGCAGAGAGCCTGAATGCCCGCCTGGCGGAAGCAATCGCACAATTGAAATTGGTTGAGCAGACCAGCGGTATCGCAAACAACTCCTGATCCCCCACACTAGAGCAGAAGCTGAGTGGAGGTTGCTATGACACTACCCTACGAACGCACCCGCTCAGTGGTGCAGACTCAGGAATTTCTCACCAGGCTCACACGTGACACTGCCCTACCGGAATCCATTCGCGATGAAGCCCGTCATCTGCTGCGCCACTATCCGAGCAAGCATGAAGTACTACAGGCCGGCCTGAATGAAGAGCAATCTCCACGTGGCATACTTTCCCAGCCCGTCTTCAGCTCGAAGATGGAGCGCTGAACAGCCGGCACCACCATGTCTGCGGCCGCACCGCATACGGATCAGGCCGAAATGCCCTATTCAATCGCATGAGTTACCAACTACATAGCACCCAAGCCAGCTTCTTGACGCTAGCACTTAAATGAGAATGTGGGCGTGGTGGATCAAGTTCACGTTATTGCAGAGAATTATATGGTAACTAAACTTAGCTTTTCTCACCAAGAATCGCTCTGACTCGGTAACATATTGATAGATTTGACCCGCCCCGCACTCTGACTCACGAGGATCAAAGTTACGCACAAATTCAACGCCCATACCGCGAGTTGTTGAGAAATTCTCAATCATATTCGTAAGAATTCCACCACCAGCGCAAATTCGAATCTCAGCACTGGACTCAGAATCGATCAGAAGTTTTATTTCGCCTAAAATTTTGAGAAATAGCGCCTCGTAGAAGCCATCATCAACACTGACTAGCCACGGGTGAACCATTGCGAGCCGTTTAATATGAGCAAACCCAAGTGCCCCAACTGGCTCTTCGCTTAAATTATCCCCGTGACGGAATCTGAGTCTAAGCCGAAAATAACTGTAAGCAACAGCTAGCGGACACAGTGGGCATATGTAGCTGTCATCAGCTTGATAATCAAAAGACTTTTCCATCCTCCTCAAGCACGATTCGTGACCGATTAAATATGTCTTTTCGATAGCGGCGCATATTCTGTTTAGGCGTGTCTCAAATTTTCTGAGCGCGAGCTCATCAACGTCATAGGGGGAACACTCGTCTGCCCTCCAGTGATGAAGCTCAATCGATGATGGTGTAACCCCGCGATGGGTGGAAAAAAATGGATTTTCCACATTTAAAAGCTGTATTACAGCTCGGGTTAAGTCTTCGTCATCCTCGTAACACTTTAATCGGACTATTTTGTTAAAAGGATAGCCTTCCTCCTGCTTGGCCATTATTGTCCCAAACCATTTTTTCTGAGCGAGTCCAGCCTCCTGCATCATTGCTCGAAGCGCATTGTCACCTCTGTATGGCAACTGATCTAGAGATGTTGGAATGTGGTATCCACAGTCTGAGCAGCGATGTCCAAAGGATGGATGGGGAGTGTCATTTAGGTGCAGTCTAGAGCAGGAATCGCACATCTTTTTCAAAGGCGAACCATGCAACAAGCAGCGATCTACTTGTAGCACAAATGTAAAGGCTGAGTGATATCCAAGCGGCGCGCACTCAGCACAGTACCGGTGATGCTCATTCGACGGAAAATAGCTCGAAGGAAAATGATCTTCTAATCCACTCGGCTTACATGCTGGAAGACCTAATTCCGAGCGAGGGCGCACATAAAAGCACGAGTCGACCTTAGCAGAGTCAAACCCTAAAAGCTCCAAAGCCTCAATCTCAGTAAGCGAATTAAATATTGCTAAATTTGAAACCATTCCCCCCACCGACTCAAACGGATAGGGGCCGGCTTTAAAAAACGATAGCCGCATCACGCCACCTTGTACGTGCCGCTGTAAGTACAGAAATCTTGTAGCGAACTAGACTCGACCCCGGCCATTATCTGTGTATCCGTTAGAACCAAACCTTCACGATCATGAGAAGAGCACCACATGAGAATGTATTTGATCGAAAACAAAACATGCTCCATAGGCAGATTATTTCTGTAGCTCCCGATCGCACAGCCAGTTAACGCAAGCCAAATTGGCTTTGCATACTTTTCCAGCCGAAACCCACTAGAAAACGCTATGGGAGCAAAGGCTTGTGTAAAAGTAATTCCAGAGCCCGACGGATAATCGGCAATAGAGTCATATCCCTTCAAAATAACTGTCAAATCATCAATACTGGAGCAGCCTTTAAACACAATGAACTCACTCATGAACCTAGCAATTATTTGCCTCTGTTCAGACGCAAAAAGATCGTCACGCAATTGGATCACTTCTGGCATAGCAAATGAAACAACAGTCATCTTGATACCAACATTGTCAAGAGAGTTGTACAGGTCGGCTAGCTGATATAGATCAGCGCTCCTTAGGCGCTGAAATTCGTCTATCAAGCATACATACTGATTGCAGTCGTTTTCTCGAACCCGAAGAACGATCCTATCAGTAAGCTTTTTGAAAACCGAAAGCCTTGTTTCGCGAGACTTTATCGGGCAGTTCTCAATGTCAGCAAGCTGACGGATGATGTTAGAGCAATTTAATCCTTCCCTATTAATAACGGTTACCGAATTTACATATAGCTTAGGAAAAGTCGCCATCAGATAACCCTTCAAAGCCTTGCAGCATTGGGACTTTCCGAGTCGAGCTGGCCCGTAGAATATAACTCCGGTTTTTCGCATGAACACACGATCTTTGACGATTGAACTAATTCGCGAAATTTCGTTTGAGGCAATTAAAAATTGCGTTTCAATTACCGGATGATCGAGATCGTACATAGGTAGCCCTCTCAGTAATCGTCCTCAGGCCTCGGAATCAACTGGCCAGGTTTCAGATCAAAACCAATCATGCCAGTAACAGAGTGAACCTTAACTTTCCCGACTGGTGCGGGAATTGCGGGAGCTTCTTTTTCCACATCGCCTTCCAGCCCGAACTGCTCATCAAACAGCCGCTGCAACTCTAAATTAGTGCTTCGGGTTTTTGATGAAATTAGATGCTCGCGATATTTCACAATAACATCGTCAATCATTGAGCACTCAAGCACCCGCTTTTCTATCGCTCTATTAATGATCTTTCTTGTTGTAACACTGTGCTTAGAGTGACGCCATATACCTTGAACATGAAGGGTGCCGAAGAACTCTCCGGAGGTGTAGTACGCGTCGACCGTTCTATAGTCTTTCGGGTCTATTTTCACCCGCAGGCGCTCCCCAATGAGTGCAGGCCGGCTCGCTAGTTCGGCGCTCGTGTAATGAGCTTTGTCGAGCTGAATATAAGGCCGTATTCCCTTTTTAATGCCTCCACGAACAGTGCATTGTTTGACATGGCTTGACAGTTCGCTTACAGATTGCAGCCTGTCCTGCAGCCGTGGAAAGATAAGCCCGTTTTCCCGAAAGAACTGCCTCATCACTTCAACAGGGCTCAAAGAGTAGTTCCGCCCCCTGCGAGGGGTGATGTTGTATGTAGCCATAAAGACATCAACAACCTGCGAGGCCTCGTCAATATTGATTTTATACTTTTCAGCGTTCTCTATCGGCGCCTCTGATCTGCCATTCCAAGGATAACTTCCTGTGCTTGAGGGTATAAGGTGCAAGAATCTTTGACTTGCTTGCCGAAACAGGCCTTCAATTTGAGAGCGACGTTCGGGCCTTCCAAGCTGACCGTAATTTATAGAGAATCCGAGAATATTTCTGGCATTACTAGAAACAAGCGCGGCATGCTGCGCCATTGCATTGTCTAAGTACAAACAACCCCACAGCGCTCCCCTCGACTCTTCAATTAAGTAGCAAGGCATCCCAGCCCCATTAGGATATTCCAGGCCAGGTACGTCCAGCTCACTGATTGGTTTCCATCCTCCAGCTGATGCGTCACATATCAAATCAAGAATGTCTTGCGCTCGCACCTCGCTGCTAAAGACAAGTCGATAAGCAAGTACCGCTTCAGACCTGCTTTCAACTGCAGCAATCAACCAAAATCGATTAATGACAGTGGTGGTAGTTAGATTAGTCTCAGGGCGTACCGCAAGAGAAAAAAATCCATCAATCTTATAAGCATCTATTTCAATCACATCAAAAGGTGCACTGCCAACTATCAATGGCTGCATTCCGTTGCCAACCTGTAGGTGAGCTTTGCCTCCTACATCTGCAACAGCAAATACTGCTTTTTCGAAATCCTGATTCAAGATCGAATCTATTAGCTTTAGAATTGTTCTTTTCCCGGCGCCTTGCACCGAAAAAGGCCATTCTGCATCTGTAACACCGTCCTCTCTTAAAATGTTAAGGAACTCAGCATAGTAATAACTTTTCTTGTATTTCAACCCGCGAAATGCTGTCGTTCCCTGTTGGAGAACACGTTTTACAAATTTGCGGAACGCATCAGGATGTTTAGCAATAGTTAGGCCTAATATACCGCTTAGACTTCCTTGCTGCTCGCTACGTTTGCTTTGCTCTATATTTTTTCTGGTGTATTGTTTAATTCGTTTATTCGGCAGCAGAGCAATCTCCCCATGGTACACACCAAAGTCATCAAGTGTTGTGAACCTACTAACCAGCCGACACACTTCTTGCGGCTTCAGCCCTGTGTAGGTTTCAATTTCCTTAAGCGCTTGCCCCTCAAGTTTTAGCTTTACCGCTTCCCTTCTGAGCAAAAAAATATTTTTATCTGGTTCTTTAAGGCAGGCTTCGTCTACCCGCCCAAACCCACAGCGATTCAAAGAATCCCAGGTTATTGAAGACTTCATGACACCAATGTCCACTTGGTGTTTTTTGCAAAAAATGCGCTTTCAAATTCTACTGCTATCTTGCCCAAAGAATAATGCCGACAAAATAAATATAGAAGCACATCTTGGGAGTGGCTATTCAAATGCCTTAGATACTCGTCAAGCGTGCCTGAGGCGTGACCTATAAGATAACTTGTAACATCCAGATTAATTGCCGGGGGTATAAAAAAGTGCCTACCTGCTGCCAAACAGGCCGCTACCTTTAGTAGCGGCATGATGCTGCTTGCTCTAGGCGCAAAGTCATCATCATTAAAAATTCGATAATTTACGCCAGCTGCTTTTGCAAGTTCGCGCTGAAGTTCTATTTGCGGTGTCGATTCCGCGTCTTTGTCGAAGCTTCCCTCCTTTATCTCATGCCACTCTATTGCCCCACCCCGCACTATCACCTCAGCATCGAGAATGGTTCTCTTCGCACCAGGCTCCGGTGATTGACTACGCGGTTGTGGATTCAGGTCGAAACGGATTACGTCGGGATTGAACTCTAAAAACAGGATCCAGTGCGCTAATTCCCGATCACTACTAAGCGAAAAATCCTGATCGCATTTTGCGCTATATACCCGCCATACGTTCCCGAACACTTTTCCGCGCTTCGTGAACGAATGCACCTTGCTTTGCTTACCCATGTCTAGACAGCCCCATAAAGCCATTTCGATTAAACGAATCGCCTGCAAAACCTCTCAGATTTTACATTAGTAATAAGAAAGATGGCTTTGTATAATGATTCGAAATATCTAGACTTGATTCCAATAACTTTTTGGGAATTATCCCAATTGGAATCTGTAGTTCATTTTTTTCTTGAGGAGGATTTACTTACTGAGACACTGTATGAGAAGATGCTAAATATTCTAGATTTACTTAATGTAGCGACTATAACTAATTGATTTTGCTGCGCGGTCTAGTGTTGGAAATTTAGAAATGTTAGTTCAGATCGCTCATGCTCTGGCGTTTCTTGGCCAACGACAGCCACCTGTACCCCGGCGCGCTGCTGCGCGATCTCGATGCCTCCCGCGAAGTGCCGTTGTCTTCGGGCGATGAGCTGCTGGTGGAATTCAGCGACGGCGTGATCGCCCGTGGGCGACTGCTGGAAGTCGAATCGGATGCGGTCGTCTTGGAGATGCCGCTCTATCGCACGGCGCGCGGAACCGAGGTGCAGGCTCGGACATGGCGCATCCTGCCGGGCGATGAGCCCGGTCTGATGAAAGTGAGCAAGCACCTGCCTGTGGCGTGATGCCGGGCCCTATTCCTTCTCGGCCCAGCGTTCCTTGATTTCGAGAATGGCCGGCATCTGGTCGATGAAGAGCTCCACCAGCTCGGGATCGAAGTGACGGCCGCTCTCACGGCGCAGCAGCGAGATGGCTTCCTCGACCGGCCAGGCCGCTTTGTAGGGACGCACGCTGGTCAGCGCGTCGAACACATCGGCGATGGCGACGATACGCCCGGCCAGCGGAATCTCCTCGCCCTTGAGGCCATTGGGATAACCGCTGCCGTCCCACTTCTCATGGTGGGTGAGCGCGATGATGCGCGCCGTCTTCAGCAGCCCCGAGTCGTGCTCGCCGATGATTTCCGCGCCGATCTGCGCGTGCTGGCGCATCACCGCCCACTCGGCGTCGTCGAGCTTGCCGTTCTTCTGCAGGATGGCGTCCGGTATGCCGATCTTGCCCACGTCGTGCATGGGCGCGGCGTTGAGCAGGTCGTCCGCCTCGCGCTCGCTGTAGCCCGCGGCCTTGGCCAGGACGTAGGTGTAGTGGCTCATGCGGATCACATGCAGGCCGGTCTCGTTGTCCTTGTATTCCGAGGCCAGGCCCAGGCGCTGGACGATCTGCAGGCGGGTCTCGTGCAGTTCCTCGGCGCGCACGAGCGACAGGTGCGTGCGCACCCGGGCGCGGACGATGGGCGGGCTGACCGGCTTGGTGATGTAGTCCACCGCGCCGACCTCGAAGCCGCGGGCTTCGTCCTCCACGTCGGCCAGGGCGGTGACGAAGATCACCGGGATGGTCGAGGTGGCCGGCTGCGTCTTGAGCCGTGCGCAGACTTCGTGGCCGGTCATGCCCGGCATCATCACGTCGAGCAGGATCAGCGCCGGGTTCTCCTGCTCGGCGAGTTCCAGCGCCTTGTCGCCGTCCTTGGCGAACAATAGGCGGTAATCGTCCTGCAGAATCTGCCGCAGCACCTGCAGGTTGGTCGGCTCGTCGTCCACCAGCAACAGCTTGGGGCGGGCATCGGCGGGTCTGATCATTGCGGCATGCCTCCATGGCCGAGCAGCTCGGCCAGCAGCGCGTCGGCGCGCTCGAAATCGAAGTCGTTGATGGCGCCTTCCAGGGCATGGGCCTGACGCGCCGGCAGCGCGGCACTCAGGCGTTGCAATGCGTCCTCGGCCAGTTCGCCGTGGCGCAGGGCGCCCCGGACCTGTCCGACAAGCGCTGACAATTCGGCTTCGGCGATGGCGGGCCTGGCGCCCTCTTCCACCGCGGCCTTCTCCGCCGGCAGCTCGCCCGGCAGTGCGGCGAGTGCCACCACCAGCGCGGCCAGCAGTTCCTCCACCGAGGCCGGCACGGCGCCCTTGAGCGCGTGCTCCAGTTGACCGGCCAGGCGGCTAGCCCGCAACAGCGCCAGGTTGCCGGCGGCGCCGCGCAGACGGTGTACCAGTTCGATGGCTTCGAGCTGGCGCCCATCCCGCAGCAGGTCCTCGACCTCGGTACAGCTATGGGCATGCTCGGCTAGGAAGCGGCGGATCGCCGCCGCCATGGCCTGTTCGCTGCCCCACAGCTGGATGCCGCGCGGCCAGTCGATGGCCAGGTCTTGCTGGGGCTCGGCCGCCGGCACCTGAGGGGTTGCGGTCGGCTCCAGGCCGATCACCCGGGCGATTTCCGCCAGCAGCCGGTCCATTTCCAGCGGCTTGGAGGCGAAACCGTCCATGCCGGCCTCGCGGGCGGCGCGGCGATCCTGCTCCAGCACGCTGGCGGTCAGGGCGATGACCGGTGTCGACCGCAGGCCGTGGGCCTGCTCGTGGCGACGGATGCGCCGGGTCGCCTCCAGGCCGTCCATACGCGGCATTTGCACGTCCATCAGCAGCACGTCGAAACGCCCACCGACGAAGGCGGCCAATGCCTGCTCGCCGTCGCCAGCGGTGGTGACCCGGTGGCCCATGGCCCCCAGCGTCAGGCTGAGCAGTTCGATGTTCTGCGGCACGTCGTCGGCGGCCAGGATGTTCAGTTCCGGCAGCTGGCAGGCGACGGTGACGATCTCCCCTGCCCTGGCCTCGCCGACCTGCAGCGGCAGCTGCACATGGAACACGCTGCCCGCGCCATCGCGGCTCTCCACCCGGATGCTGCCACCCATCAGCTCGGTCAGCTGGCGGGCGATGGTGGTGCCCAGGCCGGTGCCGCCGAAGCGCCGGCTCATGGAGGCGTCGGCCTGGGCGAAGGGGTCGAAGATGTGCTGCAGGCGGTCCTCGGCGATGCCGATGCCGCTGTCGCGCACGGACAGCTGCACCCTGCCCGGTTCGCCGCTCACTTCCAGGCGCACCCAGCCGCTCTCGGTGAACTTCACCGCGTTGCCCACTAGGTTGGTCAGCACCTGCTGGATGCGCAGCGGGTCGCCCTTGAAGAAATCGCCCAGGCTCTCCTGATAGTCCAGGCTCAACGTCAGCCCCTTGCTTTCGGCGCCCAGGCGCAGGGCGTCGCAGACCTGCCCGCACAGCTCGCGCAGGGAGAAGTCCACGTGCTCCAGCTCCACCGCGCCACGTTCCAGCTTGGCGGTGTCGAGGATGTCGTTGAGCAGGCCGAGCAGCGAGCGCGCGGCCTGGCGCACCGTGCCCAGGTGCCGGCGCTGTTGCTCGCTGAGGACGTCGTCCAGCAGCAGTTCGGTGAAGCCGATGATGGCGTTCATCGGCGTGCGGATTTCGTGGCTCATGTTGGCCAGGAAGGTGGTCTTGGCCGCGGCGGCCAGCTCGGCGCGCTCCTTGGCGATGCGCAGCGCTTCCTCCATCTCGCGGCGCTGACTGAGGTCAGTGGCGAACTGGATCACCTTGAACGGCTTGCCGTCGGCGTCGAAGATCGGGTTGTAGGAGGCCTGTATCCACACTTCTCGGCCGCCCTTGCCGAGGCAGAGGTATTCGCCGCTGTCCAGTTCGCCATGGGCCAGGTGTGCCCAGAACTGGTCGTAGGCGCCGCTGTCGACGTAGCGCTGCTCGCAGAAGATGCGGTGGTGCTGGCCGATGATCTCCGCTTCTTCGTAGCCGGTCAGTTCGAGGAAGTTGCGGTTGGCGCTGAGCACGCGGCCGCCCAGGTCGAACTCGATCACCGACAGCGCGCGGCCGATGGCGTTGACCGTGCCCTCGAACTCGGCGTTGCGCAGCTTGCTCTCGGTGATGTCCAGCATCACCCCGTGGCGCGCCCTGCTCGTCCGCCGCCCCGCTGCCGCTCTCCCAGACCCACACCTCGCTGCCGTCGCGGCGGGTCAGGCGGTACTCCACCTGGTAGCTGCGACCCTCGGCGAGAGCGTCGCGGGCCAGCTCGCCGACGCGCACCTGGTCGTCCGGGTGGATCAGCTGGGTGAAGTGACGCCGGCCGGCGACGAAATCCTCGGCAGGCCAGCCGGTGAGCTTCTCCACCGCGTCGCTGATGAACAGCATGCTCCAGTTCTCGTCCAGCTGGCAGCGGAAGGCCACGCCGGGGATGTTGCCGATCAGCGAGCGGTACTGCTGCTCGCTCTCGCGCAGAGCCCTCTCCATCGCCTTGCGCTCGCTGATGTCGCTGATGAAGCCGACGAACAGGGTGCGCTCGAACAGTTGGGCGCGGCCGATGGCCAGACGGATCGGCAGTTCGGTGCCGTCCTTGCGCAGCAGCTCTACTTCACGGCTGCCGCCGATGATCTGGCTCTCGCCGGCATTGAGCAGCTGCGGCAGGTAGTTGGCCATGCCCTGCCGGTAGCTCTGCGGGATGACGGTGTCGATGTGCCGGCCGATCAGCTCGCTCTTGTCCCAGCCATACAGCTGCGCGGCGGCGGCGTTCATGCTCTCGATGATGCCCTGGTCGTCGATGGTCACCACGCCGTCCACCGCCGTCTCCAGAATGGCCCGCAGGCGCTCCTCGCTGGCCTGCATCTGGCGGTACAGCTGGCGATAGCGCAGCAGGCCGTTGATGCCGGCGACGAAGACGGTCAGGGAAATGGTGATAAGCGCCGTGGCCAGGGCCAGGAACAGGCTGAAGTCGCCTTCGGCGCCGGCTGGATCTGGGCTGCCGACGAAGCGCGCCGCGGCCATGCCGGTGTAGTGCATGCCGCTGATGGCCAGGCCCATGACCAGGCCGCTGGCCATGATCGCCTTGCCCGAGCTGAGCCGGCCACGCAGGCCGAAGCGCACCCACAGCGCGATAATCGCCAGGCCCACCGCCACCAGGATGGACAGGGCGAACCACCAGGGGTCGTAGCGCAGCAGTGGCGCCATGCGCATCGCCGCCATGCCGCTGTAGTGCATGGCGCCGATGCCGGCGCCCACCAGCACGCCGCTGCCGACCAGTTGCAGGCGCGTCACCTGGCGCCGGGCCAGCAGCTGCAGGGCGACCCAGGAGGCGCCCAGGCTGGGCAGCAGCGACAGCAGGGTCAAGCCCGGCGCGTAGCTGACCGGAGCGCACAGCTGGAACGCCAGCATGCCGATGAAGTGCATGGCCCATACGCCGCCGCCCAGGGCCAGGGAGCCGGTGAGCAGCGCCGTCTGCCGGTGCAGGGTATTGCGGCTGAGGCGCGCCATGCCCGCCACCTGCAGGGCCATGCCGGAGGTGAAAGTGGCGATCGCCAGCGACAGCGCCACCAGCCACGGGTTGTGGCTGCCGAACAGGAGCAGGCTGGGATCGGCGTCGAGAAGGAACAGGCTGGTCAGATACGACATGCGGGCGGCGACTACAGGACGACGGCTGAAATTCTAGGCGGGCAGAAGCGTATCGGCACGACCATGCTCCGGCTTTAAGCCGCCATTAGATAGCCATCATCCGCAGAACTCCAGTCCGGCGTGCCGAGCGGCGGAAAGCCTAGGCCCGATTGACCTGCGCCTGCTTGTGTAGGGTGCGCTGTGCGCACAGGTCCTGCACTGCGGTGCGCGCGGCGCACCCTACGACAGCCATACAGGAATGGGCGTGAAAAAAGGCTCTGTCCACGTTAGTTAGTTGTTGCACACCTTGTGGGAGCGGATTTATCCGCGAATTTCGCGGCCGATCGGAATGCCGCCCAGCCGCTCCCACAAGAGCAGAATTGCGCCACCAACACGTAACGGGTACATAGACATGAAAAAGCCCGCCGAAGCGGGCTTTTTCATGAGCGGCCACAGGTCAGGCGGACAGCTCGACCAGCAGCTTGTTGAGGCGGCGCACGTAGGTGGCCGGGTCCTTGAGGCTGTCGCCGGCGGCCAGGGCGGCCTGGTCGAAGAGGATGTGCGACAGGTCGGTGAAGCGGTCCTCGTCGGCCTCGGCGTCCAGCTTCTCGATCAGCGGGTGCTGCGGGTTGATCTCGAAGATCGGCTTAGCGTCCGGCACTTTCTGCCCGCTGGCCTCGAGAATCTGGCGCATCTGCAGGCCCAGGTCCTGTTCGCCGATGGCGAGGATCGCCGGCGAGTCGGTCAGGCGGTGCGACACGCGCACCTCGGCGACCTGCTCGCCCAGCGCGCCTTTCAGACGCTCCAGCAGCCCTTCCTTGGCCTTGGCGACTTCTTCCTGGGCCTTCTTGTCCTCTTCCGAGTCCAGCTTGCCCAGGTCCAGGTCACCACGGGCCACATCGACGAACTGCTTGCCGTCGAACTCGGTCAGGTAGCTCATCAGCCACTCGTCGATGCGGTCGGTGAGCAGCAGCACCTCGATGCCTTTCTTGCGGAACACTTCCAGGTGCGGGCTGTTCTTGATCTGCGCGAAGGTCTCGCCGGTGAGGAAGTAAATCTTGTCCTGGCCTTCCCTCATGCGGCCGATGTAGTCGGCCAGGCCCACGGACTGCTCGCCGTCGTCGCCCTGGGTGGAGGCGAAGCGCAGCAGGCCGGCGATCTTCTCCTTGTTGGCGAAGTCCTCGGCCGGGCCTTCCTTCAGCACCTGGCCGAAGGCCTTCCAGAATTGCTTGTACTGCTCGGGTTCGTTCTTCGCCAGCTTCTCCAGCATGTCCAGCACGCGCTTGGTCAGCGCCGACTTCATGGAGTCGATCACCGGGTCCTTCTGCAGGATCTCGCGGGACACGTTCAGCGACAGGTCGTTGGAGTCGACCACGCCCTTGATGAAGCGCAGGTACAGCGGCAGGAACTCGTCCGCCTGGTCCATGATGAACACGCGCTGCACGTAGAGCTTGAGGCCCTTGGGCGCCTCGCGCTGGTACAGGTCGAACGGCGCGCGGCCCGGCACGTAGAGCAGCGAGGTGTATTCCAGCTTGCCCTCGACCTTGTTGTGGCTCCAGCTCAGCGGATTCTCGAAATCGTGGGCGACGTGCTTGTAGAACTCCTGGTATTCCTCGTCCTTGACCTCGGTACGGCTGCGGGTCCACAGGGCGCTGGCGCGGTTGACGGTCTCCCACTCCTGCTCGGCCGGCTTGTCCGCCTCTTCACCGTGCTCTTGAGAAGAGATGGGGTCTTTCGGCAGTTCGATCGGCAGGGCGATGTGGTCGGAGTATTTCTTGACCACGTTGCGCAGGCGCCAGCCATCGGCGAACTCTTCCTCGCCGCTCTTCAGGTGCAGGACGATGCGGGTGCCACGCTCGGGCTTGTCGATGGTCGAGACCTCGAAATCGCCCTCGCCCTTCGACGACCAGTGCACGCCCTCGGTGGCGGGCAGGCCGGCGCGGCGGGTGAACACGTCCACCTTGTCGGCGACGATGAAGGCCGAATAGAAGCCCACGCCGAACTGGCCGATCAGGTGCGAATCCTTCTTCTGGTCGCCGGTGAGGTTCTTCATGAAATCGGCGGTGCCGGACTTGGCGATGGTGCCGAGGTGCGTGATCACGTCCTCGCGGCTCATGCCGATGCCGTTGTCTTCGAGGGTGACGGTCCTGGCGTCCTTGTCGAAGGACAGACGGATCTTCAGGTCTGCGCCGCCTTCGAGCAGTTCCGGCTTGGCCAGCGCTTCGAAGCGCAGCTTGTCGGCGGCGTCGGAGGCGTTGGAAATCAGTTCGCGGAGGAAGATTTCCTTGTTGGAATACAGCGAATGGATCATCAGGTGCAGCAGCTGCTTCACCTCGGTCTGGAAGCCCAGGGTTTCTTTTTGAGTCTCCACACTCATGGTCGTCGAACTCCACATGCATGACAGGCCGCGCGATGGCGGCGGGTGTCATACAGATGGGGTGTTCGGGAGGGATTTCAAGGCCTTGCGAAAATCAGGGCTCCAGCAGTTCGATGCCGCCGATGTCTTCCGGCCTGAAGCTGAAGCTGGCCTGGCCGCCGCCGCTGCCGATCTGCTGGGTGAGGCGCAGGCTGCCATCGGCCTCCAGGCCGACGAAGCGCCCCTCCACCGTGCCGCCGCCTGCCTTGCTCACGCGCATCGAGAGGTTGCGGTACTGCTCCGGGTTACGCTGCAGGCGCGGCAGGGAGAAGCGCTGGCGGCGATCCAGCGCAGGACGGGGGTTCTGCACCGCCACGACCTCGGCCGCCGCCGGCTCGGCCACCTTGCTCGGCTCCGCGATGCGCGTCTCGTCCAGCGGTGGATAGTTGTCGCCCTGCACTTGCCAACCCAGCGCGGTCTTTTCCAGCACCAGGTCCAGGCCCTGTTCCTTGCCGTTGATCCGCGCCTGGACGGCGATCGGCAGGCGGGTGGCCGGGAAGCTCACCTCAGGCAGCTCGGCCAGTTGCACCAGGCGGGTGGCGAAACGGCGCTGCAGGTAGTCGTCGATGACCTTGGCCAGGGTCTCCCGCGAGTCGAAGCGGGCATCGAGTCGCCCGTCCTGGTAGCGCAGGCGGTCGGCGAACAGCTCCAGGCGGCCGCTCAGGCTGGTCTTGAAGGACGGCGGCAGGACCAGGTGAAAGTCGCCCTGCAGCTTGTTCGGCGGCAGCGGCTGCAGGTTCAGGTGCAGGGTGTAGCCCCGGCTCAGGCGCCGGGCCTCGGGCAGGTCCTGGTCGGGCAGCAGCCAGCTGATCTCCACTTCCGGCCCGCCCGTGTCTTCCGGCAGCACGTCCAGCTGCACCGGTGTCTTCTGCGTCCTCGGCAGGCGGATCGCCACCTCGCGGCGGGCGAAGAAGTCCTCGCCTTCACGCAGGCTGAGCGCGCCGTCGATCAGCTCGGCGTACTGCGGAGCGAAGGGTTCGCCGTTGAGTTCGCCATACAGGCGGATTTCCAGCTCCGCCGGCGCCTTGGGCGGCTCTTTCAGCCAGCGCAGGCTGAGAATCGCTTCGAGACGGGCGGCATCCTGGCTGGCCATCAGCACCATGCCCACCACCAGCGGGATGATACCCAAGGCGGCCAGCATCACGGCCTGCCTGGCGCTGCGCCAGTGGCGCAGCGCGTAGATCAGGGTGATGGGAGGAATCAGGCTGCCCCAGCCCCACAGCAGGCTGGTGGAGAAGGCCCGCATCACCAGCCACACCAGGCCGGCGAGAATCAGCAGCAGGCCGCCGAGGATCAGCAACGCATCCATTCGAGTTCCTTGTTGTTATGTGCCCGCTCCGATCAGGGTTCGTCGACCTTGAAGTGGGCGCGGGCGGTGGCGATGGGTTCGCTCTGGCTGGTCTGCCAGGCCGTGATGGCGACGTTGGCCACCCGGCGTCCCTGGCGCCAGACCTGGCACTGGGCGTAGGTGTCACGATAATGACCGGCGCGCAGGTAATCTATCGAGAAGTCGATGATTTTCGGCAAATGTGGGATGCCCATGAACATCAGCAGGTGGAGCATCGCGGCATGCTCCATGAAGCCGGCGATCACCCCGCCGTGCAGCGCGGGCAGGGTCGGGTTGCCGATGTTGTCCTTGTTCGCCGGCAGGCGGAAGACCATGTCGTCGCCCAGGCGCAGGCACTCGATGCCGATCATCCGCGCATAGGGGATCAGGCTGATCAGCGCGTCGTACTCGTTCTTCTCGTGGGCTTCGCGCACCAGCGCGTTGAAGTTCAGCGAGGTCATCACGCGGCTCCTTGGGCGGGCGTCTTCGGGCCGCCCGGCTTGCCCATGCGCATGAAGGCCCCGACCACGTGGGCGATCGGCTCGGCCGGGTCGTCCTGGTAGGCATAGCCGCGGGTGAAGATGACGTTCTCGGTCACCCGGTAGCATTCGGCGAACCCGTAGACATCCATGTGCGGCTGGGCCGGGCGCATGTAGTCGATGCGCAGGTCCAGGGTTGGGCAGATCTCGAATTCCGGCAGTACGCAGACGGTCGAGATGCCGCAGGTGGTGTCCATCAGGGTGGTGATGGCGCCCCCGTGGATCACCCCGCTCTCGGGGTTGCCGATTATCTGGGTGCTGTAGGGAAGGCGCAGGGTCAGCCCCTCCGGCCCGGCCTCGTGCACGCTCAGGCCCAAGACCTGGCAGTGGCGCAGGGCGGACAGGAAGCGCTGGGCCCGCTGCAGAACGGCGTTGTCGCTCATCGTCGATACCTCGTGGCGATGCGGAAAATCCGCCCATGATAGCGGCGCGGCCGCCGCGCACATAGACGCGGGCAAAACAGTCTGAACCTTCCCCGTGGGGGCCGTCTCGAAAGAGCGATGGCCTTACCACAAGGAGAAACAGCCCATGCACAAACCAATCGCCTATGCGTTCATGCTCGCTGCCACGCTTGGCCTCGCCGCCTGCGACAAACCGTCCGAAGACAAGGCGGAAGAGGCGCGTGAAGCGCAAGAGGAAGCCCGCGAGTCGCTGAAGGACGCCGCCGAGCACAGCAACGACGCCGCACGCGCGGCGGACGAAGCGGCCCGTGAGCGCGCCAAGGAGAACAACGAGGCGGTGCCGCCGGCCAACCCGACCATCCCCGCCCCGCCGCCTCCCGCCGGCCAGCAACAGCAGTGATTCCCGCCGATGCCCGCGCCAGCCGCGGGCATCGGTCCCCTCCCCCCCAGGAACTTCGCTTGCGCCGCTTCGCTCCAAGCGAGACGGGTGCCGTACACACGCATCCGCATCGAACAGGAGATCGAATCGTGCACAAGCCCCTTACCTACGCCCTCCTCCTCGCCATGACCCTGGGTCTGGCCGCCTGCGAGAAGACCCCGGAAGACAAGATGGAATCGGCCAAGGAAAACGTTTCCGAAGCCATGGAGTCGCTCGGCAATGCCGCCGAGGACACCGGCGAGGCCATCGAGAAGAAGGTCGACCAGGCCACGGGCCACGAACCCACGCTGGGCGAACGCTTGGATGAGGCGGCCGAAGACACCTCCGATGCCGCGAAAGGCGCCGCCGACGAGATAGGCGACGCCGTCCAGGGCCGCTGAGGCACCGCATGAAAGAAGCCCGCCATCTCGGCGGGCTTCGTCGTTTCAGACCGTCACGAGCAGCCAGCGCAGCGCCGGGCTGAGCATCAGCAGCAGGCAGCAGATCAGGCCGACCGTCCACACCAGCGAGCGCTGCCAGGCCAGGTCGCGCCAGTAGAACAGCAGGTAGAGCACCCGCGCGACGATGAACAGGATCGCCAACAGGTCCACCCACCAGCCGAACACGTTGGTGGTGTGGGCCATCAGCACGCCGGCGGCGAACAGCGGGAACATCTCGATGCTGTTCAGATGCGCCGCGTGGGCCCTGGCGCCGAGGCCGGTGAGCCGGGCCTGCTGGGCGCGCGGGTTGTGGTTGTCGTAGCCGCCTGACTCGGCGTTCATCGCCCGCGCCACGGGCAGCTTGGCGGCATAGATCAGCAGGGCCGCGATAAACACACACCAGAACGGAATGCTCATTGCCTTTCTCCTTGTTATTCGGCGCTGGGCCGCGTGATCCGATGGTGACATGCCGGTAGCCTTTCGAGCCGCCTGGCTTGCCACTTGTTGCAACTGAATCATGGTCCCGCTGTGCGTCGGATGCACGATACGCGTGCGGCCTGCGCGACTCCACGTCTGCGGGCGGGTATGATGCGGAGCTTCATTGCCTGCGTGATCATCCGCACCGGGCCGCCGCCCGCAGCGCGCCGGCCGCGCGGACGGACGATACGGAACTCTTTCAACAGCCCTGGAAACCTCATGGAATCTAGCACTCAGAAACTGGCTCAGCAGTACACCGCGATCCTCGGCCAACTCGGCGAGGACGTTTCCCGCGAGGGCCTGCTCGACACTCCGCAACGCGCCGCCAAGGCCATGCAGTACCTCTGCCGCGGCTACCAGCAGACGCTCGATGAGGTCACCAACGGCGCGCTGTTCAGCTCCGACAACAGCGAGATGGTGCTGGTCAAGAACATCGAGCTGTATTCCCTGTGCGAGCACCACCTGCTGCCCTTCATCGGCAAGGCCCACGTGGCCTACCTGCCCAAGGGCAAGGTGCTCGGCCTGTCCAAGGTGGCGCGCATCGTCGACATGTACGCCCGCCGCCTGCAGATCCAGGAAAACCTCAGCCGGCAGATCGCCGAGGCCATTCAGCAGGTCACCGGCGCCCAGGGTGTGGCCGTGGTCATCGAGGCCCAGCACATGTGCATGATGATGCGCGGCGTGGAGAAGCAGAACTCCTCCATGGTCACCTCGGTGATGCTCGGCGAATTCCGCGAGAACGCCGCCACCCGCAGCGAGTTCCTCAGCCTGATCAAGGACTGAGAACGAGCGCCACCCGCGCCATCGCGGTCAGCCAGCCCTGAGCGGGCAAGAAAAAACCGGCCTAGGCCGGTTTTTTCGTCAGTCGAGCATCGCCACGTGCCGTGGGTGGCTGGCGACGCGCTCGAGCCAGGCGTTGATCGCCGGGAAGCCGGAGAGATCGAAGCCGCCCTCATGGGCCACGTGGGTGTAGGCGTACAGGGCGATGTCGGCGAGGGTGTAGTGCTCGCCCACCAGGTACGGCGTGCGCTGCAACTGCTGCTCCATCACCTTGAACGCCTTGTAGCCGCGCACGTGGCACTCCTCGTACTCGGCCCGGCGCGCTTCCGGCAGGCCCTGGTAGAGCTGGATGAAGCGGGCCACCGCCACGTAGGGCTCGTGGCTGTACTGTTCGAAGAACTGCCATTGCAGCATCTGGGTGCGCAGGCGCGGCTCGCTCGGGATGAATTCGCTGCCGTCGGCCAGGAAGTTGAGGATGGCGTTGGACTCCCACAGGAAGGTGCCGTCTTCCAGCTCCAGCACCGGAATCTTGCCGTTGGGGTTCTTGGCCAGGAATTCCGCGGTCTGGGTCTCGCCCTTGAGGATGTCGATCGGCAGCCACTGATATTCGTGGCCGAGCAGATGCAGCATCAGCTTTACCTTGTAGCAGTTGCCGGAACGGTAATCGCCGTAGACCTTGAACATGACTAGCGGCCCTCCTGCGCTTCGCGGATCACGGCGGCCAGTCGGCGCAGGCCTTCACCCAGGCGCTCCGGCGGCACGTGGCTGAAGTTCAGCCGCAGATGGCCGAGGTTGTCGTCCGGCTCGCTGAAGAACGGCTCGCCCGGCATGAACGCGACGTTCTGCGCCATGGCCGGCTGCAGCAGGGTGCGGGTGTCCAGCGTGCTCTTCAGGGTCAGCCAGAAGAACAGGCCGCCTTGCGGCACCTGCCAGGTCGCCAGGTCGCCGAAATGCTCCTCCAGCGCCACCTGCATGGCGTCACGGCGCACCCGGTAGAAGTCACGCAGCTCGGCCAGGTGGGCCCGGTACTTCTCGGTTCCGAACCACTGCAGCGCCTGCCACTGGCCGATGCGGTTGGTGTGCAGGTCGGCGGCCTGCTTCAGGCGCAGCAGGTGCGGGAACAGGTCCGGGGTGGCGATCAGGAAGCCGACGCGCAGCCCCGGCAGCAGGGTCTTGGACACGGTGCCGGTGTAGATCCAGCTGGCGCGCTTGAGGCGGCTGACGATGGGGGTTGCGCTGCCGGCGTCGAACACCAGCTCGCGGTACGGCTCGTCCTCGATCAGGGTGACGTTGAATTCGTCGAGCAGCGCCGCCACCGCGTCGCGCTTGGCCTCGCTGTAGCGCACGGCGGAAGGGTTCTGGAAGGTGGGGATCAGGTAGGCGAAGGCCGGCTTGTGCTTCTGCAGGCGCTCGCGCAGGGCCTCCAGCTGCGGGCCGTCCGCTTCCTGGGGCACGGTGAGGCAGTCGGCGCCGAACAGCTGGAAGGACTGCAGCGCGGCCAGGTAGGTCGGCCCCTCGACGAGGATTTCGGTGCCTGGGTCGATGAACAGCTTGCTGGCCAGATCCAGGGTCTGTTGTGAGCCGCAGGTGATCAGCACCTGGCTGGCGTCGCACTGCACGCCCAGCTTGCTGGCCTCGGCGGCGATGGCCTCGCGCAGCGCCGGCTCGCCCTCGCTCATGCCGTACTGGCCGATGGAGGCCGGCATCTCGCTCCAGTCCACCTTCGGCAGCATCGGCTCGGCCGGCAGGCCGCCGGCGAAGGACATCACCTCCGGACGTTGCGCCGCGGCGAGGATTTCACGGATCAGGGAGCTTTTCAGGCGGGCAACGCGTTCGGAGAAGGCCATGGGAGTCACCGGTAGCACAGGCAGGATGAATTGGGTCAAACTGTTTGACCGAAACTACGACGGCCAGGATAGATACGTCAATATGCTTGACCTGAAAAAGCCAAGTTCCCAACAGATCGCCATGGAAGCCTTCTTCTTCGGCTACCAGGCGTTCACCGCCAAGGCCGACGAGATGCTGGCGCGGCGCGGCCTGTCGCGGGTGCACCATCGCATCCTGTTCTTCATCGCGCGTCACCCCGGGCTGAGCGTGAAGGAATTGCTGGGCTACCTGGGGGTGACCAAGCAGGCGCTGAACACGCCGCTGCGCCAGTTGCAGGAGATGTCCATGGTGGAGAGCGTGGCCGCCAGCGACGACAAGCGCAAACGCCAGCTCGGCCTCACCGCCGAAGGCGCCAGGCTGGAGCAGGCGCTGCGGCGCGAGCAGTCACGGCTGCTCGCCCGGGTGTTCCGGGAGGCCGGCGAGCCGGCGGTGCAGGCCTGGCTGGCGATCAACCAGGCGCTGGGCCGGGCTCGCCTGGCGGGCGGCGAGGACTGATCAGGCCGCCTGGCCGCCCTTCAGCTCCCTGGCGCCCTGGAAGAACACCAGGGCGCTGGCGACCATGGCCGCCAGCATCGGCAGGACCCCGACCAGCATCAGGATCACCGAGGCCACCAACACACCGCTGGCGATGTTCAGCCAGGCCAGTACGCGCACGACGGGATAGGTATCGGTGATCCTGAGCAGCGCGATGCCGAGCCACAGGATGACCAGACCGAGCAGCGCCAGCAGGCCGAAGTAGAGGGCCGATTGCAGGCTGAACTCCGCCAGTGCGTCGTCGCCCCAGTACAGCTGGACCGCCTCCAGCACCAGGCTCAACCCCACGCTCAGCCACACCGGCCAGGTCAGGCCGGTGGCGCCGAAGCGCGCCTCCAGGAAGGCCTTGAGGCGCACCACCAGGTAGCTGCCCAGCAGCGTACTGGCCACGCTCAGCCAGTCGCCCGTCATCTGCAGCTCCGGCGCGAAGGCGAGGCCGATCACCGCGACGGTGGCGACCAGGTAGGCGAGGTTGAGCCAGCCGAGCACCTGCAGCTGGCCCGGACTCCAGCCCGGCAACTGCTGGGGCCGGCGAGCGTCGATCAGCTCCACCCGGGGTGCCGCGTAGGGATTGTTCGGGTCCATGCCACTTCCTTGCTGTGATGGGAACAGTGATTCGAGCCTCGCCGATCCCGCGCGACTGTACCGACGATTGTCGGTGCCGCTGTACGGCGACGCCCGGACGGGCTGCGCATAGGCTGCCAGCATTCACGGAGAACCGCCATGACCCTGGAACTGCTGATCGCCTTCGTCCTCTTCGCCTTCGTCACCTCGGTGACGCCCGGCCCCAACAACATGATGCTGCTCGCCTCGGGGGTGAACTTCGGGGTGCGCCGCAGCGTGCCGCACATGCTCGGCATCAGCCTCGGCTTCATGATGCTGGTGGCGGCCGTGGGCCTCGGTCTCGGCCAGCTGTTCGAGCGCTTCCCGCCGCTGTACACCGCGCTGCGCTACCTCGGCGCCGCCTACCTGCTGTACCTGGCCTGGAAGATCGCCGGCTCGGGCGCCCCCGACGCCGAGGGCAGGAGCACCGGCAAGCCGTTCACCTTCCTCCAGGCCGCGGCCTTCCAGTGGGTCAACCCCAAGGCATGGATCATGGCCATCGGCGCCATCACCACCTACACCCCGCAGGACGGCTTCCTGGTCAATGTGCTGCTGATCGCCGCGCTGTTCGCCCTGGTCAACTGCCCCAGCGTCGGCCTGTGGACGGTGGCCGGCAGCCTGCTGCGCCGCTGGCTGGATCGGCCGCGGGTGCTGCGCGCGTTCAATATCGGCATGGCCCTGCTGCTGGTGGCCTCGCTCTACCCTATCCTGGCCGACGTCAAGGGCACCTTCTGATGAGCGACACCACGGAAACCATGGACACCTCCAGCCGCCCTCGCCCGCTCGCCGACTCCTCGCCCTCCGCCGTGGTGGCCGGCTTTGTAGCGGCGCTCACCGGCTACACCAGTTCGCTGGTGCTGATGTTCCAGGCTGGCCAGGCCGCCGGGCTCAGCGCCGCGCAGATTTCCTCCTGGCTGTGGGCGCTGTCCATCGGCATGGCGGTGTGCACCATCGCCCTGTCGCTGCGCTACCGCACGCCCATCGTGGTGGCCTGGTCGACCCCCGGCGCGGCCCTGCTGATCACCAGCCTGCCCGGTGTGAGCTACCCCGAGGCGGTCGGCGCCTTCGTGGTGTGCGCCGTGCTGCTCAGCCTGCTCGGCCTGTCCGGCGCCTTCGAGCGGGTCATGCGCCACCTGCCCGGCTCGCTGGCGGCGGCGCTGCTGGCCGGTATCCTGTTCCGCATCGGCAGCGAGATATTCGTTGCCGCGCAAACCAGCACCACGCTGGTGCTGGCAATGTTCTTCAGCTTCCTGATCAGCAAGCGACTGGTGCCGCGCTACGCAGTGATGGTGGCGCTGGTGGTCGGCGGCGTCCTGGCCGGTGCGCAGGGCATGCTCGACTTCAGCCACTTCAAGCTGGAGGTGGCGGTGCCGGTGTGGACCACGCCGAGCTTCTCCCTGAGCGCGGCGATCAGCATCGGCATCCCGCTGTTCGTGGTGGCGATGGCCTCGCAGAACATCCCTGGCCTGGCCGTGCTGCGCGCCGACGGCTACCAGGTGCCGCCCTCGCCGCTGATCGCCAGCACCGGCCTCGCCTCGCTGCTGCTCGCGCCGTTCGGCTCCCACGGCATCAACCTGGCCGCCATCAGCGCCGCCATCTGCACCGGCGCCGAGGCCCATGAGGACAAGCGCAAGCGCTACACCGCCGCGCTTTGGTGCGGGTTGTTCTATGGCATCGCCGGCATCTTCGCCGCCACCCTCGCGGCGCTGTTCGCCGCCCTGCCGAGCGCCCTGATCCTGTCCATCGCCGCGCTGGCCCTGCTCGGCTCCATCGGCAACGGTCTGGCCCAGGCCATGCAGGTGCCGGCCGAGCGGGACGCGGCGCTGACCACCTTCATGATCACCGCGTCGGGCATGACGCTGCTGGGCATCGGTTCCGCGTTCTGGGGGCTGGTCGGCGGCGCCGTCACCCTGCTGATACTCAACTGGCGCAAGGGGCCGTAGGAGCGAGCTCTGCTCGCGAACAGGGCTGCGCAAGAGCTTCGCGAGCAAAGCTCACTCCTACGCCGTACATCAACAAACAATGAAAAACGCCCGGGTATGCCCGGGCGTTTTCGTTTACAGCCGGGATCAGCCTGCCGCCTTGGCCTCCTCGGCCAGTTCCTTGCCGTGGGCGTAGTTGACCCACCAGCCGAAGGCGGCGGCGGTGAAGAACATGAAGAAGCTGTAGATGGCCGCCGGGATGCCCATGGTCGGGTTGTTCAGCAGCGACGGGCTCAGCGCCAGGGCGATGGCCAGGGTGCCGTTGTGGATGCCGATCTCCATGCCGATGGCCACGGCCTGGCGCTGCGGCAGCTTGAGCAGGCGCGGCACGAAGTAGCCGACCCCCAGGCTGATCAGGTTGAACAGCAGCGCCGCCACGCCGACCACCGGGGCGTACTCGACCACGGTCTGCCAGTCCTTGACGAAGGCCAGCACGATCACCAGCACCAGGAACAGCGCGGAGATGATCTTCACCGGCTTCTCCATGGCCTGGGCGAAGCCCGGCGCCAGCCTGCGAATCACCATGCCGATGGCCACCGGGCCGAGGACGATGGCGAACACCTGCACCACCTTGGCGAACTGCAGCGGAATGGCCTGGTCGCCCTCCATGAAGTAGGCCAGCGACAGGTTGACGATGAACGGCATGGTGAGGATGGCGATCACCGAGTTGACCGCCGTGAGGGTCACGTTCAGCGCCACGTCGCCGTGGGCCAGGTGGCTGTAGAGGTTGGCCGAGGTGCCGCCGGGCGAGGCCGCCAGCAGCATCAGGCCGACCGCCAGCGCCGGCGCCAGGCCGAAGCCCTTGGCGATCAGGAAGCACAGGAACGGCAGCAGCAGGATCTGGCAGACGAGGCCGATCAGCACCGGCTTGGGAAATTTCACCACCCGGGCGAAGTCGGCCAGGGTCAGGGACAGGCCCAGCCCGAGCATGATGATGCCGAGGGCAATGGGGAGGAACGCGGTCAGCAAGGGCGAAGCGGTCATTATTCTTGTATCTCCGATTGAACCGCCCCGATTCTTGACGAGACGGTTAGGCGATGTAACTGGCCGATCGTGCCAAACATGAGGGTTTCTCGTTACAGAATGCAAAAAATTCGCCGGCAACCAGGGCCGGCGATGCCGTCTAGCCTTGCTCTGGGTCAAGACCGACGCCCCGCTGCTCGCCCAGCGTGTAATAAAAGAGAGCGAAGGAATCCCCGCATGAGCGAACAGACCAGTCCCCCCTCCTGGCATGCCCTCGCGGCCGAAGAGGTCCAGCGCGAACTGGCCACCGGCCCCGGCGGGCTCGATCCGGCGGAAGTCGACCAGCGCCTGCAGCAATACGGCCCCAACCGCCTGACCCCGCCCAAGCGGCGCGGCCCGCTGATGCGTCTGCTGCTGCAGTTCCACAACATCCTGCTGTACGTGATGATGGCCGCCGCCCTGGTCACCGCCCTGCTCGGCCACTGGGTCGACACCGGCGTGCTGCTGGCGGCGGTGCTGATCAACGCCATCATCGGCTTCATCCAGGAGGGCAAGGCCGAGGCCGCGCTGGACGCCATCCGCGCCATGCTCTCGCCCCACGCCACGGTGATCCGCGCCGGCAAGCGCCAGGAGATCGATGCCGGCGAGCTGGTGCCCGGCGACCTGGTGCTGCTCGCCTCCGGCGACCGCGTGCCGGCCGACCTGCGGCTGATCGCGGTGAAGGAGCTGCGGGTCGAGGAAGCCGCGCTCACCGGCGAATCCCTGCCGGTGGAGAAGGCCGTCGACGCGGTGGTCGAGGATGCGCCGCTGGGCGACCGCTACGGCATGGCCTACTCCGGCACCCTGGTGGTCTACGGCCAGGCCACCGGCGTGGTGGTCGGCACCGGCGTGGCCACCGAGCTGGGCCAGATCAACCGCATGCTCGCCGGTGTGCGCATGATGGCGACCCCGCTGCTGCGCCAGATCGACCGCTTCGGCCGCATGCTGGCCATCGCTATTCTCGCCATCGGCGCCCTCACCTTCGTCCTCGGCACCCTGTGGCGCGGCCATTCGCCGGAAGAGATGTTCATGATGGTGGTGGCCCTGGTCGCCTCGGCGATCCCCGAGGGGCTGCCGGCGATCATGACCGTCACCCTCGCCCTCGGCGTGCAGCGCATGGCCCGGCGCCATGCCATCGTGCGCCGCCTGCCGGCGGTGGAGACGCTCGGTTCGGTGACGGTGATCTGCTCGGACAAGACCGGCACCCTGACCCGCAACGAGATGACCGTGCAGCGCGTGGTCTGCGCCGGCCACGTGTTCGATGTCGGCGGCGTCGGCTACGCGCCGGTCGGCGACCTCAGCGTCGACGGGCGCAAGGTCGAGGTCACCCACTACCCCGCCCTCGAATGGGCGATCCGCGCCGGCGTGCTGTGCAACGACGCGCGCATGCGCGACGACGACGGCCTGTGGCAGGTCGAAGGCGACCCCACCGAGGGCGCGCTGCTGGTGCTCGGCAGCAAGTGCCGCCACGAGCACGACCCGATCTGCAGCGCCTGGCCGCGCCTGGACAGTATCCCCTTCGAGTCCCAGCACCGCTTCATGGCCACCCTCCATCGCGGCCTCGACGACGAGCGCTGGATACTGGTCAAGGGCGCGCCGGAGCGCATCCTCGAAATGTGCGACCGCCAGCTCGGCCACGGCAGCCTGGAGCAGCCGCTGGACGCCGACCACTGGCGGCGCATGGCCACCGACACCGCCGCCCAGGGCCTGCGCCTGCTGGCCCTGGCGCGCAAGCCGGTGGGGCCGGATACCCTCAACCTAGACTTCGACGACACCCAGGAGGGTTTCACCCTGCTGGCCCTGGTCGGCATCATCGACCCGCCGCGCGACGAGGCCATCGCCGCCATCGCCGACTGCCACCGGGCCGGCGTGCGGGTCAAGATGATCACCGGCGACCACGCCGAGACCGCCCGGGCCATCGGCGCGCAGTTGGCCATCGGCGTCGGCAAGCCGGCGGTGACCGGCGCCGAGGTGGCGATGATGGACGAGAGCGCGCTGCGTCGGGTCGCCATGGAGATCGACGTGTTCGCCCGCGCCAGCCCCGAGCACAAGCTGCGCCTGGTGCAGGCGCTGCAGGACGACGGCCAGGTGGTGGCGATGACCGGCGACGGGGTCAACGACGCGCCGGCGCTCAAGCGCGCCGACGTCGGCGTCGCCATGGGCCTCAAGGGCACCGAGGCGGCCAAGGAGGCCTCGGACGTGGTGCTGGCCGACGACAACTTCGCCACCATCGTCCGCGCCGTGCGCGAGGGACGCGCGGTCTACGACAACCTGAAGAAATTCATCCTGTTCATGCTGCCCACCAACGGCGGCGAGGCGCTGGTGGTGATCGCCGCCATCCTGCTCCAGCTCACCCTGCCGCTGAGCCCGGCCCAGGTGCTGTGGATCAACATGGTCACCTCCAGCACCCTGGGCCTGGCCCTGGCCTTCGAGCCCGCCGAGGGCGACATCATGGGCCGCCGCCCCCGTCCGCCGGGCACGCCGCTGCTGTCGGGCTTCTTCGTCTGGCGCGTGCTGCTGGTGTCGGTGCTGATGATGTTCGGCGCCTTCGGCCTGTTCTACTGGGAGCTGCAGGCCGGCACCAGCGTGGAGCAGGCGCGGACCATTGCGGTCAACGCGGTGGTGGTGTCGGAGATGTTCTACCTGATCAACAGCCGCTACATCCTGGCGCCGGCGCTCAACCGCCGCGGCCTGCTGGGCAACCCCTACGTGCTGATGGCGATCGCCGCGTGCATCCCGCTGCAGCTGGCCTTCACCTACTGGGGGCCGCTGCAGGCGGTGTTCGGCTCCACCGACCTGGCGGCCGGCGAGTGGCTGAAGATCGTGGCGGCCGGGCTGATGGTGTTCTGCGTGGCCGAGCTGGAGAAGTGGATCATCCGCCGCAGTGGTCTGGATCGGCGCCTGGGGTTGTCCTGAGTGCCTGTTTAGAAGCCCTGACTCTGTGGGAGCGGCCTTGGCCGCGAAGTTCGCGGCCAAGGCCGCTCCCACAAGAGCTTCGGCACTGACAAGTGTTTCAGCGCCGTAGGGCGGGTGAAACCCGCGCCAATTCTCGATTCAGATGGCCGTGGAACCGCCATCCACGGCCAGGCTGTGGCCGGTGGTGAAGGCGGCGGCGGCGCTGCACAGGTACAGCACCGCGGCGGCTATCTCCTCCGGCTTGCCGATGCGGCCGACCGGGTGCATGGCGGCGACGAACTCGGCCTTCTTCGGGTCGGCCTCGGCGGCGCGGCGGAACATGTCGGTGTCGATCACCGCCGGGCATACCGCGTTCACCCGGATCTTCTTCTTGGCGTACTCGATGGCGGCCGACTTGGTCAGGCCGATCACCGCGTGCTTGGAGGCGGCGTAGATGCTCATCTTCGGCGCGGCGCCGAGGCCGGCGACCGAGGCGGTGTTGACGATGGCGCCGCCACCCTGCGCCAGCAGCAGCGGCAGCTGGTGCTTCATGCACAGCCACACGCCCTTGACGTTGACGCCCATGATGGCGTCGAACTCGGCCTCGCTGCCCTCGGCCAGCTTGCCCTTCTCGATCTCGATGCCGGCGTTGTTGAAGGCGTAGTCCAGGCGGCCGTAGGTGGCGACGACCTGTTCCATCAGCGCCTGCACCTCGGCGTCACGGGTCACGTCGCAGCGCACGAAGGTCGCTTCGCCACCAGCGTCGCGGATGGCCTGTACGGTGCCCTCGCCGCCCGTCGCGTCGACGTCGGAGACCACCACCTGCAGCCCTTCGGCGGCGAACGCCAGTGCCGTGGTACGGCCGATGCCGGCGGCGCCGCCGGTGACCAGGGCGACCTTGCCCGAGAACGTCATGCTCATGTCTGCATCCTCGCAGGGAGTTGGAAGTGGGCGAAGAGTCTAGCCAGCGCGGGGGGCGGCGAGCAGCACTATCAGGGTGCGATGTGCCGGATCATCCAGAGGAATGATGGAGCGCCCCATGCTCCATCACGCTTCGGACGTAGCCCGGATGCAATCCGGGATGGCGTGGCGTCGCCTCAGCCCAGCTGGGCGACGATCTCGGCCAGTGCCCTGGCCGGGTCGACGGCCTGGCTGATCGGACGGCCGATCACCAGGTAGTCGGAGCCGGCCTGCAGGGCCTCGGCCGGGGTGAGGATGCGGCGCTGGTCGTCGACCGCGCTGCCGGCGGGGCGGATGCCTGGGGTCACCAGCTGCAGGCCCGGCTGGGCGATCTTCAGCGCCGGTGCCTCCTGGGCCGAGCAGACAAGGCCGTCCATGCCGGCGCGGGCGGCCAGGGCGGCCAGGCGCAGCACCTGCTCCTGCGGCTCCACATCCAGGCCGATGCCGGCCAGGTCCTCGCGCTCCATGCTGGTCAGCACGGTCACGCCGATCAACAGCGGCTTCGGGCCATTGAACCTGTCCAGCGTCTCGCGGCAGGCCGCCATCATGCGCAGGCCACCGGAGCAGTGCACGTTGACCATCCACACGCCCATCTCCGCCGCCGCCTTGACCGCCATGGCGGTGGTGTTGGGGATGTCGTGGAATTTCAGGTCGAGGAACACGTCGAAGCCGCGCTCGCGCAGGGTCGAGACGATTTCCGCGGCGCAGCTGGTGAACAGCTCCTTGCCCACCTTGACCCGGCACAGCTTCGGGTCGAGTTGGTCGGCCAGGGCCAGGGCGGCGTCACGGGAGGGGAAGTCGAGGGCAACGATGATCGGGGTCTGGCAGGACATGGCGGGCTCGCAGGAATCGAAAACCGCGGCATTGTAGCGGAAGCCGGGGGCCGCGGTCAGATCGTCGGCCGCTGGAAATGCGCGATGCAGGCGGTAGACTGGCGCCCTTTTTCCCAGACCAGGCAGCAGTGATCCATGGCCCGTCTCCAGCTCGACTTCTCGCAGCAGCAGTTCCGCTACAGCACCCACATGACCGTGCGCAGCACCGACATCAACGCCAGCAACCACCTGGGCAACGACGCCATGATCTCGATGATCTCCGAGGCCCGGGCGCGCTTCCTGTTCGATTCCGGCATCCGCGAGACCGACAGCCAGCAGGGCATCATCGTCACCGACCTGGCCACCATGTACCGCGCCGAGTCCCACGCCCGCGACCAGCTGCTGTTCGAGGTCGGCGTGATGGACTTCAACCGCTACGGCGGCGACATCATCTTCCGCATCACACGCCCGGCGGACGGCACCCTGATCGCGCTGGCCAAGTCCGGCTTCGTGTTTTTCGACTACCGCCAGGGCAAGGTGATAGCGATGCCGGAGGCCTTCAGCGCCACCTTCCCCGAGGTCAACTGGCTGGACTGAGAACCTGCCTACACTCTCCTGACTCGCGGCCAGGCTGTGTTGAAAGCGGCCTTTTTGCCAATTCAGGAGAGTGTAAGCAGGTTCTGCGGCGGTACGAACGCTCGGCGAACGCTGACCGGGGATAACGGGGCTCCGACATTCAGCGAGCCGACGCCATGCCCCGCACCACCCCTTCCCTTTCCGCCCTCGTCATCCTGTTCTGCGCACTGACGGCCCGGGCCGAGCCTTCCGCCGAGCACGGCCGCTACCTAGTTGAGGTGGCGGGCTGCAACGACTGCCACACCACCGGCTATTCCATGGCCCCGGAGCAGGTGCCGCAGAGCGCCTGGCTGACCGGCGACAGCCTCGGCTGGAGCGGTCCCTGGGGCACCACCTACCCGAGCAACCTGCGCCTGCTGCTGCCGAAGCTCAGCGAGGAGCAGTGGATACGCCTGGCGCGCGGCGCCAGCTACCGCCCGCCGATGCCCAACCGCGCCCTGCATCTGATGAGCGAGGACGACCTGCGCAGCATCCACCGCTTCGTCGTCCAGCTCGGCGAGGCCGGCCAGCCGGCGCCCGCCGCGCTGCCGCCGGGCCAGGAGCCGAACGGCCCGGTGGTGCGCTTCCCGGCGCCGCCGGCACCCTGATCGCGCCCCGACTCGGTGCGCCCGCCTCGCGGCACGCACCGTCTTGCACCAGACGAACCACCCGAATACCTCCCAAGGGGCGATTTACCAGGGATTCGCGGCTTGGCCCGAGTCTTGCTCAAGCCCTGCCAAGGCATCCAACGGCGGTTGCCACCGATACGACAAAGGCGTCGCACCATCCCGCTCCGGCGGTCAGTGGTGCGGCGCCTTTTGCGTTTCAGCCCCAGTGCATGGGGTGGTGGGTGGACCGCGATCCGGGCACCCGCCGGTCACTCTCTCAACTGTCTGTGGCTTCGGCCACGGGGCCTGGCGCCACAAGCGCCGGGCTCTCCCCTCGGCGGCGCGGTGGCGTGTCCACGACCACCTCGCCGCGCCGCCGGCGGGATTTTCACTCGATGACGAGGTGTTGGATGAATACGAGTTTCTGGAAGGCCGGCCACGCCCCGACGCTGTTCGCCGCGTTCCTCTATTTCGACCTGAGCTTCATGGTCTGGTACGTGCTCGGCCCGCTGGGCGTGCAGATCGCCAGCGACCTGGGCCTGACCACCCAGCAGCGCGCCATGATGGTCGCCACGCCGATCCTGGCCGGCGCGGTGCTGCGTTTCCTGATGGGCCTGCTGGCCGACCGCACCTCGCCGAAGAGCGCCGGCCTGGTCGGCCAGGTGATCGTCATCGCCGCCCTGGCGGTGGCCTGGCAGCACGGCATCCACAATTACCAGCAGGCACTGCTGCTCGGCCTGTTCCTCGGCTTCGCCGGCGCCTCCTTCGCGGTGGCCCTGCCGCTGGCCTCCCAGTGGTACCCGCCGCAGCACCAGGGCAAGGCCATGGGCATCGCCGGGGCCGGCAACTCCGGCACCGTGCTGGCCGCCTTGTTCGCCCCGGTGCTGGCCGCCAGCTTCGGCTGGAGCAACGTGTTCGGTCTGGCGCTGATCCCGCTGGTGCTGACCCTGATCATCTTCGCCGGCGTGGCCCGCAACGCGCCGACCCGCCCCGAGCCGAAGGCGCTGGGCGACTACCTCAAGGCCCTCGGCGACCGCGACAGCTGGTGGTTCATGTTCTTCTACAGCGTGACCTTCGGCGGCTTCCTCGGCCTGGCCAGCACCCTGCCCGGCTACTTCCACGACCAGTACGGCTTCGACCCGGTCAAGGCCGGCTACTACACCGCCGCCTGCGTGTTCGCCGGCAGCCTGATGCGCCCGCTGGGCGGCGCCCTGGCCGACCGCATCGGCGGCATCCGCTCGCTGCTGGTGATGTACACCTGCGCTTCCGTGTGCATCGCCGCGGTCGGCTTCAACCTGCCCAGCGCCTACGCCGCCCTGGCCCTGTTCGTGCTCGCCATGCTCAGCCTGGGCGCCGGCAACGGCGCGGTGTTCCAGCTGGTGCCTCAGCGCTTCCGCCGGGAGATCGGCGTGATGACCGGGCTGATCGGCATGGCCGGCGGCATCGGCGGCTTCTGCCTGACCGCCGGGCTCGGCGCCATCAAGCAGACCACCGGCGACTACCAGCTCGGCCTGTGGCTGTTCGCCAGCCTCGGCGTGCTGGCCTGGTTCGGCCTGCACGGCGTCAAGCTGCGCTGGCGCACCACCTGGGGCTCGGCCGCCGTCACCGCCGCCCGCGTGTAGCCCTGCGGGCGCTGGGTTTGCCCGGCCCCGCCAGGACGTTTGGGACAAAGGCGGAGCCGGCCGACGCTCATCGCACTGGTCAGGAAAGGCGGAGCGGCAACGCTCCGGAGCCACACCGGCCCCGCCTTTGTCCCAAACGCCCGCAGGGTGCGCCATTGCGCATCCGCCACCACAGAGAACCCGCATGGCCCTGCAACTGAGCTTCGGCGAAGCCACCGCCACCGGCCCCCGCGCGGAGAACCAGGACGCCATCCGCGTGGTCACCCCGGCGCCAGCCATGGCGACCAGCAAGGGCTTCCTGTTCGCCCTGGCCGATGGCGTCAGCCAGTGCGCCGACGGCGGCCTGGCCGCCCGCGCCACCCTGCAGGCCCTGGCGCTGGACTACTACTCCACCCCCGAGACCTGGGCCGTGGCCCAGTCGCTGGACCGCCTGCTGGTCGCCCACAACCGCTGGCTGCAGGCCAACGGCGGCGGCCAGCCGTTGCTCACCACCCTCTCCGCCCTGGTCCTGCGCGGGCGGCGCTTCACCCTGGCCCACGTCGGCGACTGCCGCGCCTACCGCTGGCACGCCGGCGAACTGGAACGCCTCAGCGAGGACCACGTGTGGGAGCAGCCGGGCATGCAGCACGTGCTCAAGCGCGCACTGGGCCTGGACCAGCACCTGGTGGTGGATTATCTGGAGGGCGAGCTGCGCGAGGACGAGTGCTACCTGCTGGTCAGCGACGGCGTCTGGTCGGTCTTGGGCGACGCCGGCATCCGCTGCCTGCTGCTCGACGAGGACGCCCCGGCCGCCGCCTGCCAGGCGCTGGTCGCCGCCGCTCACCTGGCCGGCAGCCAGGACAACGCCAGCGCCGTGCTGGTCCGGGTCGACGCCTTGCCGGAGAGTGGCCTGGCCGACACCCTGGCCCAGCTGCAGCAGTGGCCGCTGCCGCCCAGGCTGCGCGAGGGCCAGGACTTCGAGGGCTGGCAGGTCGAGCGTCTGCTGGCCGAGTCGCGCCAGTCGCTGGTCTACCGGGTGCACGACGCCCAGGCCCGGCGCTGGCTGCTCAAGACCCTGCCGCCCAGCCGTCACGACGAAGTCCAGGCCGGGCCGGCCCTGCTGCAGGAGGAATGGTTTCTGCGCCGGGTGGCCGGTCGCCATTTCCCCGAGGCGCATCCGCTGCCGCAGCGCCAGCACCTCTATTACGTGCAGCGCGAATACGCCGGCCAGACCCTGGCCGAGCACCTGCGCCTGTCCGGCCCGCTGGGCCTGCCGGAATGGCTCGACCTGGCCCCGCGCCTGCTCCGCGCCCTGGGCCTGCTGCACCGGCGCAACATCCTGCACCGCGACATCAAGCCGGAGAACCTGCTGTGGTGCGACGACGGCGAACTGCGCCTGCTCGACTTCGGCCTGGCCTACTGCCCCGGCCTGTCCCGCGACGAGCAGCACGCCCTGCCCGGCACGCCTAGCTACATCGCCCCCGAGGCCTTCGCCGGCGCCGCCCCGGACCACCGCCAGGACCTCTACGCCGCCGGCGTCACCCTCTACCGCTTGCTCACCGGCCACTACCCCTATGGCGAGATCGAGGCCTTCCAGCACCCGCGCTTCGGCAAGCCCGCTGCGCCCAGTCGCTACCGCCCGGACCTGCCGGCCTGGCTCGACGACGGCCTGCTGCGCGCCGTGGCCGCCAGCCCGGGCGAGCGTTTCGAGACGGCCGAGGAATGGCTGCTGGCCCTGGAACAGGGCGAGCGCCAGGCGCTCGGCGTGCGTCCGCGGCCGCTGCTGGAGCGCGAACCGCTGAAGGTCTGGCGCGGGGTGGCGTTGCTGTCCCTGCTGGTCAACCTGATCCTGCTGGTAGCGCTCCTGTAGGGCGGGTGAAACCCGCAGGCTCGCGGCGCGGGTTTCACCCGCCCTACGGCGGAGCATCGATATGGCGCCGAGTTCCAAAGCGGTGCGCCGACGCAGGGCAAAACCCGTGAAAACCGCGTGAAAGGGCCATGAACGGGACTTGGCATGCCCTCTGCAATGAAGAATTCGCAAATCTACAACGGCACCGCCCTCAATGCGGAAAACGGTGCCCTCCCGCTCGATCGGGACCTGGACAAAGGCGTCCTCGCCAGGCAACTGGTGGGACGCCTTTTTTGTCTCCCGCCTGCCTGGCCCTGAGATCAACCTCGGCATCGCTCCGGCGATCCGGTTTCACGCGTTCAGGCAGGAGACGGCGACATGGACAGACTCAAACTGGTGATGGTGGGCAACGGCATGGCCGGGGTCAGGACCCTGGAGGAACTGCTCCGGCTCGTCCCGGACCTGTACGACATCACCGTGTTCGGCGCCGAGCCGCACCCCAACTACAACCGCATCCTGCTGTCGCCGGTACTGGCCGGCGAACGCACCTTCGACGACATCGTGCTCAACGGCCTCGACTGGTACGCCGGGCACGGCATCGACCTGCGTCTGGGGCGCAAGGTAGTGAGCATCGACCGCAAGCGGCGCGTGGTGCTCGCCGACGACGGCAGCAGCGCCCACTACGACCGGCTGATCCTCGCCACCGGCTCCACCCCCGTGATCCTGTCGATACCGGGCAACCGCCTGGGCGGCGTGATCGCCTACCACGACATCGCCGACACCGAGAAGATGCTGGAGATCACCCGCCGCCACAGCCACGCGGTGGTCATCGGCGGCGGCCTGCTCGGCCTGGAGGCGGCCAATGCCCTGCGCCAGCGCGGCATGGACGTGACCGTGGCGCACCTCGCCGACTGGCTGCTGGAGCGGCAGCTGGGCCAGGCCGCCAGCAAGCGCCTGCAACAGGCTCTGGAGGCCCGCGGCATCCGCTTCCGCCTGGGCGAGCAGACCGAAGAACTGCTCGACCACGGCACCGGCCGCGTCTGCGCCGTGCAGTTCGAGGGCGGCGACAGCATCGCCGCCGACCTGGTGGTGATGGCCACCGGCATCCGCCCCAACACCGGGCTGGCCGAGAAGGCCGGGATTCCCTGCAACCACGGCATCCAGGTGGACGACACCCTGCAAACCTTCGACCCGCGCATCTACGCGGTCGGCGAATGCGTCAGCCATCGCGGCATCGCCTGTGGCCTGGTGGCCCCGCTGTTCGAGCAGGCCCGGGTCTGCGCCAACCACCTGGCGATGCTCGGCACCGCCCGCTACCGGGGTACGGCGAGCGGCGACACCCCCGCCCACTTCGACCCCGTCGGCAGCCTGTACCGCAAGCTGGCGCTCGAAGGCGACGCGCCGCTCGGCGGCGGGCTGTACGACGACAGCGGCTTTTCCGCCGCCTCCGCCTGAAACAGACAGATCGAATACCCAGGCGCCGCAGAGCGCCACGGACAAGCCCGAGGAGAATCTCATGAACGCAAAAGTCTGGCTGGTGGGCGCCGGCCCCGGCGACCCGGAGCTGCTAACCCTCAAGGCGGTGAAGGCCCTCGCCCAGGCCGACATCGTGATGATCGACGACCTAGTCAATCCGGCTGTGCTGGAACACTGCCCCGGCGCCCGCGTAGTACCGGTGGGCAAGCGCGGCGGCTGCCGCTCCACCCCGCAGGACTTCATCCATCGCCTGATGCTGCGCTATGCCCGCCAGGGTAAGTGCGTGGTGCGCCTGAAAGGCGGCGACCCGTGCATCTTCGGCCGCGGCAGCGAGGAAGCCGACTGGCTGGCCGAGCACGGTGTCGAGGTGGAGATGGTCAACGGCATCACCGCCGGCCTGGCCGGCGCCACCAGCTGCGGCATCCCGCTGACCCTGCGCGGCGTGGCCCGCGGCGTGACCCTGGTCACCGCCCACACCCAGGACGACAGCACGCTGAATTGGCAGGCCCTGGCCCAGGGCGGCACCACCCTGGTGGTGTACATGGGTGTGGCCAAGCTGCCCGAGGTGCGCGACAGCCTGCTGGCCGGCGGCATGCGCGCCGACATGCCGGTGGCGATGATCGAGAACGCCTCCCTGCCCCACCAGCGCGAGTGCCGCAGCACCCTGGCCGCCATGCAGCAGGCGGCCGCCGACTTCCAGCTCAAGAGCCCGGCGATCCTGGTGATCGGCGAGGTGGCCGCGCAGCAACAGATCGAATCCCTGGCAGAAACCGCCTGATCCCCTTGCTCAACTCGCCCGGCCTCTGGCCGGGCTTTTTTTTGGCTATGTCCCCGTTAGTGGTGGCACACCTTGTGGGAGCGGCCTTGGCCGCGAATGTCACGGCCAATCGTGATGCCGCAATGACCGCGGCACCGCCGGTGGGTTACGCCGGCAAGCGGCTAACCCACCCTACGCTTTGCTCGGCCAAGTCCCTCTATCTGAACACTGCGGCTGCCTGCCCCTGGATTCCCGCCTGCGCGGGAATGACGGTTTCGGAAGAAATTCCACCCCTACCTCGTCATCCCCGCGCAGGCGGGGATCCAGAAGGTGTCAGGGCACTACAACATCTAACGGGGACATAGCTTTTCGGCTATGTCCCCCTCTACCTGTTGCACCGATCTGCTTTGTAGGAGCGATCGGGCGGCGAACCGCTTCAGCCGCGAATTCGCGGCCAAGGCCGCTCCCACAAGGTGTGCCACCATTAACAGGGACATAGCCTGTTTTGCATGAGCCGAAGTCACCCATTCCGACTTTCTCGACCGCTGGCCGACACCGGCACGCCGAACGCCAGGTCGAACGCCCACTGGAAGACGAAGGCATAGAAAAAGAAGAACACCAGCAGGCCGAGGTCCGCCAGCAGCGCGGTCAGTGCATCGATGTCCAGCCACCAGGCCATCACCGGCACGAGGATGATCGCCAGCCCGCCTTCGAAGCCGGCGGCATGCAGCAGGCGTCGCCGCAGGTTGCGCGTGCGCCGGGCCTGACGCGCCTCCCAGCGCTCGAACAGGGCGTTGAACAGCACGTTCCAGGCCATCGCGATCAGCGACAGCAGGATGGCCAGGGTGCCCGAGTAGACCATGCTCTCGCCAAACCACCAGGCGATCATGGGCGAGACGAAGAGGATCGCCACCAGCTCGTACAACAGCGCCTGTGCGATCTTGCGACGTGGCCCTTGCATCATCTTCCCCCCAGGCTGCCGGCCTCGGACGAGGCGTCTTCATGGGCGCCAATCTAGGCAGCCGGGGGCGGTGGAACAAATGACGTATAGTGCAGCGAGATGAATAGAATTCACCTGGAGTGCCATGTTCTCCCACCTGCCGCTGAGCGCCCTGCGCACCTTCGAATCCGCCGCCCGCCTGGGCAGTTTCAAGGCGGCCGCCGAGGAACTGAACGTCACCCCGACCGCGGTTTCGCACCAGATCCGCGGCCTGGAGGACTGGCTGGGCAAGCCGTTGTTCGTGCGCCTGGGCCGCGGCGTGCGCCTCAGCGACGAGGGCGAGCGGCTGCGGGACGGCCTGCACGGCGCCTTGCTGGAGATAGGCCGCACGGTCGACTCTCTGCGCCCGGTGCAGCACGACGACAGCCTCAGCCTGAGCGCCACGCCGGCGTTCGCCGCACTCTGGCTGATCCCGCGCCTGGGCCGCTTCTACCGGCGCCATCCCGGCATCCGCGTGCGCATCGAGACCAGCAACACCCTGGTCGACCTGCAACGCGACTCCAGCCTCGACCTGGCCATCCGCTGCGGCTTCGGCGAACACCCGCAGCTGCTGGAAATCCCGCTGATGGAAGAATGCTTCGCTGCCTACGGTACGCCCGCGCTGGTGCAGCGCCTGCCGGCAGGCGCGACGGAGCTGATCGGCGTCGCCTGGCCCGCGCCGCAACCCGAGCTGCCCGACTGGCAAGACTGGATCGCCGCCGTCGGCGAGGACTGGCCCCTGCACAGTGTGCGCCGCGACTATCCCGACGAGCACTACGCGCTGCAGGCGGCCATCGCCGGCCAGGGGCTGGTGCTGGCCAGCTCGGTGCTGGTCTCGGACAGCCTGGAAAAAGGCCTGCTGTGCGCCTATCGCGCGGACATCAGCCTGCCCGGCGCGCGCTACCGGGTGCGCCATGTACCGGGCCGCGAGCGGCGGCCGGCGGTCAGGGCGCTGCTGGACTGGCTGGCGGAGGAAGCCGCCTAGAGCCTACTCACGATCTGCTGAGCGTCGGCCAGGTGTCGTCAAAAACGCGAACCGGTCGGGGTTCCTTTCCCCGGGGCGATGCCGCTAGCATCCGCGGCAGGCCTTCATGTCGAAGGCGTTTCCGAGGAAGGTCGATGAACAAGCTCGCGCTGTCCCTGCTCTGCCTGCTCGCCCCGTTCGCCCATGCCGACGCCACCCTGACCGAGGCCAGCATCCGCGCGCTGTACGACGATGTGGCCGCCGCTGCCACGCAGCGGGACATCGACGCCACCCTGGCGCACATGAGCGACGACGTGCGTATCCACATCTCTGCCCCCCAGGGCAGTGTGGAACTCGACGCGGAGCAGTACCGCCAGTTGCTGAAGCAGGGCTGGAGCGCGCCGGACAGCTACCGCATGGAGGTGGACATCGAGTCCATCGAGATCGCCGAGGACGGCCAGAGCGCGACAGTCAGGGACCGCACCCGCGAGACGCTGTCGATGAACGGCCACGAGATGACCACCGGCATGCAGGAAACCGCCAGCGTGCACCTGATCGACGGCACGCCCAGGATCGTCCGGGTCGAGGCGACCATCAAGCCCTGACTATTCCTCCGCCACCCCCGGCCAGCCGCCGCCCAGGGCGGCGATCAGCTGGACGCTGGCAGTCAGCCGGCTGCCCTGCAGGCTCAGGCGGGTGCGCTCGTTGGACAGCGCGGTGGTCTGCACGCTGACCACGTCGGTGAACTCCACGGTGCCGGCCTTGTACTGGTTGAGCATCAGGCGCAGGGATTCGCGGGCGGCGTCGAGGGCCTCCTGCTGCACCACCGCCTCGCGCTCCAGCACGGCCAGCTGCACCAGATAGTCCTCCACCTCGCGGAAGCTGGTCAGCACCGTCTGCCGGTAGTCGGCCACGGTCTGGTCGTAGCTGGCCTCGGCCTGCTCGACCCGGGAGCGGATCAGGCCGCCGTCGAACAGGGTCATGGCGAACGACGGGCCGATGGACCAGAAGCGGTTGGGCGAGCTGATCCAGTTGTCCAGGCTGCCGCTGCGGTAGCCGCCGGTGGCCGACAGGCTCAGCTCCGGGTAGTAGGCAGCCTTGGCCACGCCGATCTGGGCGTTGGCGGCGATCACCCGGCGCTCCGCGGCGGCCACGTCCGGGCGCCGCTCCAGCAGGGTCGACGGCAGGCTGACCGGCACGGCCGGCAGCGCCGGCACCTGGTCGCGCACCGCCAGCTCGAACTCGGAGGGCGCCACGCCGACCAGCACGGCGATGGCGTGCTCCAGCTGGGCGCGCTGGTATTCCAGGTCGACCGCCTCGGCTTCGGTGCCCTTGAGCTGGGTCAGCGCCTGGGTCACGTCGGACTTCGGCACGATGCCGGCCCGGTACTGGTTCTCGGCGATGCGGAAGGCCTGGCGATAGGCCGCCACGGTTTCTTCCAGCAGGCGCTTCTGCTGGTCCATCACCCGCAGTTGCAGGTAGTTCTGCACCAGTTCCGACTGCTGGCTCAGGCGCACCGCGGCCAGGTCGCCGACGCTGGCCTCCAGGCCGGCGCGGTCCGACTCCAGCTGGCGGCGCAGCTTGCCCCACAGGTCCAGCTCCCAGCTCACGCCCAGGCTGGCCTCGTAGCTCTTGGAGACGGTCGAGGCATTGGCGCCGCTGACGCTCACGCCGTCGGAGGTGCTGATGGTGTTGTCGCCACCGCCCTGCCCCGCGCGGGTCACGCCGGTGTTCAGGCCCAGGGTCGGGAAGAAGCCGGCCCGCGCGCCACGCACCAGGGCCCGGGCCTGGCGGTAGCTGGCCTCGGCGCTGGCCAGGCTCTGGTTGTTGGCGTTGAGGCGCGCCACCAGCGCGTCCAGCTCGGCGTCGCCGTAGAGCGTCCACCAGTCGCCGCGCAGCTCGGTGTCGGCCGGCGCGGCGGATTTCCAGCCGGCGGCCTGCTTGAAGGCCGGGGATGGCGCGCTGTCCGGGCGCCCGTAGTCCGGGCCGACGGCGCAGCCGGCGACCAACAGCGCCAGGGCGATCGCCGCTGGGCGGGTGAAACCCGCGAGGCGAAACGGAGAGGAGCGCGCGGGTTGCACCCGCCCTACGTGGAGAGGGTTCATCGCGTAATGCTGCTCACATGAGGAATGGTCGGACGCGACCAGTGGTTGGGCCAACCCTGTGGGAGCGGACTTGTCCGCGAACGGGGCGGACAGCAAAGCTTCGCGGCCAAGGCCGCTCCCACGGAGGCAGCCACAAGTGAACGGCATTGGATTCATAGCGGGGTTTCCAGGGCGGCGTCGCTGCGCACGCCGCGCCAGCGGTTGATCCGGTGGCGCAGGCGGTCGAGGTACAGGTAGACCACCGGTGTGGTGTAGAGGGTGAGCAACTGGCTGAGCACCAGGCCGCCGACGATGGCCAGGCCAAGCGGCTGGCGCATCTCGGCGCCTTCGGCCTGGCCCAGCAGCAGCGGCAGCGCGCCGAGCATCGCGGCCAGGGTGGTCATCATGATCGGCCGGAAGCGCAGCAGGCAGGCGCGGCGGATCGACTCCTGGGGCGTCAGCCGCAGGTCCCGTTCCAGCTCCAGGGCCAGGTCGATCATCAGGATCGCGTTCTTCTTCACCACGCCGATCAGCAGGAACAGGCCGAGCAGCGAGACCAGGCTGAACTCGCCGCCGGTGATCAGGATCGCCAGCAGCGCGCCGACGCCGGCCGACGGCAGGGTGGAGAGGATGGTCAGCGGGTGGATGTAGCTCTCGTAGAGGATGCCGAGCACGATGTACACCACCAGCAGCGCGGTGAGGATCATCAGCGGCTGGCCCTGGGCCTCCTTCTCGAACTGGCCGCCGGTGCCACCGAGCACGCCCTGCACCTCGGTGGGCAGGTTGACCTCGGCCACCGCGCGGGCGATGGCGCGGTTGGCCTGTTCCTGGGTCACGTCCTTGGCCAGGGCGTAGCCGATGCTCTCGGCGGCGAACTGGCCCTGGTGGTTGACCCTGTCCTCTTCCAGGCTGCGGGTCCAGCGGGCGAAGGCGGACAGCGGCACGCGCCCGCCGCTCTCGGTGATCAGCTGGATCTGGTCCAGCGCCTCGGGGTACTGGGCGTACTTCGGGTTGATCTCCATCACCACGCTGTACTGGTTGAGGGTGTCGTAGATGGTGGAGATCTGCCGCTGGCTGAAGGCGTTGTTCAGCACCGAGGTGACCATGGCCATGTCCACGCCCAGGCGCTGCGCGGTGACGCGGTCGATTTCCAGGCTGATCTGCTGGGCGCCCTCGCCTTCGTTGGCGTCGATGTCGGTCAGCTCCGGCAGCGCCGCGAGGGCGTCGCGCACCTTGGGCAGCCAGGTGCGCAGGTCGCTCAGCTCGCTGGCCAGCAGCACGAACTCGTTCTCGGTGCTGCGGCCCTGGCGGCCGCCGAACTGCAGGTCCTGGTCGGACATCAGCATCAGGCGCCCGCCGGGCACCTTGGGCATGGTCTCGCGCAGCCGGTCGATGACCTCCTGGGAGGACGCCCGGCGCTCGTCGATGGGCTTCAGGCGGATCACCAGGGTGGCGTTGTTGATTCCGCCGGAGCCACCGATGAAGCCGGCCACGCTGTGGATCGCCGGGTCCTTGAGCAGCGCGCGGCGGTATATCTCCATCTTCGGCTGCATGACCTGGAACGACAGGCCGTCGTCGCCGCGGATGAAGCCGAGCAGTTGGCCGGTGTCCTGCTGCGGCATGAAGGTCTTGGGCACTTCGACGAACAGGTAGACGTTGAAGCCGATGGTCAGCAGCAGGCTGAACAGGGTCAGCCGGGAATGACGCAGCGCCCAGTCCAGGCTGCGCGAATAGGCCGCCACCACCCGCTCCTGCACCCGCGCGCCGACACGCTGCACGCGCCCAGGGGTGCGCTCGCCGCCCTCCGCGCGCAGCCAGCGCGCGCAGAGCATGGGGGTGAGGGTCAGCGACACCAGCAGCGAGACGACGATGGCCGCCGTGAGGGTGATGGAGAACTCGCGGAACAGGTTGCCGACGATGCCGCCCATGAACAGGATGGAGAGGAACACCGCCACCAGCGACAGGTTCATCGACAGCAGGGTGAAGCCGACCTCCTTCGAGCCCTTGTAGGCCGCCGCCAGCGGCTTCTCGCCGGCCTCGATGTGGCGCGAGATGTTCTCCAGCACGACGATGGCGTCGTCCACCACCAGGCCGGTGGCGATGATCAGCGCCATCAGCGACAGGTTGTTGAGGGAGAAGTCCAGCAGGTACATCACCGCGAAGGTGCCGACCAGCGACACCGGCACCGCCAGCGCCGGGATCAACGCGGCGCGCCAGCGGCCGAGGAAGGCGAACACCACCAGGATCACCAGGCCCACGGCGATCAGCAGGGTGCGCTCGGCCTCGTGCAGGGTGGCGCGGATCACCGGCGAGCGGTCCATCGCCACTTCCAGGTGCACGCTGGGCGGGATCACCGCCTGCAGGCCGGGCAGCTCGGCGCGGATGTCCTCGATGGTCTCGATGATGTTGGCGCCGGGCTGGCGGTTGATCACCATCAGCACGGAGTCGTTGTCGTTGTAGAAGCCGCTGTTGTAGCGGTCCTCGACGCCGTCGACGACCTGGGCGACGTCGCCCAGGCGCACCGGCGCGTTGTTCTGGTAGCGGATCACCAGCGGGCGGTAGTCGGCGGCCTTGTCGAGCTGGTCGTTGGCCTGGATCTGCCAGTGGCGCTGGTCGTCCTCCAGGGCGCCCTTGGGCCGGTCGACGCTGGCCTGGACGATGGCGTTGCGCACCTCGTCCAGGGCGATGCCGTACTGGTCGAGCAGGCGCGGCTCCAGCGCCACCCGCACCGCCGGCAGGGAGCTGCCGCCGATCTGCACCTCGCCGACGCCCGAGACCTGCGACAGCTTCTGCGCCAGCACGGTGGCGGCCACGTCGTACAGCTGGCTCTTGCCGAGCACGTCGGAGGTCAGCGACAGCACCATGATCGGCGCCTGGGACGGGTTGAACTTGCGGTAGGTCGGCATGCTGCGCATGCCGCTGGGCAGCAGGTTGCGCGAGGCGTTGATGGCCGCCTGCACCTCGCGTGCGGCGGCGTCCACGTCGCGGCCGATGTCGAACAGGATGATGATCCGCGTATTGCCCTGGCTGCTGCGGCTGGTCATCTCGCTGATCCCGGCGATGCTGCCGAGCGAGCGCTCCAGCGGCGTGGCCACGCTCGACGCCATGATCTGCGGGCTGGCGCCGGGCAGGTTGGCGTCGACCACGATGGCCGGGAAGTCCATCTTCGGCAGTGGCGCCACCGAGAGCAGGCCGAAGCTCACGGCGCCGAGCAGGATGATCGCCAGGCTCAGCAGCAGCGTCGCCACCGGGCGCGCGATGAAGGGCGCGGAGAGGTTCATAGGAGCAGCCGCAAGCCACAAGCTTCAAGCTGCAAGGGAGAAGCAAAAGCCTGGCAGCGGGCTGCCTTTAACTTGTGGCTTGAAGCTTGAAGCTTGAAGCTCATATTGCTACTCCCGCCGCACTACGGCCCGAGAAGCGCCGGGCCAGGCGGTCGAACCACAGGTAGATCACCGGCGTGGTGAACAGCGTCAGCACCTGGCTCAGCAGCAGGCCGCCGACCATCACCAGGCCCAGCGGCTGGCGCAGCTCGGCGCCGGAGCCGGTGGCCAGCATCAGCGGCACGGCGCCGAACAGCGCGGCCAGGGTGGTCATCAGGATCGGCCGGAAGCGCAGCAGCGCGGCCTGGTAGATCGCCTCCTGCGGGGTCATGCCCTGGTGCCGCTCGGCCTCCAGGGCGAAGTCGATCATCATGATCGCGTTCTTCTTGACGATGCCGATCAGCAGGATGATGCCGATGATGGCGATCAGGCCCAGGTCGTTGCCGGTCAGCAGCAGCGCCAGCAGCGCGCCGACGCCCGCCGAGGGCAGCGTCGAGAGGATGGTGATCGGGTGGATGTAGCTCTCGTAGAGCACGCCGAGCACGATGTACATGGTGACGATGGCCGCCAGGATCAGCAGCAGCGTGCTCGACAGCGATGCGCGGAACGCCTCGGCGGCGCCCTGGAACTGGCTCTGGATGCCGGCCGGCATGCCGATGTCGCGCTGCACCTGTTCGATGACCTCTACGGCCTCGCCCAGCGACACGCCGCTGGCCAGGTTGAACGACATGGTCACCGCCGGGAACTGGCCGATGTGGTTGACCACCAGCGCCGCAGCGCGCTCGTCGACGCGCGCCAGCGACGCCAGCGGCACCTGCTGGCCGTCGGCGGTGGCGACGTGGATCTGCTGCAGCGCCTGCGGGCCGATGCGGCCGCCGTCCTGGCTCTCCAGCACCACACGGTACTGGCTGGCCTGGGTATAGATGGTGGAAATCTGGCGCTGGCCGAAGGCGTCGTACAGCGCGTCGTCGATGGCGCTGACGCTCACCCCCAGGCGCGAGGCGGTGTCGCGGTCGATGCTCAGGTACACCTGCAGGCCGCGGTTCTGCAGGTCGTTGGCCACGTCGATCAGCTCCGGCTGGTCGCTCAGCGCCTCGGTCAGCCTGGGCGTCCACTCCTCCAGCAGGGCGGCGTCCGGCGACTCCAGGCTGAACTGGAACTGGGTGCGGCTGACCCGGTCCTCGATGGTCAGGTCCTGCACCGGCTGGAGGAACAGCTGGATGCCGGCGACCTTGGCCAGCTCCGGCCGCAGGCGCTCGATCACCGCGCTGGCGGTGACGTCGCGCTCTGCGTGGGGCTTGAGGTTGATCAGCAGGCGGCCGCTGTTGAGGGTGGCGTTGTCGCCGTCGACGCCGATGTAGGACGACAGGCTGGCCACCGCCGGATCGCGCAGGATGACTTCGCTCAGGCGCTGCTGGCGCTCGCTCATGGCGCGGAAGGAAATGCTCTGCGGCGCCTCGGAGATGCCTTGGATCACGCCGGTGTCCTGCACCGGGAAGAAGCCCTTGGGCACGGCCAGGTACAGCACCACGGTCAGCGCCAGGGTGCCGAGGGCGACCAGCAGGGTCAGCGGCTGGTGGCGCAGCACCCAGCGCAGGCCCACCGCGTAGCGCTCGATCAGGCCGTCGATGAAGGCGCCGCTGGCGCGGTAGAAGCGGCTCTGGTCCTCGTCCTTCTCCTGCTTGAGCAGGCGCGCGCACATCATCGGCGTGAGGGTCAGCGACACCACCAGGGAAATCAGGATGGCCACCGCCAGGGTGATGGCGAACTCGCGGAACAGGCGGCCGACCACGTCGGCCATGAACAGCAGCGGGATCAGCACCGCGATCAGCGAGAAGGTCAGCGAGATCAGGGTGAAGCCGATCTGCTTCGCGCCCTTGAGCGCGGCGTTGAGCGGCGTCTCGCCCTCCTCCAGGTGGCGGGCGATGTTCTCCAGCATGACGATGGCGTCGTCGACCACGAAGCCGGTGGCGATGGTCAGCGCCATCAGCGTCAGGTTGTTGACCGAGAAACCGGCCAGGTACATCACGCCGAAGGTGCCGATCAGCGACAGCGGCACGGCGATGGACGGAATGATCGTGGCCGACACCTTGCGCAGGAACAGGAAGGTCACCAGCACCACCAGGCCGATGGCCAGCACCAGCTCGAACTGCACGTCGCGCACCGCGGCGCGGATGGTCTGGGTGCGGTCGGTGAGCAGCTTGACCTCGATGTTCGCCGGCATCGACGCGGTGATCTGCGGCAGCAGCGACTGGATGCGCTCGACCACGTCGATGACGTTGGCGCCGGGCTGGCGCTGGATGCTCAGCAGCACCGTCTGGGTGCGGTCGGCCCAGGCCGCCAGGCGTTCGTTCTCGGCGCCGTCGATGATCGTCGAGACGTCGCGCAGACGCAGCGGCGCGCCGTTCTCGTACTTGAGGATCAGATCCAGGTAGGCCTCGGCCGACTGCAGCTGGTCGTTGGCGTCCAGCTGCGAGACCCGGGTCGGGCCGTCGAAGTTGCCCTTGGGCTGGTTGACGTTGGATGCGGTGATCAGCGCGCGCACGTCGGCCAGGTTGAGGCCGTGGCTGGCCAGCGCCTGCGGGTTGACGCGGATGCGTACCGCCTTGCGCTGGCCGCCGGCCAGGCTGACCAGGCCGACGCCCGTGATCTGCGCGATCTTCTGCGCCATGCGCGTGTCGACCAGATCGTGCACCTCGGTCAGCGGCATGGTCTCGGAGCTGATCGCCAGGGTCAGCACCGGCGTGTCGGCCGGGTTGACCTTGTTGTACACCGGCGGCGCCGGCAGGTCGTTGGGCAGCAGGTTGGTCGCCGCGTTGATCGCCGCCTGCACTTCCTGCTCGGCGACGTCGAGGTTCACCTCCAGGGTAAAGCGCAGGGTGATCACCGAGGCGCCGCCGGAGCTGGTCGAGGACATCTGCTGCAGGCCCGGCATCTTGCCGAACTGGCGCTCCAGCGGTGCGGTCACCGCGCTGGTCATCACTTCCGGACTGGCGCCCGGGTACAGGGTCAGCACGCGGATGGTCGGGTAGTCCACCTCCGGCAGGGCCGAGACCGGCAGCAACCGGTAGGCGATCAGGCCGCTGAGGAAGATCGCCACCATGATCAGCGTGGTGGCGACCGGCCGCAGGATGAACAGGCGGGAGGCGTTCATGCGCCGGTCTTCGCCGGGGCCTGCGGGGTGGTCTGGGTGGCGTCGGTGTCGCCGATGATCTGCACCTCGCTGCCGTCCTTGAGCCGGTCGGTGCCTTCGAGCACCAGGCGCTCGCCCTCCTCCAGGCCGTCGCTGATCAGGGTGGTGGCGCCATCGCTGGCGCCCACCTTGACCGAGCGCACCACGACCTTGTCGTTCTGGTCGAGCACATAGACGAAGGTCCCGCGCGAGCCGAACTGCAGCGCGGCGGAGGGAATCAGCAGCGCGTCGTGGCGGGTCTCCACGCGCAGGCGCACGTTGACGAACTGGTTGGGGAACAGGCTCTCGTCGGCGTTATCGAAGCGCGCCTTGAGCTTGACCGTGCCGGTGGCGACGTCGATCTGGTTGTCTAGGCTGTGCAGCACGCCCTCGGCCAGCACGTTCTGCTCGCTGCGGTCGCGCGCCTCCACCTTCAGCTTCTGGTTGTCGCGCACCTTGGCCAACACCGGCGCCAGCTCGTTCTCGGCCAGGGTGAAGTTGACCGAGATCGGCTGCACCTGGGTGATCACCACCAGCGGCGTGGTGTCGCCGGCGGTGATCAGGTTGCCGACGTCCACCTGGCGCAGGCCGAGGCGGCCGGCGATGGGCGCGCGGATGCGGGTGAATTCCAGGTTCAGGCGCGCCTCGGCGACGGCCGCCTGGTTGCTCTTGACCGTGCCCCGGTACTGGCCGACCAGCGCTTCCTGGGTGTCCAGGGTCTGTCTGGCGATGGAGTCCTCGGCGAACAGCCCCTTGTAGCGCGCCAGGTCGATCTCCGCGTTCTTCAGCTGCGCCTGGTTCTGCGCCAGGGCGCCCTCGGCCTGCTGCAGCGCCACCTGGTAGGGACGCGGGTCGATCTGCGCCAGCAGGTCGCCGGCCTTGACCAGTTGCCCTTCCTCGAACATCAGCTTGACCAGCTCGCCGTCCACCCGGCTGCGCACGTTCACCGTGTTGAGCGCGGTCACCGTGCCCAGCGCCTTCAGCTCGACCTCGAAATCGCCGCGGGTGGCGCTGGTCACGCGCACCGGCACCGGACCGCTCCAGGGGCCCGGCGCGCGGGCCTTCGCCGGCCCCTCCTCGGCCTTGCCGGGCCACAGCCACCAGGCCAGAACAGCGGCGGCGATCAGCAGCACGACCAACAGCCATCTACGGGAGGAACGCGAGGCGGAGCGAGTATCGGACATGGGGGTGGGAGGTCACTTTTCCTGGGAGGGTGAACGATAAGGACTCTTAGCTGTGGTGCATAGGGTCTTTACCACCCATTTACCCTTCCCCGGCGGCACCAAGTGGCTGAGTACAAAAGAAAAAAGGCCTGCTGATAGCAGGCCTTTTCCAGTTGTTGCGGGACTTACTTGAGCGCGTCGAGAGCCGCGGCGTAGTTCGGCTCGTCGGCGATCTCGCCGACCAGTTCGCTGTGCAGCACCTTGTCCTGCTCATCCAGCACCACCACCGCGCGGGCGGCAACGCCGGCCAGCGGGCCGTTGGCGATGGCCACGCCGTAGTCGGCGAGGAAGCCGGCGCCGCGCATGGTGGACAGGTTGATCACGTTGTCCAGGCCTTCGGCGCCGCAGAAGCGTGCCTGGGCGAACGGCAGGTCGGCGGAGATGCACAGCACCACGGTGTTGGCCAGCTTGCTGGCCTCGGCGTTGAACTTACGCACGGAGGTGGCGCAGGTCGGCGTGTCCACGCTCGGGAAGATGTTCAGCACCTTGCGCTTGCCGGCCAGGCTGGCGAGGGTGACGTCGGACAGGTCCTTGGCGACCAGGCTGAACGCCGGGGCCTGCTGGCCGGCCTGGGGCAGCTGGCCTTCGACCTGGATCGGATTGCCCTTGAGGGTGACTTGAGCCATGAACGTTTCCTTTGAGGATGGGGTGATGGAATACGGTGAACCCGCAGGATAGCCGCTGAGAAGCGGAACGGCACCCGCGGGATCGCACTGCCTATTTAAAGTCTTCCTCGCTCAGCTCGACCCGGCCGCTGACCACGATCTGCGCGGCCAGCCGCTGGTTGAGCGGTGCCAGCAGGGAGAAATGGTCCTCGCCCGGCACCCGCAGGCAGTGCACCAGCGGGTTGTCCATGCCGGCGCCGCAGAGCCGGTCCAGCTCGCCGACGTTGGACGGGCTGCGCGCGCCCTCGACGATCCAGGTCGGGCTGGCGACATGCCTGATCCAGCCGGCTGGCGAGCGCAGGTCGATCTCCTCGCGTGGCAGGCGCCGCCAGGACACGCCGAACAGGTCGCCATAGCCGGAGATGTCCGCCACCGGCCCCAGCGCCACCACCGCGTTGACCGAGGCGCCGCTGGCGGCGACCAGCAGGGCCAGGGTCGCGCCGGTGCTGTGCCCGCCCAGATAGATTCGCTGCGGGTCGACATAAGGCAGCCGGCGCGCGGCTTCCAGCGCGGCGAGCACGTCGTCCACCTCGCCCCAGAAGGCTTCCCGGCGGCCAGGGTTGTCGTTGCCGCCGCGCAGGGTCGGGAACATCATCAGCATTCCCGCCTCGCGGTAGGCGCTGGCCGACTGGTCGTCGCTCGGCGGACCCGGCACCCAGAACTCGCCCAGGCTGTTGGTATCGCCGCCGGTGAGCCAGATCATCAGCGGCAGCCGCTCGCCTCGGCCGGGGTCGGGGGAAACGAAGGCGGTCAGTTCCAGCCCCTGGCTGCGGTACTGCAGCGGCACGAACAAGGTGGCGGGCGGCTGCGGCATCGGCGTGGACGGCTGTGCGTTCATCGCCTCGTGCACACGGGTCCGCCATTGCGCCCGGGCCACCGGCAGGGTGCGCGCCGCCAGGCGCCGCTCCTCTTCGAGGCGCTCCTGCTCGCGCACCCGCAGCTCCTCGGCGCGGGCGCGCTGGTAGGCCTCACGCTCCACGGCAGCCCTCTGCTGGGCGGCGACGGATTCGCGGGTGATGCAGCGATACTGCGGGTCGATGGCGTGGCCGTCTTCCATGGCATGGTTGACCCCGGCGTTGTCCAGCCGGCCGCTGTGGCAACGGGCGTCGCGCTCGGCCTGCTCGGCCGGCGACAGGCTCTGCTGGCGCGGTCCGAACGGCAGCAGGATCAGCGCCAGCAGCAAGGCCGCGAAGAAGGCTCCGTATTTGTACATGCTTCCCTCTGTGCGACCGGCCCGGCACTGGACGGCGGAAAATGCGTAGCCTAATTACTGCCTGCCCTTGCTAGAGCAGCAGACAGGCACAGTTGTAGGAGCGGCTTCAGCCGCGAAGCCTTTGCTGTGCCATCTCGGTTCGCGGCTGAAGCCGCTCCTACAGTATGGTTTTCCGGCACACGGAAGATCGTGAACAGGTTCTTAGAAGTCGCGCTTATAGAACAGATCGAGCGAGCTGGCCAGGCCGCTGGCGGCCTCCAGATAGAGACGGCGGGTCAGGTCGTAGCGCAGCGCGATGGTGTTGGCCGGCTCGAACACGCCGACGCCGTAGCGCAGGCTGAGCCGCTCGGACAGCCGGCCGCTGGCGACCACGCTGGCCTTCTGCCCGGAGCCTGCGGTGTCCAGCTGGAAGTCGCTGATGCCCAGGCGGCTGGCGATGTCGCCGGTCACCGAGGCGCTGCCGGCCAGGCCGAGGCCGAGCGCGGCCTCGGCGAGCAGGTTGCTGTCTTCGCCGGTGCCGCCCAGCGGGCGACCGAGCACCAGGTAGGACAGTGCCTGTTCCTCGCTCATCGCCGGCTCGGAAAACACCTGGGTGCGCGGCTGGGCGGCGTTGCCGCTGATGCGCAGGCCGGCGGTGACCTCGTCGACCCGGCGCACCGCCTCCACGTCGAGGAACGGCTGGTCGATGGGCCCGGTGAACAGCAGCCGCGCGCGGCGCACGTCGAGACGCTGGCCGTAGGCCCGGTAGCGGCCCTTGTTCAGGTTGAGTTCGCCGCGGGTATCCAGGTTGTCGCTGATGCGCAGGCGGCCGGCCAGTTCGGCGCCGAGACCGAAGCCCTCGAAGGTGAGCTTGTCGCGGCCGACGCTGACTTCGATGTCCATGGCCATCTGCAGGCCCTGGCGCTGGGGCGCCTGGCGCCCGGCCACCTCGGCGTCCTCCGAGACGGTCACGGTCGACGGTGGCAACTGGCGGATGCGGATGGCGCCGCGCGGCACGTCCACCTCGCCGGCGATGGCCAGCTGGCCGTCGGCCAGGCGCGCCACCAGGTTGGGCGCCACCTCCAGTTCGGCATAGGGCTCCACCCGCACCGGCAGGCGCTCGCCGCGCAGCTGCAGGTCGCCGTTCAGCTCACCGGCGGTCCAGCTCGCCTGGCCGGTGACACTGCCGCGGCCCTGCTCGCCGCTACGCCAGTCGCCGCGCACCTGCAACTGTTCGCCGGCGATCAGCGCGCGCAGGGTCAGTTGGGCGATGTCCATCGGCAGTTGCCCGCCGGACAGCTCGCCGCCGGACAGCGTCAGGTCGCCGTCGATGCGCGGCGCCAGCAGTCCGCCGCTGAAACGACCGGCGCCGTTCAACTGGCCGGCCAGGTGCTCGACCCCGGGCAGGAACGGGCGGGCCACGGCCAGGTCGAGCCCGGCCAGGCGGAAGTCGCCGCTCAGCGGGCGGTCCGCGGGGCGCGGGTCCAGCCGCACCTGCACGTCGAGCGTACCGAGCGGCCCTCCGGAGAAGGCCAGGCGGCTGTCGATGCTCTGTGGCTTGAGCTGGGTGACCAGGTTCAGTTGCTGGTAGGGGAAGTCCAGCCAGCGGTCGCCCTCGCGCACGCGGAAGGTGCCGCCATCGGCGCTCACCCGCAGGTCGCCGCGGGGGCCGGCCGTCGGCAGGTCCAGTGCCACGTCGGCGGACAGCTGGCCCTGCCAGGCGAAATCGTCGGGCAGCCAGGGCGCCAGGCTGGCCAGCGGGAAGGCCTGCAGGCGGTAGCGCAGGCGCGGCTCGGGCAGCAGCCGGTTGGTCTCGCCGCAGAAGCTGGCGTCGCCGGAAACCCAGCAGTGGGCGCCCAGGGTCAGGCGTCCGTCGGCCAGGCGTTCCACGCTCGCCGGCTGCTGCAAGCGCCAGTCCTGACCGCCGCTGTGCAGTTCGCCACTCGCCAGGCGGCCGTTCCAGCGCCAGCCGGTCTTCTCCTCGCTGAGCCGGCCATCCAGGCCGAGCGCGGCCTGCAGCTTCTCGCCGCGCAGGTCCAGACTCAGGCGTTGCTGGCGCCGGTCGCCACCACCGCTGGCGGTCAGGGTGCCGAGGTCGGTGTCGCCCAGGCGGATGCCGGAGGCCGTCAGCTGCAGGGTGCCGCGCTGGGCGTCGTCCAGCCGTGCCGCGAGGGCCAGCCGGCCCAGCTCGTGGTCTTCCAGCCCGAGTGCGCGGCCGTCGAGGGCCAGCCGCCCCTGCGGGGCCTCCAGGCTGCCGCCGAGGTCGAGGGTGCCGTCGAGCGCGCCACGCAAGCCCGGCCAGAGCTGGCCGAGCCTCGGCGCGGCCAGTTGCAGGCGCGCGGCCAGCCGCTGGTCCAGGGTGCCACTGCCCTGCACCCGGTTGTCGCCCAGGCGCAGCTCCAGGGCCGCGAGCCGCCAGCGCTCGGCGGCGCCGTCGCCCTGGAGGCTGAGCGCCGCCGGCTGGCCGCGCAGGCGGCCCTTCAAGTCGAGATCGGCGCTGGCGGCCAGCTTGCCGTCGCGCCATTCGCCCTGGCTGCGCAGACGACCGGCCAGGGTGCCGGGCAGCTCGGCCAGCCAGTAGGCGGGGTCGAGCCGGTCGACATCGAGATCGGCGTTCCAGGCGATACCCTCGGCGAAGCGCAGGCCCAGGTCGCCCTTTATCTCGCCCTGCCCTGCCCTCAATTGCAGCGCCGGCAGGCGCACCTGGGTCAGGTCGCCATCGACCGGGGTGGCGAGGCTGAATTCTCCGGCCGGGCCGAGCAGGTCGGCGTCCACCTGGCCCTGGTAGGCACCGTCGCGATAGCGCAGCTGCGCCTGCAGACGCTGCGCGCTGACCGCCGGCGGCTCGTCGAGGGGATACAGGCGGGGCCAGGGAAAGTCGTGCCAGTCCAGTCGGGCGTCCGCCGCGAAGGTTTCGCGCCAGTCGAGCGTGCCGGCCAGCACCGCGTTGCGGCCTTCGCCGGCTTCCAGGCGCAGGGCCGCGATCTCAGCGCCGGCGGCATCGACCCGGCCCTTGAGGGTGACGCCCACCGCACCGCCCTCGCCCGGCAGGCTGGCGCCGCCCTCCACCCGGTAGCCGTCGGCGAGATTGCCGGTGGCATTGAGCATGACGTGGTCCAGGCGCAGGGTGTCCGGCAGCTCAGCGCTGGCCTTGAAGCCGTCCACCTCCACGTGTGCACTGGCCGGCAGGTGCTCGGCCAGGGGCTCGACCTCGCCGGTCAGGCGTCCGGCCAGGTAGCCACTGCTGTCCACCGCAAGGCGCAGGCGCTGGCGCAGCTCACCGTCCACCTTCAGCGCCAGCCGCCACGGCTGGTCGTCCGGCGCCGGCAGGTCGAGGCTGCCTTCGGCCGATTCTGTTGAAAAACTCCCTCGGCGATTTTCTTCGCCGAAAGTGCACGGCTGAGGCTGAAATCTGAATCGTTGCGCTGGTCGAGTTGCTCTGGATTTCGCGTAGAAGCGCTCGATTTGTACATTTTTCCGGCTACGAGCAAGCAGCTCTGTCGCACATCGAGTTTTTCAACAGAATCGGCCCGCAGCGGCCAGTCGCCCTCCGGCAGCAGGTGGCCGGTCAGTTCCAGGGTCAGCGCGCCCTGGCGCACGCTGGCGCGCTCGATGCGCAGCCCGTCGCCGACCCAGCGCGCGCTCAGCTGCAGGTCGCTGAGCGGGTCGGCATCGTCGATCATCAGTTGTCCGACCCGCGCCTCTTCCAGCTCGATGGACAGCGGCAGGCGCAGCGCCGGCAGGTCGAACGGCGTGTCGTCGGCCTCGGTGGCCGGCGGTAGCACCAGGCCCACCCGCTCGACCTCGACTCGGCGCAGGCAGAGGGTCAGGCGCAGCAGGCACGCGGGTGACCAGGCGAAGCGCGGCTGGGCCAGTTCCACCCGCTGGGCGCCGTCGGTCCAGACCAGGCGCTCGGCCTGCCATTCGCCAGCCAGACGGCCCTCGAAGGACTCGACCGTCACCCCGGGCAGGCGCGCCAGCAGCCAGCGGCTGCCGCCGGTGGTGCCCAGCACCAGGGCGACGGCGAGCAGCAGCCCGAGCAGCAGAACCAGCAGGCCGAGCCCGATGCGCCGGCCGGTCACAGCTCGGGCCCCATGGAGAAGTGCAGGCGGAAGCCGCCGTCGTCATCCAGCGCGCGGGCGAGGTCCAGGCGCAGCGGCCCGACCGGCGACACCCAGCGGATGCCGAAGCCCACCCCGGTCTTGAGCGTCGGGATTTCCAGCGACTCGAAGGCGTTGCCCTGGTCGACGAAGGCGGCGGCGCGCCATTTGTCGGCGAAGGCGTACTGGTATTCGAGGCTGCCGGCGATCAGGTAGCGACCGCCGACCTTGCGCCCCTCGCGGTCCTCGGGCGATAGCGACTGGTAGTCGTAGCCGCGCACGCTCTGGTCGCCGCCGGCGAAGTAGCGCAGCGACGGCGGGATCGAGTCGTAGTCGGTGGTCTCGGTGCCGCCCACCTGCAGGCGGCCGAGGAATCGGTGGCGCGTCCACAGGGTGGTCAGGCCCTTGAGCATCAGGTTGCCGTGCACCACGTCCGCGTCTGACAGCAGGCCCTTCTTGGCCACCGCCACGTCGGCCTGGATGCGGTAGCCGTTGCTCGGGTCCAGGCGGTCGTCGCTCTGCAGGTAGGAATAGCTGGCGCCGGGCATCACCAGGTTGCTCAGGCCGGAGTCGTCGCCCAGCTCGTACTCCTCCCGCTGCCACTTGAGCGAGAGCACCTGCTGCCAGCCGCTGTCCAGCCGGTGGTGCCACTCCGGGCCGATCTTCAGCAGCTTGCTGAGGCTGTCGGTGTCGGCGATTTCCTCGTACTGGTAGCCGCCGGCGAAGCGCAGCTTGTCGGTCAGCGGCGGGTCGAGCGGCACGTCATACCACAGGCCGACGTTCTGCCGGGGTGCCGACAGCTCGCTCTCGAAGCCGTAGCTGTGGCCCTGGCGATTGGCCCAGTGGCGCGTCCAGTTGAAGCGCCCGCGCGGGCCGACGTCGGTGGAGAAGCCGCCGCCGATGCCGAAGGTGCGCGGCTTGCGGGTGGTGAGCTGGACGTTGACGGGAATACTCTCGCCGCTGGCCTGGGCCGGCACGGCGTCGACCCGCACGCCGTCGAAATAGCCGCTGCCCTGCAGCGACTCGTAGAGGTCGGCGATCAGCTCGGAGTCGTAGGGCACATCCTTCGGGAACGGCACCATGCGCTGCAGCAGCTCGTCGTCGAACGGCGCGTCGCCGCTGAAGCTCACCTCGCCGAGCCGGTAGCGCGGGCCGCTGTCGTAGACCAGCTCGATATCGGCGACGCCGGCCAGCGGGTCGATGTCCAGGCGGTGCCGGGTGAAGCGGCCACGGAAGAAGCCGTAGCGCGAGGCCTGGTTCTGGATCAGCCGCTTGGCGTCTTCGTAGTGGCCGTGGTCGAGTCGGGCGCCGGGGCGCAGTTCGCGACTGGCCGGCAGGCGGAAGTCCTTGAGTGCGAGCGCCTCACCGACCATGCGGATGTCGACGTTGCGCAGCCGCACCGGCTCGCCCGGCACGATGCGCAATACCAGGCGCGGGCCATCGCGGCCAGAGCGCACCTCGCTGGTGATGCGGGCCTGGTAGTAGCCCAGCGCCTCGCCGGCGCGGCGGGCCTGGGCCTCCACCACGCGGCTGAGGCGCTGCAGTTGTTCTTCGTCATCAGCGTCTAGGCTGCCGACGTGGCCCTCGATATTGCGCTTCAACTCGGCGTTGGGCGGTTCGATGCGCAGGTCGAGCCGCGCCTGCGCCAGGGCGCCGGAGGCGAGGACGAACGAAACGAAAACGACGAGCAGCCTTCCTGGATAACTCATGGCGGAGGATGCTAGCACAGGCCCCCGCCCGTTTTCGCGCCGTCCGGCTAAGCGCTCGCCTGCTTCGCCGCCTGCGGGTTGGGATGGAAGAAGACGTGCTCGCGGATCGGCCCCAGCGCCACCTCGCCGATCTCCTCGTAGCCCTGGCGCTTGTAGAACTCCAGGTAATGCGGGTTGCCGGTATCCAGCACCACACCCTGGGAGCCGGCGTCCGCCGCGCACCAGTCGTGCAGCGCGGAGAGCAGCTGCTCGCCCAGGCGCTGCCCCTGGAACTGGGGATGCACCCCGAGCAGCGGCAGCACGTGGTAGGGCCCCGGTGGCAGGCAGGCAAGCACCGCGTCGTGGTACTCCAAGTAGCGCCGGGTGCAACGGAAGCCGGTGGTCATCAGCATGCGCAGGCGCCAGCCCCAGCTCTCGGTGATGCCCAGCCGGCGGATCGGCGGCGCGATCAGCGCGATGCCCACCAGGCGCTCGTCGATCAGCAGGCCTATCGCCGGCAGGTCCTCGGCGAAATGCTGATGCACCAGCTCGCGCACCGTGGCGCGCACCCGCTGGTCGAAGCCCGGCCGCTCGCTCTCGAACAGGTAGGCGAAGGTGGGATCGTGGCGATAGGCGTGGTACAGCAGGGAGCGGGCCTCGCGACTGTAGCCATGGTCGAGCAGGCGGACTTCGGCGGTGCGATGGGGCATCAGGCTGACCTCTTGTAGTGAACTTCTTGTTGTTATGGTTCGGGCGGGTCGCCAGCCAAGGTAGCACCGCCGCCCTGCCCTCGCCAGGCGCCGGAAGCTGGGCTAGCATCGCTGTTTTTCCCGCCGGTAACCCTCCATGAAGATCGTTTCCTTCAATATCAACGGCCTGCGCGCCCGTCCCCATCAGTTGCAGGCCCTGATCGAGAAGCACCAGCCGGACGTGATCGGTCTGCAGGAAACCAAGGTGTCCGACGACCAGTTCCCGGAGGCGGAAATCCGCGAACTCGGCTACCACGTGCACTACCACGGGCAGAAGGGCCACTACGGCGTCGCCCTGCTCTCGCGCCAGGCACCGCTGGCGCTGCACAAGGGCTTCCCCAACGACGGCGAGGAGTCCCAGCGGCGCTTCATCTACGGCACCTTCGCCGACGCCCAGGGCAACCCGGTGACCGTGATGAACGGCTACTTCCCCCAGGGCGAAAGCCGCGACCATCCGGTCAAGTTCCCGGCCAAGCAGCGCTTCTACGCCGACCTGCAGCAACTGCTGCAGGAGCGCTTCGACCCGAGCCAGGCGCTGGTGGTGATGGGCGACATCAATATCTCCCCGGAAGACATCGACATCGGCATCGGCGAGACCAACCGCCTGCGCTGGCTGAAGACCGGCAAGTGCAGCTTCCTGCCGGAGGAGCGCGAGTGGCTGGCCACTCTCAAGAACTGGGGACTGGTAGACAGCTTCCGCCACCTGAACCCCGAGGTGAACGACCGCTTCAGCTGGTTCGACTACCGCAGCCGCGGCTTCGAGGACGAACCCAAGCGGGGCCTGCGCATCGACGTCATCCTGGCCACCGCCGCCCTGCAGCCGCGCTTCAAGGACGGCGGCGTGGACTACGAACTGCGCGCCATGGAAAAACCCTCCGACCACGCGCCGATCTGGCTGGAACTGAGCTGATCCGAGGGCGCGCTCGCGCCCCTTGTCACATCCCCGCAACCTTCCCGACTTAATCTGCGCGGCACCTTTCCAGCCCTCTAGAACAAGGTGTCTGCTACATGTCGCGCGCCCTGCCAGTCTGCAATCGGCAAATCTGGAGCCATGCCTGCACATGGCTGCTCCTCGGCTTCATCTGCTATGCGCTGCCCTGGTCCGTATTCGCCGCGGATGGCGTCACGCTGATGCGCATCCAGGGCTCCAACACCATCGGCGCCAAGCTCGCCCCGGCGCTGATCGAGGGCCTGTACCAGAGCCAGGGCTTCGGCAACGTGCGCACCATCGCCGGCGCGGCGGAGAACGAGCAGCGGGTGCTGGCCGAGGACAAGCTCGGGCGCACCCTGGCGACGGACGTGGCGGCCCACGGCTCTGGCACCGGCTTCGTCGGCCTGCAGGACGGCAGCGCCGACCTCGCCGCCTCCTCCCGCCCGATCAAGAGCGCCGAAGCCGCCAGCCTGCAGGCCTTGGGCGACATGCAGGGCGTCGAGGCGGAACAGGTCATCGCCATCGACGGCCTGGCGATCATCGTCCACCCGGGTAACCCGGTGAACGCGCTGACCACCGAGCAGCTGGCCGCCGTGTTCGCCGGCGAGATCACCGACTGGTCCGCGCTTGGCGGCCAGGCGGGCGAGATCCATCTGTACGCCCGCGACGACAAGTCCGGCACCTTCGACACCTTCAAGGAGCTGGTGCTGGCGGCCAACGGCCGGAGCCTGGCCAGCGGCGCCAAGCGCTTCGAGTCGAGCAACCAGCTGTCCGACGGCGTCAGCCAGGACCCCGGCGGCATCGGCTTCATCGGCCTGCCCTACGTGCGCCAGAGCAAGGCGCTGGCGATCGCCGACGGCCAGTCGCGGCCGATGCTGCCCAGCGCCACGCTGATCGCCACCGAGGACTACCCGCTGTCCCGCCGGCTCTTCCTCTACAACCCGCCCAGCACCACCAACCAGTGGGTGAAGTCGCTGGTGCAGTTCGCCCACAGCCCGGCCGGCCAGGCCATCGTCGAGCAGAACGGTTTCATCCCGCAGACCGTGCAGGCGGTCAAGGTGGAGCCGTCCCCGGGCATGCCCGACGACTATCGCAAGCTGGCCGGCGAGGCGCAGCGTCTGTCCGTCAACTTCCGCTTCCAGGAAGGCAGTGCCGAGCTGGACAACAAGGCCCAGCGCGACCTAGCCCGGGTGCTGGACTACCTGCAGGCCAACGACAAACTGCGGCAGAAGGTGGTGCTGGTCGGCTTCGGCGATGCCAAGAACGACCCCGCGCGCGCCGCGCTGCTGTCCAAACTGCGCGCCATGGCCGTGCGCCGCGAACTGTCCAAGGGCGGTGTGCTGTTCCGCGAGATCACCGGCCTGGGCGAGCAGATGCCGGTGGCGGCGAACAACGGCGACGAAGGCCGTCTGAAGAATCGCCGGGTCGAGGTCTGGGTCTACTGAGCGTGCGCCGCCTCCCTTGCCGAAGCCAGGCGAGCGCTCTAGCCTAATACACGGGCGGCTACCGAACGGTCGCCGCCAGTGACGCCGGGCCCCTCTGGCGGCGACCCCATCGCCGCGATGTCGGAGTCACTGTCTGACAGGCAGCGATGGAGGGGCCATGGATCAGCTTCTGGTTTTTCTTACCAATCCTTTGCTCGGCACAGCCACCTGGCTGTGGCTGAGTTTTCTCGCCATCGTCCTCGCCCTGCTGGTGTTCGACCTCGGCGTCCTGCACCGCGACCAGCACGAGATCGAGATGCGCGAAAGCCTGCTGCTGTACAGCGGCTACTTCAGCGTCGGCGTGCTGTTCGGCCTGTGGGTCTGGTTCGAGCTGGGCGCCCAGCACGCGCTGGAGTTCTACACCGGCTTCCTGGTCGAGCAGTCGTTGTCGATGGACAACGTGTTCGTCATGGCGATGATCTTCGGCTTCTTCGGCATTCCCCGGCGCTACCAGCACCGCGTGCTGTTCTGGGGCATCCTCGGCGTGATCGTGCTGCGGGCGATCATGATCGGCCTGGGCACGGCGCTGGTGCAGCAGTTCGAGTGGATTCTCTACCTGTTCGGCGCCTTCCTCCTGTTCACCGGGGTGAAGATGATGTTCAGCCGCGAGGAACAGCACCCCGACCTATCGAACAACCCCTTGCTGCGCTTCCTGCGCCGCCACCTGCGGGTGACCGACGAACTCCACGGCGGCCACTTCTTCGTCCGCAAGCGCCCGGCAGGTGCGAGCCACCCCCTGCTCTACGCCACGCCTCTGTTCCTCGCCCTGGTGCTGATCGAGCTGGCGGACCTGGTGTTCGCCGTGGACAGCGTGCCGGCGGTGTTCTCCATCACCCAGGACCCGTTCATCGTCTACACCTCGAACATCTTCGCCATCCTCGGCCTGCGCTCGCTGTACTTCGCCCTGGCCGCGCTGATGCACCGCTTCGTCTACCTCAAGTACGCCCTGGCCCTGGTGCTGATCTTCATCGGCGGCAAGATCTTCCTGCACGGCTTCATCGGCAAGATCCCCGCCCTGCTCTCTCTTGTGGTGACCTTCGGGTTGCTGGCGGGTGGCGTCTTGTTGTCGCTGCTGAAGACCCGCAGGCAGGCAAGTGACTGACCATGCGCCTCATGGAATCCCTGGCAAGCGCCCGGCATAGGTTGCGTTCCGCGATTCTGCTAGGCTGCGCCAACCACGATGCTTCCCCGTGCCGGATGGTATATGACGATTCCATTTCTCTACCGCAGTTACCAGTTTACCATCCGCAGTGAACTCGAACTCCCCGAACTCTCTCCCCTCGGCACACTCGACGATGAAGCAGACCTGCTGATCCGCTTCGGCCAGGCAGGCAACCCCGAGCAGTCGGGGTACAGGCAGGTCGGCCCCTTCCTCTGGGCTGGGCCGGGCTGGTTATGGCTGCATGTCCCCCGGGTCGGGCGTTTCCTGGTACGAGAAGGGCGCGAGCTGATCATCGAGCCGGAGCCTGGCAGCGATGCGGACAGCATCCGCGTGTTCCTGCTCGGTTCGGCACTGGGCGCGCTGCTGCTGCAACGTGGCCAGCTGGTCCTGCACGGCAATGCCGTGCGCGTCGGAGATCACTGCATGGTCTGCCTGGGAAGATCGGGGGTGGGCAAGTCCAGCCTGGCCGCTGGCTTCTTCCAGCGCGGGCATGCGCTCTTGGCCGACGATGTGGTGTCGGTGGATGCGGATGGCCGCGTCTCTCCCGGTATCCCCCGCATCAAGCTGTGGCGAGATACGGCCGAGCACCTGGATATCGATATCAGGCCTCTGCCACGCATTCGTCCCGCTCTGGAAAAATACAGCTACCCGGTCGATCGGCAGTTCGCCCAGGCCCCCCTGCCGGTCCGCTGGATCTATGTGCTGGGCAGCGATCACACCCAGCAGGTGCGGGTGGAGCCGGTGCCCGGTATGCGGCGTCTCGCCCCTCTGCTCGCTAACAGCTATCGCCCGCCCATGATCGAAGGCCTGCAAATGAAGCCCAGGCATCTGCAACTGTGCGGCCAGCTCGCATGCCGAGTGCACCTGGCGCAGGTGACGCGGCCGTCGCAAGGGTTCGAACTCGGGCAGTTGATCGACCACCTGCTGGCCGACATGGCCGAGCACCCCTGAGCCATGGCCGGCATCTACTGGCTGGCGTCGTATCCGAAGTCGGGCAACACCTGGCTGCGCGCCTTTCTCTGCAACCTGCTGGCGGATGGTGACGAGCCGGCCGACATCAACGCCCTGCACACCGGCGGCATCGCCAGCAGCCGCGCCTGGCTGGATGAGGCACTCGGCATCGATAGCGCCGACCTCACTGCCGAAGAAATCGAAGCCCTGCGCCCGGCGGCATACCGCTGGCAGCGCCACCTGGGCAAGGTCGCCTACCTCAAGATTCACGACGCCTACCACCTCGACGGGCATGGCGAGCCCCTGGTGAGCCACGAAGGCACCCTGGGAGCGCTGTACATCGTTCGCAACCCCCTGGATGTGGCGCCCTCCGTTGCCGACCACTTCGGCATCGGCCTTGATGAGGCGATCGATCGCATGGCCGACTCGCAATGGGTTCTAGGTCGCTCCGAGCACAGGCTCAAGCAACAGGTGCAACAGCGCCTGCTGTCCTGGTCGGAGCACGTGCTGAGCTGGGTCGACGCAGCGGGGCTGCGCTGCCATGCGATGCGCTACGAGGATATGCAGCGCGACGCCCTGGCCACCTTCACCGCAGCCGCCCGCTTCCTGCACCTGCCGGACGATCCGCAACGCGTGGGAAAGGCCATCCGCTTCAGCGACTTCGCCGAACTGCAGCGCCAGGAGCACGAACGAGGCTTCAGGGAGCGCTCACCGCGTGCCGCGCGCTTCTTCCGCCAGGGTCGTATCGGCGACTGGCGCGAACGGCTGACCCCAGGGCAGATCCGGCGGATCGTCACCCGGCACGCCGAGGTGATGCGCCGTTTCGGCTATCTGGACGAGCTGCCCGCAGACTATCGAGACATGACGATGGACATTGCCTGTGAGTGACCCCGTTATCGACAGCCTCCCGCAAGGCCTGTGCGACTGTCGCGCGGCCTTCGGATTCGACATGCCCTGCCCGGTGCCGGCGTTTGCCGGGGCGAACGAGCACGTTCCTCTCGTGGATGCCGGTTTCCGCTTCGATCAGGCCGCCACCCGGGCCATTCTCCTCGGCTTCGCCCACAATCGCCGGGTCTATCTGCACGGCCCCCACGGCAGCGGCAAGTCCTCGCACATCGAGCAGGTGGCGGCGCGGCTCAACTGGCCCTGCCTGCGCCTCAACCTGGACGGGCACCTGTCGCGAGCCGACCTGATCGGGCGCGACATGGTGGTGCTGCGCGACGGCCACCAGGTCACCGAGTTCGTCCCGGGGCTCCTGGTCTGGGCGCTGGAGCGGCCGATCGCCCTGGTCTTCGACGAATACGATGCCGGCCGGCCCGACGTCATGTTCGTCATCCAGCGCCTGCTGGAAGCCGACGGACGCTTGACCCTGCTGGACCAGAACCGCGTCATCACCCCACACCCGGCCTTCCGTCTGTTCGCCACCGCCAATACCGCCGGCATCGGCGATACCTCGGGGCTGTACGCAGGCACCCAGGTGCTCAACCAGGCCCAATTGGACCGCTGGAACCTGATCGCCGAGATGGACTACCTGCCCGCACCTCAGGAGCGGGCGATCCTCGAGACCCGCGCACCGCATCTGCCGGAAGAACATCTGGACGGCATGCTGGCCATGGCCGAGCTGTGCCGCAACGCCCATCGCCAGGGCGACCTGGCGACCCTGATGTCGCTGCGCACGCTGCTGACCTGGGGCGAGAACCACGGTCTGCTGGGCGATCTGGGCGAAGCCTTCCGCCTGACCTTCCTCAACCGATGCGACGTGGCCGAGCGCCCTCTGGTCAACGAATTGTTCCAACGCTGCTTCGCCCGCGAACTGACGGATGGGGATGATGCCGCACGCCTCCGCTAAGGCCCTGATGGCCGCCTGGCGGCGCAGCTATGCCCCCTACGCTGCGAACCATGCACTGCCGGCCGCCAGCCTCGGCGTTTCCGGGGACTCGCGCGCGGCCGCCGATGCCCGGGCCGCCTGGAGCCGCTGGCACGTTCCGGAGGTCGGTGCCCTGTTCGATGAACGACACTGGCCCTGGTACTGCGTACTGGAGCGAGCCCGGGTCGAGCTGCTGGCCGGCGACCACCTGCCCGGCATGGGCCTGAACCTCGCCGATACGCGGAGCATCGCCCCACCCGGAAGCCCGCACGAAGCGCTGTACCGACAGGCACGCCGGCTGCTCGCCGGCCTCGCTATCCCGCAGGAACGCCCCGAGCACGCAAGTCGCTGGTGGCGGCGCCTCTCCCTCCGGCGGCGCAAGCAGGAACGGGAGAGCGCTGCCGCCCTGTTGTCTCCATGCCTGAGCGCGGCACGCGAGCACCTGAACGACTGCCAGCGCTTCGCGGAAACCCTGATGCCTCTGATACGCGCCTACGCACACGCCTTCGCCGATGAGCCTTCAGAAGTCCCAAGCGGCCATGATCGGCACGCGAGGATGGCGCAGCCACGGGAGGCCCGGGACGGCATGCCGCAACCACGACCCGGCACCTCGACGACGCAGCCCGAGGAGAGCAGCGACGAATATGCCGTGTTTTCCAGGCAGTGGGACGAACTGCTTTCCGCTCATCAGCTGGCCATGCGGCTGCCTCCGCCTGCGGGTGGGGAAGCTCCCGAGGTCGCCCGCTTGCAGGCGGTACGCCTGGCGCATCGTCTGCAACGTCAATTGAGCGTCGCCCGCCTGCGCAGATGGCGTTTCGACCAGGAAGAAGGACAACTCGACCGCCGCCGCCTGGCCGCACTCTGCACCAGCGACGAGCGCCGGGTGTTCCGCCGGGAAGACCCGGCGCCGACACCGGAAGCCTGCGTCTGCCTGCTTCTCGATCAGTCCGGGTCGATGCGCGGCCTGCCCCGGCGCCTGGTGGCGCAGGCAGTCGACCTGGCCGTGCATGCCCTCGAGGTATGCGGCGTGCGTTGCGAGGTGCTGGGCTACACCACGCGCCCCGGCGGCGATAACCCCGTGCTGGATGCCTGGATCGCCGCCGGTCGCCCCGCCCTCCCCGGCCGGCTCAATGCCTTGCGGCATATCGTCCACAAGAGCGCCAGCCAGCCCTGGCGCCGCTGTCGCGACGACTTCCACCGGGTGATGGCGGCGCTCGAAGGCGGCGAGAACATCGACGGCGAGTCGCTGCACTGGGCCGCGACACGCCTGGCCGGGCGGCATGAGCCACGCAAGGTGCTGGTGGTGCTCTCCGATGGCTGTCCGTTCGACGAGGCGACTGTCGATCAGCATGGCCGGCAGTATCTCGAAACGCACCTGCGCACGGTGATCGCCGCCATCGAGGCGAGCCCGATCCACCTGGCCGCCATCGGTGGCGGCCAGGATGTCGGCCGCTTCTACCGTCACGCGCTGACCCTGCGCCAGCCCGACGAAGTCGGCCAGGCATTGTTCGCCCACCTTGCGGATCTGCTGACCCGCCCGCAGGAATCGAAGAGAAAAGCATGAGTGCGATAGCCGGCCTTATCCGCCTGGATCGGCAGGCTGCCGACCGGGCCACACTGGAACGCATGCAGGCGCTGCTCGCCCCCTACGGCCGCGACGCCCAGAGACAATGGCGACGGGATGCCACCGGGCTGCTGCACACGCTGCTGCGCAGCACACCGGAGGACAGTTTCGATCAACAGCCGCTGGCGGCCCCTGGCGGAGACTGCGTGCTGTTGTTCGACGGACGCCTCGACAATCGCGCCGAACTGGCCGGGCGACTGGGGCTGTCGTCCGCCGAAAGCGCCCGGCTGGCCGACAGCGAACTGGTGCTGCGCGCCTGCCTGCGCTGGGACACCCAGGCACCGGAACAGCTGTGCGGCCCGTATGCGCTGGCCTGCTGGCAGCCGGCGCGACAACGTCTGTGGCTGGCCCGCGATCCCATGGGCGGCCGCCCGCTGTTCTGGCACCGACAGGCCGGCTTCTTCGCCTTCGCCAGCCTGCCCAAGGCGCTGTTCTGCATCCCTGGCGTGCCGCGCAGCCTGTGTGAGGAAAGGCTGCTCGACCAGCTCGCCCTGCTGCCGATGAAAGGGCCCGAGTCGTTCTACAAGGACATCTACCGGGTGGAGCCGGGCCAGTTGCTGATCCTCGATGGCGAGCGCCTCGATACCCGGCGTTTTCACCGCTTCGACCCCGAGCGGGAAATCCGCTTCGCCCGCGACGATGATTATCTGGAGGCGTTCCGCGAGCATCTGGAGCAGGCCATCGCCAGTTGCCTGCGGAGTGCCGGCCCGATCGCCTCGCACCTGAGCTCCGGCTTCGACAGCTCCACGGTCACGGCCCTCGCGGCCCGCCAGCTGGCCCGCCGCGAGCAGCGGCTGACCGCCTACACCGCCGTGCCGCGCGAAGGCTTCGACGGCCCGCTACCGAAAGGCCGGCACGGCGACGAAGGTCCGGCCGCGAGCGCCCTGGCGGCACGCTTCGGCAACATCGACCATGTGTTGATCCGCCCTGGGGACACCTCCGCGCTGGACCACCTGCAGTACCTGACCGAAGCCGTGGACCGCGTGGCCCAGAACCCCTGCAACAGCGTCTGGACCCAGGCCATCAAGGCCGATGCCGCCGCGCGCGGCTGTCGGGTGCTGCTGACCGGCCAGAAGGGCAACATGAGCATTTCGTACAGTGGCGAAACCTACCTGCCGGCCCTCTGGCGCAGCGGCCACTGGCTGCGCTGGTGGCGCGAACTGCACGCCTACAGGGCCCGCCATCCGCAATCGGGCTGGCGCGGGCTGCTCGCCCGGTCGCTGGCGCCTTCGCTGCCCGGGCCTCTGTGGACAATGCTCGCCCGGCGCAGGGAACAGGGCTCGGCGCTGACCGACTACAGCGCCATCCACCCCGAATGGATGCAGCGCATGAACCCGACCGAACGCGCCCGCACCGTCGGCTGGGACCTGAGCTACCGCCCCTGGCACGACGGCCGGCGTATGCGCATCGCCGCCCTGGAACGGCAGGACGCCGCGGAATACGCCCTCGCCACCAACCTCCAGGGCCTGGAGATCCGTGATCCGACCGCAGACCTACGCCTGGTCGAGTTCTGCCTGGCGGTGCCGGATCATCAGTACCTGCGCGACGGCCAGAACCGCTGGCTGCTGCGGCGCCTGATGGCAGACGTGCTGCCGCCGGAGATTCTCGACAGCCGCAGCAAGGGCTACCAGGCGGCCGACTGGTACGAAGGGCTGGAGCGAAATCTGCCGCGGCTGCGCGAGGAACTGCAACGCCTCGCCGCGAACAGCCGAGTGGGGGAAGTGCTCGATGTAGCGGCGCTACAGCATCTGCTGGAGCATTGGCCACAAAGCGGCGACTGGACCTCGGCGAGAACCATCCAGGCCTACCGCCTCAAACTGCTGCGCGGCTTGGCCACGGGCCATTTCATCCGCCATGTCGAAGGGGACAATCGCTGAGCGAGGTCAGGAAGAAAACGTAGTCGTTCCGTCGAACCCGGGGCCTATGAAAAAGCGGGTGTCTTCCACATCGAGCCGCTCGATGCGCGGGGCGACGTAGGGCTGCCTGGACAGCCTCTCGGCCTGTTCGCCGCGCTCGGCTCCGACACCGGCCTCGTTGCCAGGAATATTCTCGTTCAAGTGAACCTCCATCAATGAGTGGATACGGCCTATCCCGCAACAAGGTAGTGAATTTCGCATCATTATGCCAACCGTGAAGACCGAGCGGCGTAGCCGACAAGTCTCCAGCCTCGGCATCCGTCATGTCGAAGGGGACAACCGTTGCTCGTGCTCAGGAGGCAAACAGAGTCGTTCCGTCGATCCCGGGGCCTATCCCAAAGCGGGTCTCTTCCACATCCAATCGCTCGATGCGCGGGGCGACGTAGGGCTGTCTGAGCGGCCTCTCGGCCTGTTCGCCACGCTCGGCTCCGACACCGGCCTCGTTGCCAAGAATACTATCGCTCAAGTGAACCTCCATACACGCAGGGGGATGCGATCGATCCTGTGCCAGGGTAGTGGCTGTCGCATCGTTATGCCAACCTTGCAGGGCGAAGACCGCGGACGCAACGGAGTCGATGGCCAGGGCGGACGTCTCCCGGCCCCGGCCTTGTGCGGCATGCGGCCCGAACTGGTAACCTCGAACGCTCCCCGAGCCTGTGCGCCGATCAACCCCATACCGGGATGCCAGACATGTCAGAGATCACCCTTTCCACCCACTTGAGCCGCGTCCCCGACCTGATCGCCACCGAGATGGACGGCGACCTGGTGATGATGAGCATCGAGAAAGGCCAGTATTTCGGCATTGGTGGTATCGGCTCGCGCGTCTGGACGCTGTTGGAAACCCCGATGTCCATCGCCGATCTGGCGCGGATCATCCTGCAGGAATATGAAGTCGACGAGGTCACCTGCCAGGCCGACCTGCTGACTTTCGCCCAGGATCTGCTCGACCACGGCGTGGTACGGGCGAGCTGAAGGCCGGTTTACACGCAACGATGGCTCACGCTTCCGCCATGATCCTTTCCGGCCTCATCCACAGGCTCCGCCGCTTCCTCCGACGCCCGGCACTGGAACGTCTCCTGTTCCTGCCCTGCTGGCTGCTGCTGGGGCTGAGCCGCATGCTGATCCTGCTCCTCGAATTTCGCCGCCTGGCCCCCTGGCTGGGTATCGCCGCCGGCCCCCACAGCCAGTCGCCGCTGCTGAACCAGCGTCAGCGGCATCGGGCGCTGACCATTGGCCGGTCGATCCGCTGGGCGGCCGGCCACACGCCCTGGGATGCCAACTGCTTCGCTCAGGCAGTGACCGCCAGGATGCTCCTGAGCCTGTGCGGCGTTCCTTATGCCCTCTACTTCGGCCTGGCGCGCGACGCTGGGTCGTCCGCCCTGCAGGCGCACGCCTGGGTTGCCGCCGGCCCGATACAGGTCACCGGCGGAGCGGGCTTCGAGCACTTCACCGTAGTCGGCTGTTTCCTCTCGCCACGGCTGCATCGCCGATGAAGGCCAGCGACTCCCTGCGGGCATTCCGCCAGTTGCTGCAGGCGGCCCCACGCGCCTGGGTGTTCGGCCTGGTTCTGCTGCTGACGCTCAGCGGTCTGACCGAAGGCATCGGCATCCTGCTCCTGGTGCCCCTGCTGGAAATGCTGCAGGACGCTGGCACCACGATGCTCAAGCCGGTCGAGCAGGCGTTTCGAGTGCTCGGCGTGACGCCATCGGCTGCGGCCCTGCTGGCACTCTTCACCCTGTTGGTGGGGCTGCGTTGCGCCATCCAGTACGGCCGCGAACAACTGGCCCTGCATCTGCAGCACCGGGTCGTCGACGATCTGCGCCTCGAATGCTTCCGAGCGCTGCTGGGCACAGAATGGCGCTGGCTTGCCGAGCGCCGCCAATCCGATCACACCAGTCTGTTGCTCAACGACATCAACCGCATCGGCCAGGGGTTGGGGTTCGGCCTCGGCCTGCTGTCCAGCATGGCGACCATGCTGGTCTACCTGGCGACGGCCTTCCTCCTGTCCTGGCAGATGGCCGGGCTGGCCCTGGCGAGCGGCCTGCTGGTGTGGGCGCTGCTCCGAGGGCATCGGCGCAGGGCCCTGGGGCTCGGCCAGGGCCTGCTGGTCGCCAACCGGGACCTGCAAGGCAACATGCAAGACAGCCTGGCCACGATCAAGCTGGCGAAGATTCTCGGCAGCGAGGCCCGGCACTTCGATGAGCTGCGGCAAACCACCGACCGCCTGCGCACGCAGCAACTTCGCTTCGCTGCCAACAGCAGCTTATCCAAGGCACTTTTCCAGACCCTGGGCGCCGCGTTGCTGGCGATCTACCTGTTCGTCGGCCTGAGTCTCTGGCGCACCCCGCTGGCGGAGATGGTGGTGCTGGTACTGATCTTCGCGCGGCTGATTCCCATGTTCGTCGGCGCGCAGCAACAGCTCCACCACTGGCTGCACAGCATGCCGGCACTCCTCGAGGTCGATCGCCTGCTCGGCGAATGCCGGGCGTCAGCGGAGCCCGTCGACGGCCTGGAGGCGATCGAGCCCTTGGCCCTCGAGCGGGAAATCCGCCTGCACGGTGTTTCCCTGCACTACAGCGATCGCTCAGCGTCGGCGCTGGACGGGCTTTCACTGTGCTTTCCCGCCCTCGGCAGCACCGCGATCATCGGTGCCTCGGGCTCCGGCAAGAGCAGCCTTGCCGATCTGCTGGCGGGCCTGCTGACCCCGGACCAGGGAAGCATCGAAGTCGACGGCATCCCGCTGCTGGGGGAAGCGCGCATGCGCTGGCGCAGGTCCGTCGCCTACGTGCCGCAGGAGGTGTTCCTGTTCCACGACAGCATTCGCGGCAATCTGCTGCGAGGCGACCCGCAGGCCACCGAAGCGGATCTGCGCCATGTGCTGCAGAGGGCGGCGGCGGACTTCGTCTTCCGCCTGCCGCAGGGGCTGGACACGATGGTAGGCGACGCCGGGGCAAGGCTTTCCGGCGGCGAGCGCCAGCGTCTGGCGCTCGCCCGGGCCTTGCTCAGGAAACCCGCCCTGCTGATTCTGGACGAGGCCACCAGCGCGCTGGACCCGGACAACGAGAGGCGGATACAGGACGCCATCGACAACCTGCAAGGCGAAATCACCCTGGTGATCATCGGCCATCGGCAGGCAGCACTGGAACATGTCGAGCACGTTATCGTGCTCGATCAGGGCCGCTTGCTGACCGAGGGCGACTGGCCTCGCATCAGGGCAACGCTGAAAACCGGAGCATGAGCGTCAGTAACGCGATGGCACGTGTCCCGACGGCTCGAGCTGCTCCCGCAGCACATCGAGAATTCGCCGATAGGCGCTGCCGTCCCCGAACGGATTCTTCCAGACCACCTGAGAATCACCTAGCGCTTGGGCAGCTTCGATCAGGCTGTTCTCGGCAACGCACGAAACCAGCCTTGCCCCGCCGGTTTCCAGGCTTTCCGGACGCTCGGTGTTGGGCCTGAGGATCAGGCAACGACGACGGAGAACGCAGGCCTCCTCCTGCATGCCTCCGCTGTCCGTCAGCACCAAGGCCGCGCCTTGCAGCAGGGCGAGCATGTCCAGATAACCCACCGGGTCGATGGTTCTGATACGCGTCTTGCTCTTCAGCACACCCAGGTTCTGCTGACCAAGCCGGGGATGGACAGGGAACACCACCTGGAGATCCTGCTCTTCGGCCAGGCACTGTACGGCCTGCATGAGCAGCGCGAAGAACTCGGGGTGATCCGTGTTGGAAGGTCGATGACACGTCAGCAGCAGATAATTCTCGGGCTGCAAACCCAGTACGCCGTGGATGCCCGAGCGTTCCCTGGCCAGGCGGGCGTAATGCAGTGTCGCGTCGTTTCCGGTGTTGCCGGTGATATGCACGTGAGGCCCCTGTATGCCCTCCCTGGCCAACAGCTCCACCTGGAGAGGCGAGGGACAGAACCAGAAGCTGGACAAGTGGTCCAGCAGGATACGATTGATTTCCTCGGGCATGCTCTTGTCGAAGCTGCGCAGGCCGGCCTCTACATGACCAACCGGAATGCCCGCTTTGCTGGCGGCCAGTCCGCCTGCCAGGGCGCTGTTGGTATCCCCCTGCACGATGACGCAGTCGGGTTTCAGATCCTGCAGTACGGGATCGATGCCCTGCATCATGCGCCCGAGTTGTACGCTCGCGGGGCCGGAGCCCACACCCAGGTTGACATGGGCGGGCGGGAGGCCGAACTCTTCGAAGAACATTCGATCCATGACCGCGGCATAGTGCTGATTGGTATGGATCAGCGTGTATGGCACACCGTCGCGGACGCATGCCGATATCAGGGAAGAGAGCTTGATGATTTCAGGGCGGGTACCCAGGACGAACGCCAGATGCATAGCTTTTTTTCCAGACGATACAGGCCTGCCGAAGCTCATGAGCCCACGGCGATCAAGGATTTGGGCAGCCCGAGAACACGCTCTCTGACGATCCGGGCCTTCGGCAGCAAGGCCCGCAGCTCGCGCCGCGATAGAAGTCTCGCACTGTCCACCAGCGCTTCGGCTTCATCTCTGCTGGATGCCCGCTGCCAGTGGCCGAGATCCATCCGGCGAACCAGCCAGACCCTGGCCCGGCGCGGCAGCCAGTGAAAGAAGGGTGTCATGCAATGGGGCTCCAGGGGACACCAGAAATCCGGCGTCTGCAGGAAGTAGTCATCGGCCACACGCTCCAGTTCCCGGGCGAACTTCGCTATTCGATCCGGCCCACCGACATGCTCTATGACGGAATTGGAGTGCGCCACATGGAAGGCCTTGTCGGGAAAGGCGCTCAGGTCGCAGCCGTCGCCTTCGACGAGCCTGAAACGAGGATGGATCGCGACCTGCTTGTCCTGGCTGATGTTGATCAGAGTGATCGAGACACGGCGCGAGTCCAGATAGTCCTGGGGGACGATGTTCCAGTAGCGCTGCGTCCCGCCCACGTCCACCAGGTTGACGCAACCATGACGCGCATAGGCCTCGTCGATCATCGCCAGGAGCGGCCCGATGCGCCGGGCGCGCATGCGCGCTCCGAACGAGCGGGGATTGTCGTAGTCGCTCAGATAGGTGGCGAGTCGTTTCATGAAGCCTCGCGCGGGGCGCTTACGGACCAGCTTCAGATACGCGGCGGCCAGCTCCGGTGCTTTCCGCTGCCAGGTGAAGCCGGCCCTGACCGCTTCCACGACATGGCCCGGCACGCTGCCGCGCGCGGCCCGGTCCAGACAGGCGCCCAGTGCGGGAATATCGCCGATGGGGAATACCGCATCCCACCCCACGGCGCCGGTGATGGAGCGGCAGCCTTCGATATCCGAACAGGCAATCGGCACTCCCGCCAGCAGTGCCTCCAATACCACCGTCGGCATGCCTTCGCGCTCCGAGGCCAGCACCATCGCATCGCAACCCGCCATCATCCGTGCCGAGGCGGCGTCATCCTGCCAGCCATGAAAATGCACGCGTGCCGCGACAGCGGATCGCTCGGCCAGGACCTCCAGCCGGGTACGGTCCTCACCGCGCCCTACGACGTGCAACACAGCGTGCTGCAAAGACGGAACAGACAGAGCGGCAATCACGTCATCGAGCCGTTTGACCGGATCGAGCCGACCAATCGACAGCAGTGCCGGTTTCCCCTCGAGGCGCTCGCCTGCCGTCTGCCCTGCCCCACGTCGGTCGTCGATGCAGTTGGGCACGATCAGCACCTTGGCCGGACGGAGGCCACGCCTGGCCAGATCGACCAGCCAGCCCTCGTGCAGCAGCACCACCACGCCCGAACGGCGCACCAGGAAACGTTCGACCGTCAGGTCCCAGCCCCTCTTGAGTGCACGCAGCACGGGGCCACCAGCGTCGTAATAGCAGTGCGGCGTGTAGACCACCGGAACACCCCGTAGCCACGCCAGCAGGGCTGCTACCGCGGAGAAAGGCGTGCGCGCGCCATGCACGTGGACCACGTCGCTCTCCCCGATGGTGCTCCACAGGCAGCCATAGCCACCCTGCCGAACGTCGCAAGAAACATCCGCCACGTCTACCTTCGGGGCGAGCAGGGCCAGCTCGATGTCCCGATCGTCCCGCATGGCGTTCGCCAGCCCCTGGATATGGCGTGCCACACCACTCGAAAGGGGCTCGAACTCCTTGCTGACATGAAGTACCCGTAGCGTCATTGCGTAGACTCCGGCGATGACCGTCCGACCTTGTGCAGCAGTCGGACGAGTCCGCCCGTTTCTGCGGAAAAGCTGGCGCGCAACCACCGAGCCTGGGCCTGCGCGGACTCCTCGCGAAAGACTGCATCGCGTTGCAGTCGGTGATAGAGCGCAACGGCCTGCTCCGCCGTTTCGGCGCGCAGCGGCGGAGACAGCATGGCACGGGCGGCCTCGTTGCCTTCGAGCGGCAGCATCAGGCCGACCACCCAGTGTCCCGCGGCGGCGGCCTCCAGCATGGCGGTCGAGCAATATCCCATCACCACGCGCGGCGGGCATGCTCCGGCTCGCAATTCCGAATGAGGGGGGCGTCTTATAGCACGCGCGGTGTCGCCGACATACGGCTCGCGCTCCAGCGGATGCAGCAGAATCCGCGCCTGCGGATCCAACCCTGCCAGTGCATCGGCGAAATCCCGCAAGGCGGGGCCTATGTGCCGCCCCAGTATCTGGGCGTGGGTCTGCGACAACAGCGACAAACCATGGGGAGGCTCAAGCACCGGGCTCGCGGCCGTATACCGCCCCAACGCATCCTCGACGAGCCTGTCGGCCGCAGCCCCCATGGAGCGGAAGGCATCGCGGCTGCGGCCGCCCCATATCAGGTACCAGTCGGCCCGGACGGGAAAGAACTCGTCGGTAGGCACTCCGTGCTGCAGGCAGATGGCGGGCAGACCATGACCAAGAGCGGCCCGGCTCATCAGGTCGAAATCGTTGTGCAGCAGCAGAACTCCCGCGCTGCCATCCAGGGTTCGGCCCAGGCTGGCCCGCCAGAGGTACCGCCGCGCCAGACAGCAGGCCAGCAGCAGGGGCCATCGCCTGAGCAGCGCTCCACCGAAGACACGCAGGGCGGCCAGCAGAGTCGCGCCCTCAGGACGCGCGGGACGGACGACCCGCAGATGGGCAGGAAAGCTCGCAGCGGGTAGCCGCGGGTGGGCAAGGATGACGGGCTCATACGCCGCGGCGGCGAGCGATGGCAGGCTGTGCTCCTGCGTGATCCATCCGCTCGCGCCCTGCAGGGTCGTCACCAGGATGGCCTGGCGGGCTTCGCCAGGCCGCAGCTCCTGGCCGGAATGCCGCATCAGCAACCAGGCGTCTCTCAGCAGAGCACCGAAGGCTCTCATGCCCGCCACGAGGGGCGCCCTGCCTTCCGCCAGATAGAAAAGCTCATGGCGCACGTCAGCCGCTTCATCGCCATAACGCAGGCGCAATTCCGCAAGGTATTCGGCGAACGATCGCGACGGCTTCAAGTGGTAACATCCTTGGCTCGGTGGCATTACGCTACAGACGCCGAAGTGCATTGCCAACCTGCCTCAGGTGACCCCTGCCGATCATGCCCTCTTTCCGAACCCATCCCACCAGCGGCAGCGCGCGTCGAGACGACGCTCTCCGAGCATGCGATGCATCGTTGCGCTGCACCTTGTGGCTCATGGGTTTCGATCACACTTTCGAGCAGGTTCCGGCGGCGGAGCTGCAGTCCTTCGTGAGACACCATGGCATCGCCGGCCTGCTCGATAGCGCCCGGGTCGAAGCGCTCGGGGAGGCATGGACGGCCTCGCTGATGCAGGAGAAGCGACGCATCGCGTTCCGGGCCTTGCAGCTGGGCGCGGTGCTCAAGCTCGTGGTGACGGCGCTCGCCGACCGGGGCTTGCGGCCGGTGGCGCTGAAAGGCCCCGCACTGGCCATCCAGGCCCACGGCTCGCTGAGTGCGAGGGGGGGCGTGGATGTGGACATATTGATCCCGGAGCAGCATTGGCCGATCGCGCTCGACGTGCTGGAACAGCAGGGCTACTTGCCCGCTCCGGGGCAGCACCTGCCGCTTCCCAGGGGCACCCATGAGCTGGTGCTGCAGCGCCAGAATCAGCCTCGCGTCGAACTGCATCAGCGCTTGTTGCGCCATCAGCACCTGCTTCCCGACGCTACCGATCTGAGCCAGGCGGTCGATATCCAGGGTACCTCTGTCGCAAGCCTCGCGCCGATACAGGCCCTGCCCTACCTGGTCGCCCATGCGAACCAGCATTGTTTTCGCCGGCTGATCTGGCTGATCGATATCCACGCGCTGCTGCAAAACCCCGAACTGGATGCGGAGCGGACCGCGCGGGAATTTCAGCGCACCGGCACCTGCGCAATGCTCGATGTCTGCCTCACCCTGCTCGACGAGCTGTTCGGCACGACCGCGGCGGAGCCGCTGCAACGGGTTCGCCGCCCCTGTCGGGCCAGCCGGGCTATGGCGTCGCTGGCGCTCGAAGCGATCCGGGGCTCGCTCTCCGATGATGAAGTGGCCAAGCGAGTCGGCCCGCTCAGGCGAGCGGCCATGGATATAGCCCTGCAAGACAGCTGGCACGCGCGCCTGCATGCACTGGGCGGCTGGCTGAGCCCTACCGGCAAGGACAGCCAGTGGGTGACCCTCCCTCGAAGCCTGTCCTTTCTGTACCCCCTCATACGCCTCGTCAGGGTCCTGATACGCCCCGCCAGGTAACGGCTCCCCTCAGGATTTACGCAGAGCCAGCCTGGCCAGACGAGCCGCCGAACGCGGATAGCCATTGCGCAGGCTGAAGGGCCGGATCTGCGCCTTGATGTGCCGGGCCAGCTCGTGCAGCTGCTGCGATGTCGGCGCCTGCATAGGCTCTGCAGGCGGCTGCGCCTCCAGGCGAGCATAAACCCGCAGATTGCCTTCGTAGATGCCGTATGGCTCCCGACAGCTTCGCTGCACGCTGAAGCCATTGCGCCGCAACAGGGCATCCAGGGTCTCCTCGCAGAAGTAGCTGCGATGAGAGACATGCACCTGCTGCAGCCCCAGCCCGCGCCAATCGGCCTGGATATCCGGAACCTCGATGACCAGCCAGCCCTGCGGGTCGATCAGCTCGGCGAGCCGGCGCAATGCCCGACCGGGGTCCTCCAGATGCTCCAGCACATGGAACAGGGTGATCAGCTTCGGCGCGAACGGCAGTTCGGTGCTGTCGCTCAACCCTTCCGCCCGGACCTGCTCGCCGAAGCCGAGAACATGGGCGGCATGCTCCCGCTGAGGCCGGCCGGGCTCCAGGCCCATCAACCGTTCGCAGCCATGGGCGCGGCAGGCGTCGAGAAAGAACCCCAGCCCAGCCCCGATATCCAGCACGGCGTCGAACGCACCGATGACGGATGAAATCTCGCTGTATCGATACCCCGCCATCAGGCGGTAGTCCCATATCGCGCTGGGCGGGGGTGGCTGGACCATCAGGCGAGGATAGACACGCTCGTAGAACACCGACTGGGCTTCGCCGCTGAGACCGCGGGCCAGGTAGACCAGACCACATTTCCGGCACGCCGACAGGTCCACCGCCAGGAAATAGCGATCGCGCCGCCAGATCAGATGAGGCTCCCGCCCGCCGCAGCCCGGGCAGGGAAGCTCCGTCATGCGCCGGTCGAGCGTCTGCAAGTCGGCGATCAGGGAAAAAGGTAGGGTCGCAGGCATCACGATGGCTCGCGCGTAAAGAATCGAAATCTGCCGGTACGTCGACCTCCCGCGCAAGCATTATCTTCGCGGCCAGCGCCGCGCCCGCAGGATGGCCCGGGCAACGGAAAGAACAGGCCCCGGCGCACCGGAGCGGCCTGTCGGCCAATTGCAACGCCCTTGCGCCTATGGCAAATTCCCGGCACCTCAGGGCATGAATGTACGACCGGATCGCGGACGGCCGGCAGGAGGCCTCAGCACTTCCTTCAGGTTGACCCCATGCACACCACGGCAGTACGAGCCCCCCACGCACCTCAGGAAGACGAACTCTCACTGGGCGAGCTTGCCCTTCGTGTACTGCGCTTCTATCGACGCTTCGGCAGGCTGCTGCTCCTGCCAGCCCTGCTGGCCGCCCTGGCTGCCGCGGTCTGGATCGCCGGACGCCCCCTGTATACCGCCACAGCCCTGGTCGAAGTACCGGGAGTCACCCTCGAGGAGTGGCGGCAGGCCCAGTCCTTTCTCTGGGACGAACGCTGGGTGGATCGATCCTTCGGGGATGGCGGCGATGCGGTCGACATCGATACCAGAATCCTGCGGCAAAACGCGTTGAACGCGTCCTTCTGGAGCAGTACCGTCCGCTACCGCTCGGCCCTGAGTCGGGACGACATTCGCGAGATACCGCCCGCCGAATTCCAGAACACCCGCGGCATAGGCCTGGAACTCACCCTGAGAGTACGCGATGCGCAGCAGTCGAACCTGACGCTCGACAGGCTGGCCCAGCACATCCGCGAAGCGCTGCTCGCCAACAGCCTGATCAGCCTGGTCCGCGATGGTCAGGCGGCATTGGCCCACCGTCCCAAGCTCAGTCTTGATCTGCTGCAGACCGACTTCGAGATAGAGCAGGCCCAGCAGCGCATAGAAGACATGCAGCGCCTGCTGGAGCGCTATCCCGAGCTGCGCCGAATGGAGAACAACACCGTCGTCTCGGTCAGCGACGGCGGTGGCAAGTACCTCGCCCCGCTGCCCCAGATCGTGGCCCTGGAAGCGACCATCTCCGAGCTGCGGGCCAAGTCGCGCAAGACCCGGCGCGAGTTGGAGAAACTCAACTGGACGGCACAGCTGCTGGCGGGCCTGGACCAGACGATCCGCGGCGCAGCCTCGGGCGACGACATCATCGGGAAGCTGCAGGACAACCGCGCCAAGCTCCTCGCAGCCCACCCGCAACCCTCCGCCATGGAGCAGGAAGCCACCGAGGACATGAACCTCAAGCTGGCCCTGGCGGAAGCCCGGCAGCAGGCTATCGGCATCAAGACCCGCTCGGCCCTTTCCAGCACGCCGGTAAAAGTGCGCAGCCCCTTCTGGGTCGGCCTGTTCGTGTTCTGCGCGACCTTCGCCGGCCTGTCCCTGATCCTGGCCACCCGCCTGGCCCTGCGGCCGGAATACCGCCCCGTGGGCTGGCTTCCGGCCCCGTTGCGTCGACGGCTGATTCTGGAGGAGCCGACCTGATGCGCCTTCTCGTGACCGGCGGCGCCGGGATGCTGGGGCGCAGAGCCACCCGGCAATGGCGCGCCGCGGGAGGCGAAGTCGCCGTGCTCGACGATCTCTCGAGCGGCCTGCCGATGCCCGAGGAAGCAACGCTGGCGGTGCGTGGTGACCTGCGGGACGACGATACCCTGGCCGCCCTGCTGAACGACTTCCGCCCGACCGCGATCCTGCACCTGGCCGCCGTGCACCACATTCCCACCTGCGAGACCCGCCGCGCCGATTGCCTGGACGTGAACGTGGTCGGCACCGAACGCCTGCTGGCGGCCGCGGAACAGGCCGACATAAGGCGCGTGGTGATCGCTTCCAGCGGCGCGGTCTACGCCTGGCAGGACAGCCCACTCTCGGAACTCGACAGCCCGGTCGCGCCCTGCGACAACTACGCGCTGTCCAAGTACTGCAACGAGCAACAGCTGAAGTTCTGGAGCGGCCGTGGCGAACGCATTGGCAGGGTCGCGCGGATATTCAATGCCATCGGACATGACGATCCGAACGGGCACCTGATTCCGGAAGTGCTGGCCCAGCTGCGCGGCTCGGCCGATGGCCGGGTACGGCTGGGCAACCTGACCCCACGGCGCGACTACCTGCACGCCGACGACATCGCCCGCGGCCTGATCGCCATGGTCAACGACTCCAGGCACGACGTACCGTTCGATACGCTGAACCTGTGCTCCGGCGTCGAGCATTCGGTGGAGCAACTGGTCCTGCAGCTCGGCCGGATACTCGGCCAGCGGGTCGAAGTGGAAGTCGATCCGGCGCGCCAGCGTCGGGTCGATCGCCCCAGCCAGCTCGGCAATCCGGCACGCACCCTCGAAGTGCTTGGCTGGCAGCCGCGGCTGCGATTCGACGAGGCCCTGCGCCGGGTGGTGTTCCCGGACAGCACCCAGTGAACCCGAGCCCACCGGGACCATCGCCCCAGCGCGGCCCCGAGCCGGAGCCGAGCTCCGGACCAATCGCCATCAGGCACTCACTGCTGCTCGCCGCCTCGACCTATGGCCTGGGTCAGATCGCCAATTTCCTTTTCCAGTTGCGGCTGCTAGACCAGTTGGGCCCGTCGACCTATGGAGCGGTCGGCCTGGCCCATCTGCTGCTGATCACCTCGATCTTCCTGGCGGACCTGGGATATGCATCGCTGTTCCTGCGCGAGCGCGGCGGCTCTTCGGAGTGGGAGCGCACCTGGCGATACGCGCTCGGGCACCGGCTGGTCGCCACCCTGCTCCTGCTGGCAGCGGTGATGATCGGCTGGATGCAGTGGAGCGACGATGGGGCGAGCCGGCAATACCTGGCAGGCGCCGCGGCGGCATGCCTGTTCGCACTGTTCAACTACTCCTCGCCGATGATCGTCGAAGGCAGACGCCTGGGCGGATTGCTGGTGGCGCAGATCGCGTGGCCTTCCGCCCTCGTCATCTGGTGCCTGCTGCAATACGCCCCGCCCTTGTCCACCTCGGCGGCGGCCGGCATCTCGGTGAGCCTGGGCTATCTGGTGCAGGCCCTGGTAAGCGTGATCTGCAGCCGTCGGCTCCGGCTCTGGCTACCGCTAGCCGGCAAGGGGCAACTGGGCTCGGCCTTCCACCTGTCGCTGCTCAGCGTATGGGGAACGCTCCATGATCGGCTGACACCCTTTCTGCTCGCCCCGCTGGCACCGACCTTCCTGCCCTTCTTCCTGATCCTGAACCATGTGCTGAGCGGTCTCTCCGGCGTGCTCGCGCAATTTTCCCGGCTGCTGCTGCCCGAGGCGCAGGAACGTCAGGGCAGACGTCATATTCTCTCCGCCGCGTCCCTGGTGTGCTGGGGCAGCACCGCCGTGATCCTGGGCGGCCTGCTGCTGCACGGTCTGGAGCTGTCCAACGATCAGCGTCAGTGGCTGGCGCTGAGCGCGATCGTATTGCTTGCCTGGGGCGTGTCGGCCTCCAGCGGTTTTCTCAGCATATTGCTCATCGGCGCCCGCCAGGAGCGGCCGCTCTCCAGGCTGCTGGGCGTGGGGTTGGCGCTCAGTGCATTGCTGCAGGCAGGCGCGGCCTGGATCGGCGATGCGGACTACCTGTTGTGGGCCCGTGTGCTCGGCCTGCTGGCCGTCCTGGCGGGCCTGCTCGTGCTGCTGAAACTGCGCCCGAGCCCCTGGGGCATGGCCGCACTGTCGCTGTCCGTGCTGGCCTGCGCCCTCGGCATATGGCACTGGAGCATGGTGATAGGGCTCGTGCTGTTGCTGCCGACCCTCGCGGCCCTGTGGCGGCGATCTTCCTGTTATGTTGAGGCCCCCCTTCGATGAACACCTTCGAGCTGCTGCCATGTGCGGACTGATCGCTGTACGCGCACTCGGCGCCTGCGACGGCCTCGAGCAACGAACCCGCCAGGCGCTGGCCAGCCTGGCCCGGCGCGGTCCGGACGCCGAAGGCCTGCTGATGGTCGACCAGGCGCCGGCGACGCTGCTCGGCCATCGCCGGCTGGCCATTCTCGACACCAGCAGCGCGGCCGAACAGCCGATGCGCTGCCCGGTCAGCGGCAGCGTCCTGGTGTTCAACGGCGCGATCTACAACTTCGTCGAGCTGCGCGAGGAGCTTCGCGCACTCGGCTGCGTCTTCGTGACCGACGGCGACACGGAAGTGCTGCTGCAGGGCTGGCGCATCTGGGGTGAAGGCGTCTTTTCGCGCTGCAACGGCATGTGGGCGGTGGTGCTGTGGGACGCCCCCAGCGGAGACCTGGTGTACTGCCGCGACCGCCTCGGCGTGAAGCCGCTCTACCTGCACCATGACGGCAAGCAGGCCACCCTGGCCAGCGAGATTGGCGCCATCGCCCTGATGCGCGGCGGCTATCCGGCGCCCAATGCGGAAAAGATCTTCGATTTCCTCATCACCAGCTTCTCCGAACAGGGCACCGCCACCTTCTTCGAAGGCGTTCGGGCCGTTCCCCCGGGCCAGGTCTGCCGCATGAGCAGGAGTGGACGGTTCAGCGCGGCGCCCTACCATCACTGGCCGGAACCCGGCAGTGCGCCGCCGCTCTCGCCGGAAGAGGTCCGCGCCCTGGTCGAGAGCGCCGTGAGCCTGCGCCTGCAGGCGGATGTGCCCGTGGCCAGCCTGCTTTCGGGCGGCCTCGACAGCTCCATCATCACCCGCGTCGCCCTGAATGCCTCGCAGGCCCCGCGGCAACGGCTATCGGGGGCGTTCACCTATGGCTACAGCGACGGCGAACAGGCCGAGTTCGACGAGTCGTCCCGCGCCACCATGCTGATGCACGGCGGCGGTCACGCCGACCTGCACCACGTCCTGCGCTTCCACCCGATCCCTTCGGCCGACGAGCTGATGAGCCTGGTGAGCGTCCAGGGCGAACCCTTCAGCACCCCCTCCGCGCTCGCCAGCTTCCGCACCTACCGCGCCATCAGCAGCCAGGGCTACAAGGTGGTGCTTTCCGGCGAGGGTGCGGACGAGCTCTTCGGGGGATACATCGCCCGCTATCACACCCTGGCCACCCGGGACGCCTTCATGGCCGGCGACTGGCGGCAGGTGGCGCGCTTGCTGAAATACCGCACCTTCTCGCCCGGCCTGCTGCTCAATCGCCTGGTCTGGGACCTGCCGTTACCACTGGTGGGGGCCTTGCTACGGCGCCACCGGCCCAGCGTCGGACTGATCAACGACGATCTCTGGGCGGCGCAACGGCATCGGCTGGAAGCACTGCAGGACAGCATGCAGGGCAACCTCGAAGACCGGTTGCGCCAGGATGAGCTGGACAACCTGCTGCCCATGGCCCTGCGCATGGCCGACCGCAACAGCATGAGCGCCGGCATCGAGCTGCGCAGCCCGTTCATGGACCACCGGCTGGTGGAACGTGCTTTCGCCACGCCCGCCCTGAAGCGGGTCGGAGAAGGACGCTCCAAGGCGCTGCTCAGGGATGCGTTCGCGGGCGTATTGCCGCAATCCCTGATCGAGACGCCCAAGAACACCGGCTTCGGCCACGCGGAACAGTTCCTCGTGGCGCGCTTGCCGTGGCGCGAACTCCTGGACGATCTGCCGTCCGGGCTGACGGACTACATCGACGTGGACGGGCTGCGGACAGGCCTCGCAACAGGCAACCAGCACAGCACCCTGTGGCTGGCGTTGTCGGTGGCCCTCTGGTACCGGAGCATCTATGCCTGAGCGGATCGACGACTGGGGGCTGGCGCCCGATCTGGGTCAGTGCCGCCCCTGCGGCGCCACCGAGGCACAGCGACACTTCTGGCCGGAGGTCTACGCGGAGTCGGGCCAGCAGCTGCGCCGCTGCGGATATTGCGCCGCGGTCTACCTGGCCCCCGGTTTCACCCAGGCCGGGCTTTCGAGGTTCTACGCCGGCCCCTATCGTCGCCTGTTCCCGGCCGAAGTTCCCTGGCGCAGCGTCCCCCGCTTCTTCGCCTGGCGTGGCGACGCCGAAGTCGCACGCCAGCGCCTGTCCCTGATCGAACCGAAGCTGCCCCGCGACGGCCGTCTGTTCGAAATGGGGTCGGGCTTCGGCGCGTTTCTCGGCCAGGCCGCAAGGCTGCGCCAGGACCTGCGCCTGAGTGCTAGCGAGCCGGATCTGTCCCACCGGGAAGCCTTGCTGAACCAGGCCGACGTGGCCTTCATCGACGCCCTGCCGGACCTGCCCCCCGGCAGCCAGGACGCGATAGTCGCCTTCCATGTGCTGGAGCATCTGATAGACCCACTCGGCTTTCTGGAACAGGCGGCCATCGCCTTGCGGGCGGGCGGCCAGCTGTGGATCGAAGTACCTGACCTCATGGACGACTGGCGGACGCGCCTGTTCGTTCATCCGGCCCACCTGAGTTACTTCTCGGCGGACAACCTGCGCCGCCTGGCCGAGGCGGCCGGCCTGGAGGTGATCCACTGCGGCTCGCATCCGCTGGCCTCCCTGGCGGGCACGCTATGGCTCGAAGCGAGGCGCCCGGAGCACCTGGCCCGTTCACCCGTGGCGCCGGCCGCCACCGAGGACGTGAGAGCCATCGACCGCTGGATAGAACGGGTCGGATGGGGCTGGAAGGACCGGCTCAAGACCAAGGCCAAGCGCGTGGCCCTTGTGTTGCTGGGCCCTGGCCTGGTGGGCGAACTGCAGCGCTGGCGACAGCATCGTGACCGCCTCAGGGAATCGTCTCGATGAGATTCCTGGTGCTCGCGGTCATCGTGCTGTGGATTCACCTGGGCGATCTCGTCGCCGCCTGGCTGTACGGTGGTGGCGACTGGCCCGAGGCGGGCATGCTGCGCCCGGTGCGCGACCTGCTGGTAATCCTTGTCGCGGGGCTCTGCCTGCTCACGGTGCGCCTGCCGAAGACGCTTCTCGTGCCCATGGTCGCCTATGGCGGCATCGCCCTGCTCTACTTGCTGTTCAGCCACGGCGACGCTTCTCTTGGCATTCGCATCGGCTCGCTTGGCACGTTGCTGATCCCGATGCTGCTCTTTCTGGTGGGCTACTACTGCATCCGGCGACCGGACCAGCTACGCGGATGCGCTGCGCTGCTGGCGACCCTGGCCATCGCCAGCATCGCATTCGGTGCCTGGGAGCAGAGAAACACCTCCTTCTGGATCGAGACGATCGACTACCCGAGCTACATGCTGAACGTCAAAGGCATGCTGCTGGGCGGCAATCCGGCGAACGGACTGCCCTGGAACTTCTATGGCGGCACGGAATTGGGGCGCCGCGCCGCGGGCCTTCTGGCCTCGCCGCTGGCACAGGGCATGTTCCTGGCCGTGGCGTCCCTTGCCACCCTCGCCTGGCTGGATCGCCGCGCCCGCTGGCTTGGTCTCGGTCTGGCGGCGCTGATGTTCCTGGGCATCTGGATGTCGGGCACCCGGGGCGCGATGCTGGCGGCGAGCCTGGCCCTGATCGGCTACCTGGCCACCGGCACGTCGCTGTTCCGCAGCGGGCTCTCGCGTCTGGTCATGGCGGCCTCCGCCCTGGTGGCGATAGGCGTCGCGTCGTACGGCATCGTGCATACCAGCGTCAACTTCCTCGATGGTTCGACGATCGGCCACTGGGAAGCCCTGCAAAAAAACCTTGCGGATCTATCGAACGTGCTGGTCGTAGGCGCCGGCCTGGGCGCACAGGGCGCGGTGGCCGCCCAGGAAAGCCGCCCCGCCATCGGCGGCGGCGAAGGGGCAATCTTCAGCATCACCTTCCAGCTGGGCCTGCCGGCCGCCCTGCTGTTCCTGTGGTTCTACGCCAACCTCGCCCTGGCGCTGTGGCGCGGCTACCGCATGCATGGCGACCCCATCGCCCTGGCGGCTTTCTGGCTTTCGTTCGGCCTGGCCACTACCTTCATCAGCTCCGAACACATATTGACGGTCTCCGGCAGCGGAGCCTTCTGGCTGCTATGTGGCGGAGCGCTACGCAGCCTTTCCAGAGCACCTCACCCAGCATCCAGGGAGCCACTATGAATACGGAGCCGGGCCACACCCGTATCACCTTTTTCGGATGTCCCCTCGACCTGATGCCCGTGCAGGACCTGCTCGACGACGTGAAACGCGCGCTGGCCGGCGAATACCGGCTGCGACTGGAAGGCCTGAACGTCGCCAAGCTGGTCGATGCGCGCCGGGATAGCCTGCTGATGACCGCGCTGGAAGAGGCGGAACGGGTCCATGTCGATGGCGCCGGCATCTCGCTGGGGCTCCGGCTTCTGGACATTCCAGCTCCGCCGCGCCGCGCGGGCATCGACCTGCTGGGCGACTTGTGCGCCCTGGCGGCGGATACAGGCGCCTCGGTCTACCTGCTCGGTGCACGCCACGACGTGGTGGAGCTGACGGCACGCCGCCTGCTCGACAGCTACCCGGCGCTGCGCATCGTGGGCACGCGCGACGGCTATTTCACGGCAGAGGAAGAGGCCGGCGTGGCCGAAGCGATTCGTGCCAGCAGCGCGGATATCCTGTTCGTCGGCATGAGCTCACCCAAGAAGGAGGTACTGCTGCAGAAGCACTGGCCGACCCTAGGCGTGAAGATCGGCATGGGCGTCGGCGGCTCCTTCGATGTGCTCTCCGGCAAGCTGCCGCGCGCACCACGGTGGGTTCAAGTGATAGGGATGGAATGGCTGTTCAGGCTGCTTCTTGAGCCGCGCCGCCTGCTGTGGCGCTACGTGAGAACCAACGGTACCTATCTGTTCCTGCTGGTGCGCGAAAAGCTCAAGCTCTCCCTCACCCGCTTGGCCGGATCACGCGGCGGTGCGTAGCGAACAGCGCGGGGCTCGGCCCCACCAGTCGCATGGTGCGACGATCCCCATTCGTCATCCGAATCTGACCACGGTCTGCCCATGACACTCGATCATCCAAGACTCTCCCAGGCAGGTTTCGTGCTGCTCATGGTGGGACTGGTCGCGCAGATCAGCGGCCTGCTCCTGAACAACGATGGCAGCCGCTATGCCACGCAGACGCATTGGCTGCTCTTCGCGCCAGCCCTGCTCGTGCTGCTCGCCGAGCGGTTGGCCCTGCCCTTGTGGCGTCAACCTTGCTCGCTCGCGCTACTGGCGCTGCTCGGTTTCGTAGCTGTCAGCGGAGTCCTGCGCACGGATGCCGCACACTCGCCCGGCTACTGGCTGAAGATCGCACTGTTCCTCCTGCTCTATACCTTCGCCGTAGCGCGCCTTACCCAACTCAAACGAATCGACAAGGTACTGCTGATCACGGCGACGGTAGCCGCCGGCTTCGCCTGGCTTACGCTCATCCACCAGTTCGTCATCCTCGACAAGCCCTTGAGCTATGACGCCATCAGGAGCGGCGGGCGCCTGTTCGAACTGGGCTGGAATGGCCTCGCCGACCTGGACCACCCGATCATCGCGGGCCTCTACTACGGTTTCTTTTCGCTCTTCCTGCTGCACCTGGTGGTGGAAAAAGAACTTCGGGGGATCCCCCTGACGCTCGCCCTGGCAGGCCTTGCCGGCCTGCTGATGTACCTGCTGCTGACCTTCTCCCGTGGCGCCTGGTTCTCGCTCGCGGCAGGTGGCCTGACGCTGCTCCTGCTGTCGCCAAAGGCTCGCGCCCGGCAGTTGCTGTTCATCGGCGCACTTGCCCTGGTGGTCATGGCCATCTATTTCTGGCCGCAGATACAGAACGAATGGCGCATCGGCACCAGCCGCCGCGACCTGATCTGGCTCAACTGGCTGGAGCGGCTACCCGAGTTCTGGCTGCTCGGCGAAGGCCCCGGGCAAGACCTGGTCTATCGCTACCCCTGGGGAGACAAGGTGCTGCACGCGCATAGCCTCTATCTCCAGCTCTGGTACGAATACGGCATCGCTGGCATCGCCTTGTTTCTGCTGTTGCTCGCCACCTTGCTGATGAAAGCCTGGCGAATGCGCCAGGACGCGAGTGCAAGAATTGCACTATCCCTGCTGGCTTTCGCAATGGTGGCCATGATCTCGGATGTCTACGCCGTGTTCCATCGCCCCAGTCCCTACTGGGTCATCCTGTGGTTGCCGGTCGGCTTGATCATGGGGTTGAAGCGATCGGAGGGTGAGACTGGCAATCGCTCTGGCTGAGGAACCGAGGGCAGATATTGCGTGGCAGCCTGGCTAGAGCCGCCCTGGGCTTCGGGAGGTCATAGCACTTGTGTCAAGGATGAACCAAGGCCTTGAAGTTGCTCACAAGCTTATCAACATACTCACGGCCAACGTTTTCTATCGCATAAATCATAAAAAAAGAGGCGCTTCATCACCTGTGTGGTTTTTCCCATTCCTTTTGATTTGAACAACAAAATATCGCACAGCGAACTATAGAGGATAGTGCAGGAACTCTTCCTCGACATTTTCCAAATGAGGCATTCGAGACTTGCGCCAAGCTAACAACCTTGCACCTGTCTATGACAAGTCTTTCTCACTATTTCAAAAATTCTTCTAACATTTCTGTTATTTTTAAAAACTTGCACATCTTTTACATGTGCAAACTGCTTGCAAGCAAAATCAGTTGCCACTCTTGAGCCCTGCATGCTGGCGCACACACCCATGTCTGTCTCAAGCGTCAGAATTCTCGGAGATCTTTCATTCATAAAAGAAAAGCGACACACACAAAAATCATTCACCACAAGAGCACCATTATCAAAATCGTCGACATCAAAAAAGACGTCTACTTTATTAATATGCTCCTTAACCAGTTTCAGAACAGGCCCCAGCCTAAATCCAAAAAAATCAACACCGCTGCTCCATAAATCACCCTTATGGAAATACAACTTAAAATTAACACCCTTTCCAAACTCACAGGATGGTATTTCTCAAGAAGTGAGTGCTCGCCTGTGGAGCCAACTCTATCGTACCCTAGCAGCAACAGCTCATCTTGACTCTCAAGAAAGGCTTCATTCCCCAGCCCCTTGCAACTCCACCATTAAAATAAATAGAAAAAACCCTTCTTACATGATCCGCTATGTGTTTCATGCCAATCGGGACTTGCTTTCAGCCAGATAGAAATCCATGTATTTCCTGTCTCTGCCTTGAAATGGACGCTTGCCAAAATTCTCAAACAGAAACCCAAAGCGCTCATAAGCCACATCAAGATTTCCCGCCTCGTATTGCACTACACCTGCGATCATGGCAACTGTGCCATCGTTTGCCGAGCCGAATGAAAGTGCCAGAGGCTCCAGCCATGGCTGAGCATCATGCGGTCTCTCAGTCTTCAAATAGAAACCGATGATCTGCTGAATAACCAATTGCCCGAAATCCCTCTCGTGCTGCGGCACAGGCAGTGCCCCCCAGGCTTGAAGCAATGCTTGCTCGGCGGCGGAGTCATTCCCATCGTTGATCTCGTGTCCTGCCAAACCGAGAAGACCCATGATCCGGTTGCGCAAATGGGTATCAGCTTGTTTGGGCATGTCTTTATCGTTTTGTCAGATGAGGTATAGGGATGCCGCAAATGGTGGCCCTGGCAGCGCCTGTAGCACATGCCACTGCGACAAGCACATCTACAGCCACTCGCCCTGCTGTTTCATATCGCCCAGACAGGCTTGACCAGACAATCCCTGATGTTCGCTTCAGGAGTCGGGGTCAACGGTGCCATGGCGTTCAGGAACGCGGTACTGTCCAGGCTGCCTGTCAGTGCTTCGGGGCTACCGTAGTGGATCAATTGTGGTCCCTCATAGACCCAGAGCAACGGCAGAGTCTGCGGCATGAAGTCGCCCAACAGCTCTCCATGCTCCTCCAGATTCAGCCACAACCAGTGCTCCGCGCGAGCCGGGGCGCGAGCCAAGGTCGCAAACTGGGGCTGAACCGACTCGCAGCGGCTGCACCACTCGGCACCCAGGCCTATCACCAGGCGTGTGCTGGTGTCTTCTAGATAGGCGGCGATCCTCGCTGCATCGTTCCAGGGATCAAGCAAGGGCTCAGTCATACAGCGCGACTCCGAGGCAGGTGATCTGCCGATGGGCACGTTCACGAATATTGATGGGCTGCGCTCGACCATATCGAGCGCTCAGCACCGCGGCCAGATGGCGGGTGCGTTGATCACCCTCAAGCAGCAGATTCAGGCAGTGTTGATGATCGAGTACCGCATCGTCTCCCAAGGCTTTTCCGTATAGCAGGCGCTTGCCTCTGGGAAGTTGCGGGCCTTGTTCGCTCCACCAGCGCCGCCACAGAACAAGGTCTGGATACGGCATGCCGGCGAAGTGGCCAGGCTTTGCCGACGCTGCAGCCTCGTCCATGCCATGGGCATGAGACTGCTCAAGGAGCTTGCCTTGACCGGTCAGGGTATGCAGGGCCCAAAGCGCTCCCTGGGCCAGATCCGCCTGGCTGGCCATCTCCAGCAACAGGTGGGCGTGACTGAAGTCGCCATGCCAGACGATGAACTCCAAAGCATGGCGGTCGGATAGCCGATCCAGCAGGTCGGGGATGGCACCGTGCCCCAAGGGCAAATGCACAGCCAGGGTACGCAGCCAATTCCGCAGGCGTCGATCCACGGCACTCTTTTCCCGGCCGTGGGCCTCGTGCAAGGCCTGAGCACACTCGATGACCGTTATCCGAAGGCTGTCCAAGGCGGTGTCTGACTCACCCGCGGCCAGCAACAGACTGCTGGCCGCGGCCCCTCGTACGCGCAGCGCCGGGTCGTGCAGCGCAGCCAGCAGGGTCTGCCGCGCCAGAGAAACCTGGGATTGCACCGCCAGGGTTAGTGCCTTGCAGCCGGCAACGCGCATCTCCAGCTCCACAGCCGTGCAGGCCGCGAGGGCCACCTCAGTCTGCAACATGCCTACACTGGTGGCGGCACGCAGGGCAATGGCCTTGAGCAGCGGGGATTCGGCATGGGCCAGCCAATGCTCGATCCAGGGTGTGTAGGCCTGACCGAGGGATGTAGTCATCCAGGCCAAGGCCGACACCAGGCCACGCGCCAGGCGCTCGGGCTGCTTCGCTATCAACGGCCACAACACCTGCAATCGTTCGCCATCGCCATGGGTCAACCCCAGCACTGCGCAAACGAACGCCTCGCCAGGCCCCTGCCAGCGCTTGAGGGCCTGCAACGCCTGTTGCCAGCCCTCCTCCCCAGCCACCACCACACCGTCCAGATGCGCTTGCAGCAGGCGATCGACATGTCGCAACCGAGCCAGATCCAGATGGGGCGACTCGATAGAGCCGTCACGCTGAGCCCAATAAAAAGCCGCATCGCCGACATGGCGCTGGACCAGCGGCACAATGGCGCTGGCGACAAGAGGTTCATGAATCATGAGAAATAGGTCATCCGGTCAGTTCCGATGGCACTCAGGGGGCAGGATTCGCCTGATCCAGTTCCAGAAGACGTTCCATCACCGGAAAGGAAACGATCGAGTGCCACTGGCCATTCTCCTTGAACGCCGCACCACCCAAACCCGCCAACAACAGCACGCCGTCACCGGTATAAAGATGCCCGGCACATGAGCCAATATCGTCCGGCAACCGGGCGCGCTCGACCTTGCCGTTGTGGATGGTCCAGACGCCATAGTCGCTGGTGCACCAGACCCGATCCTCGTACCAGACCATGTCGCGGAAACCCAGGGAGATGCCACCGCGGTGAATCTGTTTCCAGCGCTCGCCGCGGCCCATGAAGGTCAGGCCCTCGTAGCCGGAGATATAGACATTGCCGTCTCCACCGCAACAGACCGACTGCAGGGGCTCGTTGGTGGGAAAGGCGATGGGCGTCCAGCGATTGCCATCGAAATGCCAGACATCGCCACTACCACCCGCAGCATAGATATCCTGTTCGTTAAAGCCGTCGAAGTCATCGAAACCACTGAAAATGCCGTTCTCTCCTTCATTTTCAAGAGTGGGAAGCCCAGCATTAAAAGATTGCCAAGTACCTTTATCCAATCGCTTGCCAAAGGAGCGACGCCCACCACAGGCATAAAGCCACCCCTCAAGCGTTTTCAAGCGGCGTAGCCCGCCTCTCAGAAAATCCGTCGAAGGCCCTCCCAACGATTCGTCCTGATAGGCCGGACCACTTCCGGTAACAAATACGCGCTCTTCCATGGAGGGGAAAACGGCCGTGCGCTCCGCATTAATCGATTGATTAAGCGGTTTTTGGGCGCCCCCAGTGATAATACTTTCCCAGCCATAAAGTCTAGTATGAAACCATTGCTTACCGGCAGGCTCGCTACGAATATAAGTGATTACAGCCTTGGGCCGAAGCGAAGGATCGTAACCTTCAGCGGCCTCCTCCTCAACCTGCTCATCCGTCAGCACTGGCTCCAATATAAAGATAAATACACCCTTGCTTCTTATTGAACAATCTCTAAAGAAGCTACTTTTCAGTATTTTTCCATATTCATCCAATGTGATCAGCATTTAACCAACCCTAGGCGTTGGTGATTTCTTATCGTCAGTACTTGCTCAGCGCCACAGCCTAAACTTGCCAGGGCCGTCAGTCGGAATAGGCTCTTGTGGTACACCGGTTGCATTCTTGTAGTGATCATTGCACTGTGCCTGCGGAAGCTAGTCGTAGCTACTTTGAGCGCACTCCAACTGCTGGCGCATTTATATCCAGAGTTATCCCGCCTCTACCAAGGTATCCATCTCGTAGGTATTTAAGATAAGCGTCCAATTCTGCCCGTCATGGTAGGCGGCGCCATTGACACCTGCCATCAGCATCACACCGTCCCCCACGGAAAGATGGCCGGCGCATACCGCTATTCCCGAGGGGAGTTCCGGTCTGACGACTTTCCCATCTTCGATGCACCACAAGCCATAGTCACTGGTGCACCAAACCTTGCCGGCATGCGACACCATGTCATTGAACGGCAGCGACATATATCCGCGCTCCAGCATGGTCCACTGATCACCGCGACCTTTGAACACGGTTCCGGACTGAGCACCGATATAGACGAAACCATCACCCGCGCAGCAGATAGACTTCAGGTACATATTGGAAGGGAAGGCAATCGGGCGCCATTGTTTCCCATCGCAATGCCAGACACGCCCCTTCCAGCCTATTGTGTAGAGATCGTCATGGGCAAAGCCGTCGATGTCGTCGAGCCCCATTTCTATCACTGCATCCGTATATTCGTCGTCAGTCGGATTGATAGGGATCGGCAGATTGAAACCAAGAGATTCCCACTGATTACGATCCGTACGGCGACAAACCGTGTGAAAGCCACCAACCGCATACAAGTATTTCTGGATGGTTCTCACACGATGTACGCTACCGCGTAGCGGCCCTTCCTTACTTTTAGGTATATCGTCTTGCATTTCAGCGACGCCACCGCCTATGGCATAGACATGGCCAGAGGCATCTACGCCTATGAATTGCTCCATTGGAAGCAAGGTCACTCCGGCGTGAATACGCGAGTAATTCTTTAAGGTTTTTCGCCCCCAACGGCCCTCTTCTGGCTCGGAGAGAATAAATGAAATAACTCTTTTGAGGACGGTCTCTTGCTGGGTGGGACCTGCACGGCTGCCCTGCTCTTCATTTCGCGCAATAAAATAGAAAATATCTTTATTTCTGACGACACAGTCCGTCACCCTGTAGCCATACCAATTTCTGGCGTAAGTTTTCTTATCTATAAGCACTCTAAATACTCGATGCTCAGGGAGCGGAACTCGCCTGATCCAGCTCCAGAAGACGTTCCATCACCGGGAAGGAAACAATCGAATGCCACTGGCCGTTCTCCTTGAACGCCGCGCCCCCCAAACCCGCCAACAACAGCACGCCATCACCGGTATAAAGATGCCCGGCACATGAGCCAATATCGTCCGGCAACTTGGCCCGCTCGACCCTGCCGTTGTGAATGGTCCAGACGCCATAGTCGCTGGTGCACCAGACCCGGTCCTCGTACCAGACCATGTCGCGGAAACCCAGGGAGATACCACCGCGGTGGATCTGCTTCCAGCGCTCGCCGCGGCCCATGAAGGTCAGTCCCTCATAACCGGAGATATAGACATTGCCGTCTCCACCACAACAGACCGACTGCAGGGGCTCGTTGGTGGGAAAGGCGATGGGCGTCCAGCGATTGCCGTCGAAATGCCAGACATCGCCGTTGCCGCCCGCGGCGTAGATATCCTGTTCGTTAAATCCATCAAAGTCCCTAAAACCGCTATAGATGCCGTTTTCGCCTTCATTTTCAAGGGTGGGAATCGCTTCGCTGAAAGACTGCCACGTACCTTTATCCAGGCGTTTTGCGAATGAACGTCCGCCGCCACAGGCATAAAGCCATCCATTGATCGTTTTCAAGCGGAGCAATGCGCCCCTTAGGAAATCGCCCTTCGAGGCTGTAAGCGACTTATCCTGATACGCTGGACCACTACCCGTAACAAATACTCGGCTTTCCATTGATGGAAAAACCGCAAACTGCTCTCCATTGATCGATTGATTGAGCGGTTTTTGGGCTGCCCCAGTGATTGTAGACTCCCAACCGACAAGCGGACTCCAACCCCATTGTGTTCCTACGGCCTGATCCTTGAAGAAAGTCGCTACCTGCTTAAGCCTAAGAGAAGGATCGTAACCATTCGCTTCTTCCTCCTCAATCTGCTCATCGGTAAGGTCGGGTTCGGTGATAAAAACAAAGATGTTCTTATCCCGCACTGAACAATCCCGAAAAAACGTACTCTTCAAGAATTTCTTATATTCATCCAAAGTAATCAACATAAGCCCCCTTAACGCTCTTGATCATTAGATCCTGATTCAGGCCAATTTCTAAATTCGCCAGTGCCATCAGCCGGAATGAGTTCTTGCGACACACCACTTGCATTCTTGCAATGCTTGTAATGAGCATCGAGTTGTGCCTGCAGGCAGGCTGCGTCACACTGACGAGCGCCGGCTTCGCGCACAGCCTCAATCCCAAGGCTGCTGGCGTCTTTATAACTAATGGTATTTGGTGATGCTTTATTCTTTTCTCTTGTTTCTCTGTAAACGCGAATTTTCTCTTTTAAATTCTGATGCGCAGCCCCATGGCTTCCCCAACCAGCGCTATTACTCGTACCCTCAAGACAAATTACTGGTGCATCACCATGGTCATAACCCGGGCAGCGACCAGCCGTCATGGAGTCGGGCAAGATATGGTGACCAGTCTGCCCCGGGCAGCAACCTTGACCATGTCGAGCCTGTGCAACAGCTTTGGTGGGTTTACCATCGGTATTCTTATATGGCACCAGCATGCATTTGCGGGCCCGGATGCAAGGGTCCATCTGGGCCAGCAAGGTCATCAGATTGGTCATTGCCTTGACGGGGTTGTCTTTAATATCCGCCAGGATCTCTTCAACCTTGTCGTCTATATCCCAAATGGACTCGAAAGCCTGCAGAGCGGCCTTGCCTTTATCACCCGCTAGGTCGGCAAGCAGTTTGGCCGTGCTGTATAAGTCATACGCCGTCCAGAGTGCCATCAGTATCGGCACTATAATCGTTTCTCCGCCTACAGCACCGATAACGCCCTTGGCGGCCATTTTCAGGGCCATTTCCTCCATGATGTCATCGACTATCTTGGGGGATACCATCTCTCTCGCCACATCGGCCAGCTCCCCAACCGCATCCTTGAGCATGCCGAGCCAGGCCATAATGCCGCCATCGAGTTTATCGGCAACTTCTTCCAGTTTCTTCTTTATACCTTCGATTTCGGGAGAGTTCTTGAGAGAGCGGTTAGGAGTTATCCACAATCCTGAACAGTGATCGTCCATCCAGGCATTACCCGATGTAGCACTGGTGCTATTGTCACGGTTGTAACCCGCACTACCCTTGCTTGCCTCATCGAACTTCTCTGTTGCTTTTGCAATCGCTCCGCCCAAACCTTTTCTTTTCGCACGCGGTTTGTTGTTCTTTTTGTCTTCCTCACTTTGTGCGGGCTCGGGCTTGCACTTTTTCTCGATCAGACTCCGCTCGGTTTTGCATGGCACCTTGGCATTGGGGGTATCGATGTAGTACGTGCCGGGCGTGTTGGCCGCCGTCTTAGGAACTGGACTGGCCATGAGTCACCCGTGGTTATGCGTCATGGGATCGGTATGCCGGCATACGTTCAGGCCCTCGATCTTCACGTCCGGCGACCAGTCGGTGAAGTAGGCCTTGCCGGTGATCACCGCGCTGTTGAGACCCATGCCCAGGTGGTTGGTGGCGGCTTCGTTGCCAGTGCTGTTGGCCAGGTAGGAGACGTCCTTGAGGGCCACCGGAGTGCCGCAGACGAACACGCTGGTCGAGCCGTTTTCCAGGTTCCGGGCATAGGCGGTGTTGCTGTACGGGATGAGGACAGGACCCGCGCTGGGTTCCGGTGGGCTCCAGCAGGGGTCGGGCCAGGCGGCCGCGCTGACACCATCCGCAGCCTTGGAGCAGAACTCGTTGTCGTTGGCGTAGACGTGGGTTTCCATGTTCAGCTTCCGGGCAATGGGTGGGGAGCCAAGGCCAGGGCGGTACGGGTGCCCTCGTCGTTGGCCAGGTGTGCGAGGGCGAATTGCCCGGGGGCGTCGGCCTGCAGCAGCAGGCGGCTGGCCCAGGCCAGCATCAGTGGGCCGGTGGCCGCGCCGACCTCGCCTACGCAATCGGCCAGGGTCAGGGTCTTGAGCGAGCGCAGGCCCTGGCGGCCGAGCCGGGTGAAGGCGTTGCTCGCTTCGCGGGCGAAATAGCCCTCGCCGTTCTGGTCGGAGAAGCGCAACTGCCAGGTCCCGGGCGCCACGGGAGCGTTTTCCAGGGCCTGCCGCAGGGCCTGGGTCAGGCCCATGGCGCGATTGGGCACGCTGCCATCGGGGCGGCCCTCTTCCCGGGCCACACCCAGGCCCTGAATCGCCACGCAACTCGCCACAGGCTGAGCACTGAGCAACACGGCCGCTGCGGCTTCTCCGGGAAGGAAGCCATCGGAGTTGCCCGGCACCAGCAGGCGCTGCGCCGATAGGTAATGGCCGATGGTCGCTGCGTCGAGGTAGCTGTCGGCACCGACCAGCAACACCTGCCTGGCCTCGCCCGCAGCCAGCCACTGCGCAGCCAGCTGCAACGCCGGCCCAAGGCCGGCACGACCGTTGGCGACGATGCGCGAGCGGTTGTCGAACCGACAGCCCATGGCTTGTTGCAGCCGCTCGTAGATGTCGCGGTATCGCTGGTCGTCGCTGTGCGGTCGCTCGCGCTCGGCGGCCAGCAGCAGCAATGGCGTGCTGGCAAGATCGGTGCCCGGAGCGCCGGCCAGGCACTCCTGAATAGCCAGCGCGGCCCAACGAGCCAGGCGCGAGTTGCCCCAGATGTCGACGTCGTGCAGGCAGGCGACGCGGATGGGCTCGCCGGTCGAGCAATAGAAGTGGCTCTCCTGGAAGTGATCCAGGCCGGCGCGCAACGCGCACTCGGTGGCGTCCAGACTCATGCCGACCGCGCTGCAGGCGCCGGCCGAGGTGATGTACAGCGGTGCATGGCTCATGCTCCAGTGCTCCCGGCCGACTGACCGCAGGTGCTGCAACCTTCGATGCCCAGGGTCTTGCCGCGCCACCATTGAGGGTCGACCGGCCCTATGGCGATGCTGCCGAATTCCTGGATGCGCCGGAGGATCGGGGTACTGGTGCGCCACACCGCCGAGAAGCGCTGCTGCTCGGTTTCGAAGAACAAGGTGTCGACCACCGCATTGGCGGTATGGGTGCTGTAGTCCTTGCGCAGGATGCGCACGGGCATGTGTTTGAGTGCAGGAAGATGAAAGCGCACATCGGGTCGCCCGGGCACCAGGTTCAGAAGGACCACGTCCTCGCCGCCCTGGGGGAAATCCATCTGCTGGTCTTCGGGGGCGACCTGGTGAAAACGCTCGTCGAAGTCATCGGGCATGAAGGGAAAGACGTTCTGCTGCCAGTGTTCATCGCAGGTGCCGGCATAGCGCAACCTCATCGGCCACTGACGGCCCAGGGCACCGAGTGCCATGGGCCGGTGCGTGGCATCCGGCCGTCGGATCGGGTCGTCCAGGGCCTCCAGGCTCGGTGCGGGGGCGTTGGCCAACTGATCGAGGCTGTGGCGCCCGGCCCAGCCGATGCCGACCGGGTTTTCGAGAAAGGTCTCGTGCAGTTCCTCGCCGTTGCGCAACCGATAGGCATGGCTGCCGCCAAAAGCCAGGTCGTAATGCAGCGGCATGCGGGTAAACGGTTCAGGCGTGCTGAGCACGAAGCCGCCCAGCGTCTTGCGCCAGTAACGGCGCCCACAGACATTCAGGGCCTTGGTCAGGGGGCCGACCCTGAAACCCACCCCCAGATGCCGCACGGGCTTGCCTTCCGGGGCTTGGGCGCAGGCGTCGAAGAGCAGGTCGCAGCGCGGTTTGAACCGGTAGATGTCGCAGCCATAGCGCAGGGCGGACATACCGGGGGCGCCGGTGAAGTGATCGGTATGGCTCAGGGGTTGCGCGGGCAAGGGGCGCGGCCGCTGACCGGGTGAAGGGATGCTCCAGGTGGCCTTGGCAACCACGACCAAGTGCTCCCGCCCGGTAACGTCATGGGCCGTGGACACCGAGACATTCAGGTGTTTGCTGCCTACGAAGACTTCCATGTTTTCGGAATCAGTTGATTTGTACGGAACCGCCACGGATGCGCTGGGAGGCGCTGGCATGGCTGGTGATGTAACCACCGCGTAGCTGGATATGACCATCGGCCGTGAGCAGGATCACCGCCTCGCCGCAGCGCAGTTCCAGTTCACTCTCGGCCTCGATGACGATGCGTTCCGCGTCACGGCGGATTTCCAGTTCGTTGGGTGCGGCAGGGGCAGGAGTCGCCAGCATCAGTCCTAGGATGATAGGTCTGTGAGGGTTGGCCGACTCGAAACCCAGGGCCAGGGGGTGGCCGACGTGCTCGGCCCCGAGCGCCACCAGGCTGGGGGCGATCAAATCGTCGAGGCCGAACTGTGGAATGGCAATGTGGACCCTGCCATCGGCATCGATCGCCGATAATCGACCAATGACGATACCCTCTGCACGCTCCGGTATCTGGGCGCGATTCTGAGCAGGGCGCTGCAGCAGGTCGTTGAGCGGAGTGGTACTGTCAGCACCGGTTTCAGACGGGCCCCGGACCTCAGTTTTCAAGGATCTTGGCTCCTTTCAGGGTGATATTGCCGTCGGCCTTGAGCGTCTGTTCGCCAGTCATATTGACCATCAGGTCATGGCCATTGACCGTGATGGTGCCGTCGCTTTTCATCACCAGAGTCGATTGGCCCACGTTCAGGGTGATCGTGTCCTTGTCCATGGTGATGCTGGAGCCACCACCGGAAGATCCCCCACCCTGCCCTTCACTGGGCGCGACGATGTGCATGGGTTGGCCCGCGCCTGCAGCAGGCCCGCTACCGCCGCCCCCAACGTTGAGGGTGTACTGGCTACCCACCGTGGTGATCTTGTCCCTGCCGATCTGGCTGCTCTGGTTCACACCAACCAGGGTGTTCATCGTCATGCCGACGTTCAGGCTGTACCCCAGCCCGACGTTCTCCATGCGCCCCAGCCCGACGTTCTGCAGATAGGCCATGCCGATGGTCTCGGTCTTGTTCTTGCCGACTCTCGTCGACCAGTTCTTGCCGATACGATCGCTCTCGTTCAGGTCCACTG